>CAYNZA010000135.1:0-8082 GCA_964401595.1 uncultured Desulfomonile sp.
TACCGATCTGGAAAAAAATTACGAGAGGTAAAAACCTTGTTGAACGACTCATAGACCATGCCCACGGGGCCACCATTGTGGTGGTGGATACACGCCCAAAGGGCAGCGAGGATGAATCGGTGCGGCGGACGCCCGTTCATGAGCCAGGACCTGGTGTCACAGACAGGTTGCGTCTACGCCACAAGGTTACCTGCGCTCCGGATGATGAGGAATAAAGAAGGCCCATCATGCACATTGTCCTCGAACAGGCCGTCAGTATGGTGAGAATCGCTGCAATGATTAACTCTCATGATGGCTGGATTAAAAAGACCTGATTTACCGTTGAAAATTGGAGTCTTGGCTCCTTTTGAGAATTGACTGAAAATATTCGCTTGATGTAGACTAATGCTTCCAAGCCTCCCTTACTCTTACTCACTAAAGGAAACCGGCGATGAAATCCGGACTTTTAAGGGCGTTTTTTTTACTGGTGTCAGTTTTCAGTTTGTCTGTCGCTTTGTTTGCCCATGCGCAATCTGGAAACATCGAATACTCTGATACGTTGAGTTCGCCCGAATCGCATTGGAATCCCTACCTGAATCTCATGGTAGGTCTAAGGAAATACTTCAACAGCTTCACCTCCTGGCAACTCCCGGCCTCTACAGGATCTCAAAACCCTATCAGTCGCCTGGAGTATCCGTGGGACCAGACATTTCTGGCAATTCGGGGATCTGTCGCCTATCCCTGCCTGGAAGTAAACATGGAATGGTCTGGGACGCTAAACGTGCTCTCGAGTCAAAAAGCTCAGGATAGTGATTGGTTGGACGCCAGGAATCCGAATCAGAAGACAACTTTTTCTGAAGCCGAAGCGGAGCCACGAAGCTGGACCGCCGATTTTAGCTGCAATATACAGGCGCCGGGATTTTCATCCCTTAGAGGAGTACTGGGATATCGGTTAAGCCAGTTTAAGTTTACGAATACTGATGGTTATCAGTATGGGATTTATGACGATGAAACTGATCAGTATGGTTATTATTCGATACCTCTACCAGGTCCATTTATTGAATTCAGTCAGTATTACAAGCACATATACGTCGGCGGCATCCTGAAATCATCGCTGGATTCGGGCCAAATCTTTGGAGGATGGCGGCTCCCACCTCTTCTGTATCGCCTTCAGGCCGATGCGTCTTACGTCACTGGCAACGGTCATGATCAGCATCTTCTACGGGACGTATTCGGTATCATCAGGTCCTCGGGCGCCGGTTGGCATGTCAATCTGACGGCTGGATTAAACACAGGCAGATTCAGGTTCGAAATAGAAGGCGACATAAGGGGTATACAGACCAGCGGTGAAATACAGACTCCCGATAAATACATCGATGGCGCAAAGGCATGGAGCGAACAAAAATACATCGGCGTCAACGGGACCATTGTCTTTTAGGGTCAACAATCGATTCGGCGCTCTTTAAATTTTAGGACGTCTTCCAGGCAGATGACTTGAGCAGCTCCTGTCTGCACGTGTCTCAATGAAATACAAAAAGCCCCGGGCATTGGAACTGCCGGGGCTTCATGACAGGATCACCGGAACAAGGTCTTGAACAGAGAAACCGTTCAAAGCCTTCTCGCGGCAATTTAATGTTTATTCAGCATACTTGAAGGGAGGCATCGTCTTGACGGCGTCTTTGGTGGCGCCCGGAAGAATGAACTTGCCATCTTTGATCTGGAACTGTTTGACCGGAATGGCCACATCGTGTCTGTCTATTCCCAGAAATCCACCGGCTCCAACTATTGCAAAACCGATTGTGCGATCACCGGAAACTATCACGTCATCAATTGCGCCGACTTTCTCGTCCTTGTCGTTGTAGACAGACTGTCCTAATACTTTCTTCTTCACACTCCAGCCTTTTACTACCTCAGTGAGTTCCGTGACCGTTACACCAATTGCTACGACTTCGGACCCTGCGGTTGGAGCGGCAGGCTTGTCGGCCGCAAAACACACGGAACATGCAACAGCAAGAATCGCGAGGGTTAAAAATAGAGATCTCTTCATCATTTCCTCCATATAATAATTCAGAACTCAGTTGAGTTCGCAATGCTAACTAACAGTTACCAATAGGGTTGTCAATAGTTTTTAATGAGGAACATGTTGCCTGAAGGGCCGAACGGGAGTTTCTGTGTAAAAGAATCAACCGAGGCAGTCAATTGCATTTCCATAAATAACCTTGATGTTAGATGCGCAACGGTTTTCCAGAAAGTAAGATAGCGCTCCAACGCCCGATCGGGCACATTTTTTCACCTAACATCCGTGGCCATGTGGTATAAATATGGCTTGCTCTCAAAAAAATGTGAACCATCAGGGTAATACGACTGTTAACCTGTCCTCAAGCGGTGGACTGTCCTAAACAGTTTGGCCTACTGAGCCGCGAATAACTGAGGGGTCACGGTCCGGCTCATCCGTTACTGATTTGCTCTGTCCAGCGACAAACAACCTTGAAGCTGCCAGAAGCCCGGCCTTCGTGATCAAGTCGGAGGGGATGGTCTCGTAGAGTTCCCCGTCCACTGAAACCGTCCTGCAGTCACAGGAAGCGCAGGGCCCGCAACAGGGGCTTTGGCCAATAATTCCACCAACCCATTCCTCCAGGGGCTTTTCATTAATCCATATCTGGTTGGAACTCAGGGGATTCTTCTCAAATTCCTCGAATGAGATCTCAGTTTTTTCCAATACGACTTCAATGTTCATAGGGGACAAGGATTTTTTGAGAGCGGAGATTGCCTTGTGAAGTTCATCCTCAGTTGAGCCGCATCTTTCACAGGTTTCACCGTCTGTCACCAGGCGCTGCCATTTGATTCCGAGAGTGTTCATGTTGCCTTCTTTTTTTGGATGGATTCCCTATGTTAGCATGCTTTTTACCGCAATGACTGATAAAAAAGGGGCAAGAAACCAGATACCGGAACATTGTCCGGACTCCGGGAGCATCCGGAATGGGGTAGTATGTCGGAGTGTTTCCGGGTAGGAAGCATTAAAAAATGTGGGGTGATCTTCGTTCAACGACACATCTCAAGATATAGCTCTTCGTATTTACGAATCATTGTGCTGATGCTAAACTTTTCCACGGCTTTTTTTCGGGCATTTTTCCCGAATTCTTGCCTGAGCGCCGGAAGTCTCAGCATTCGATCCATTGCCTCGGATAATGCGCCGGGGTTGTTAGGTTCGGTCAAGATTCCATCAACTCCGTCGGTTATCAGTTCTGGCAGGCCACCCACATTGGTCGCCACAATTGCCCGTTCCATGGACATGGCCTCGATTACGGCAATGCCAAGCCCCTCAAGTATTGATGGGTGGGCAAATATGTCCAGATCCGCCAGGAATTCCCTGACGTTTCGGATTGAACCAAGGATTTGGACGTTTTCCGATAGGTTCAGTTTCCGTATCAGCGCCTCCAGGGCGTTTCGTTCGTCCCCATCACCTGCGATAAGCAGACTCGCGTCGGGCCAGTGAGGTAAAAGAATGGAGAAAGCCTCCAGGAGTGTCTTGTGACCCTTAGGCTGGGCAAGCCGGGCGGCTATTCCAATGACCGGTCCGCTTTTTACACCGAACTTTTCAGGATAGAGGGCGTGATCAGTCCGGCCAACAAGTTTTGGATCAAAATAACTGGTGTCGATTCCGTTATAAATGACATGCTGAGCGCCTATTTGTCTGGCAACGGCCTCGGAGACGGCTACATTTGTTGAAATCGTGAGATGATTCAAGGCCTGCCAAACTCTATCTCTTTTTCCGGGTTTGCTTTCCGGGTTTCTGACGCTGTGCTTCGTCCTCACGATTCTCCTGGAGCCTGCCAGAAAGGCCGCAACGGCGCCGAAGCGACTGGCGTGAAACAGATGGACGTGAACAATGTCGGGGGACAATTTTTTTATCAATCTGGAAAGCCCCCATATTTCACGAAGGGTAAACTCACCCCCTTTGACCGGAAAAATGGAACAAGGGATGCCGGCCTCACGGAATTCCGGCAACATCTGCTCTTCAGGATAGAAATATATTATTTCAGGCCTGAACTTTTGTGGGTCAAGGCCCTTGCATAAATCGAGAAGGTAGCTCTCCGCTCCACCAATACGGAATCCATAAATGAGGTAAAGTATTGAAAGAGGCCTATTTTCACATGCCGGTTTATTTGACATGATCTCTCATCAGTGAAGATTTAAAATAATTTCAAAAAATATCTTGAGCCAATTAGCGAACATTATCTGGTGCGGGATTTCCTCACAAAACTACCACACTCATCGATGCAATACAATCCGGAAGAAAGCCTCGAGATAGCATGCTCCAAAACGCCGTCTTATCAAGGGCTTCAAAAAAATGACCGACTAATTTGGGAAACCGGAGCCAAATAGCAGACTGCCTGATTATTAGATCATCGGTGAATCACCTACTACTTGAGCATTTTTCAAGAACTGTGGTAGTGCTTGAGATGATACGGAAAAATAGGGGTAATAATGACATCCAGGACGACTCAACCGGAAATCGTGAACATGAATGCAGCCATGTCTGAAGAAGCCACCACGCCTGAACGACCACTACGCTTGGGCCTGATCTGCAATTCCTGTCTGCAACCCTTGTGGATTCGAAAAGCTCTTGGTGACCTTGTGTCAGCCGGTATTATTGAGATTCCCATGATTGCGGCCCCGGACTCGTCTCGCAATTCATTGTTTTCACAGTTTGGGAACATCCTGGGCGATTTGTGGAGAGGTCGTTCCCATTGGTTTTATCGATTCTATCTATCGCTTGACGGCGCTGTTTCTTCACGGAGACCGGACGCCATAACTACGGGACCACTGGAAGAAATTGCCCCTATGTCCTCCAGAGTGGTAATTGGCCCAGAAGGGACTGCTTCAGAAATAAGACTGACTCCCATGCAAGTGGACGCGATAGCCTCACATGATTTGGACGTTGTATTTTGTTCAGGTTTAATGGTTGAGGGGATTGACGAGTTGAGTCTGGCGAGAGGCGGTGTATGGACAGCGGAATATTCCGGAAATTCCCTCCAGTGGGATGGTGGTCAGGCCTTTTGGGAAGTAGTGGGAGGGGCCACGATTCTCAAAGTTGAAATACGTCGCCAGGACGTCTCGCTAGATAAGCGACAGGTTTTGTGCCGGTCTATTATCCCGGTCCATCTGCCTGAAGACCGATGGTCGATTGGTGGAGCGTCCAACAGGCTGCTTTGGGTCGCTTCGACTCTACTGGGACGGAAGCTGAAAGATCTTCATCGTCATGGGCTACGGTCATTGAAGGAATGTGGCGATACAGGATCAGGGAATCCTGCGTTGTTTACCCCCCAACCGCCTCCAGAAAACAGGAAGATGGTCAGGCTTGCCATGAAACTTACGGCTCAACGCCTGAGAGCCTGGGCGCAAGACAAGACAGGGTCTGACCAGTGGGGACTGGGTTACCGATTTAGCGAATCAGTGGAAGAGAGATTCGGAATAGG
The DNA here is from genome assembly GCA_964401595.1 of uncultured Desulfomonile sp. Lineage (GTDB taxonomy): Bacteria > Desulfobacterota > Desulfomonilia > Desulfomonilales > Desulfomonilaceae > CAITZA01. The sequence goes on from CAYNZA010000135.1 coordinate 5,460, forward strand.
TGGTTTCACAAAGATGCTCCCTCCCAAGGACCGCTTCTGGGCCGATCCTTTCCCAGTAAAAGATAAAGATGGATTCTTCATTTTTATGGAAGAGTTTCCTTATTCTTCTAACAGAGGTCATATCTCGGTAATTCAAATGGATGGCGCCGGACGGTGGCGCGAACCTGTAAAGATCGTTGAAAGGGACTACCATCTCTCTTACCCATGTGTTTTCAAGTGGGAGGAAACTTATTACATGATCCCTGAATCAGGTTCAAATCGAACGGTGGAACTTTATAAATGCGTCCGCTTTCCTTTTGACTGGGAATTTGACAGAGTCATGATTGACGACATTCAGGCGGCTGACCCCACATTGGCGCTAATAGGTGGAAACTGGTGGTTGTTTGCCGGCACAAGACCTTACAATGTTCTGACGGATGACAATTACATGGAATTGTCTCTCTTTTCGGCAGATTCCCCATTTGGGCCATGGAAGCCTCACAAAAATAACCCGGTGAAGTCGGATGTCCGGAGCAGTCGTCCAGCGGGAAATCTGTTTTATTGGAAGGGAGGCCTTTACAGACCGGCGCAGGATTGTTCAAGAGACTATGGTTACGCAGTATCGATCAACAGAGTGACGGAATTAACTCACGAGCAGTTCAGTGAAGAGGAGGTTTCCAAAATCCTTCCCGAGTGGATTCCTGGATCAAAGCTTATCCACACACTAAACAGTTGCGAGGGTTTGACCGTTATCGACACCATGAACAGAACGCTGAAAGTTTAGGACATAAAACCGTGAGATCGGAGTCCACAAGACGCTTGGGAAAAGAGTAACCCTTTCATATCGAACCACATCAAACCAAAGTATTCATGAATTGCTCTCTGTGAGTTTGAAAAATTCACGGCAGAAGGAAGAAATCCGCTAAAGAACGCTATTTCACGAAGCGCTCTGAAATCGCAAGGAGAGGGTATAGGCTCAGCGCCATATTTCCTGAACATTTTCAAGGATCTCGGAATATGGTATGCGGATGTCACCAGCGCGAACGGATGTTTCCCCAACAGTTCCGCAAAGCTCTTGGCCTCATCATCGCTATCCCTGGCGGTTGTCATGATGATCAGGGAATCTTTGGGAAGGCCCATTTCGATAGGCAGAGACGCCATAGAGTCAGCGTCGCTGGATCTGCCGGGGATGGAGGCTCCTGACAATACCAATTTGCAACCCGGAATCCCTTTGGCCAGACGGATGCCCTCCATCACCCTGGGAATACAGGTTCCCCATGCCTCAGCAGGAGGAAAGCCACCCTCTACAATCGACCCCCCCATCACTACAACGAATTTAACTCCCCGTCTTTCGAGTTCCGCAGGGTCTGCAAAATGGCCGGCCTGGATTTCGAGTGGCCGTGACAGCGTACGTGAAGTCACTTCCATCGAAAAGACGAACAATATCAGCGTAGAGGCTCCAACACACACTATTGCGATCCTGCGACTTCTATTGAAAAGAAGAATCATCATTCCGACAATCAGCAGCAGCAATACCCAGCCAATGGGATATAAAAAGACACTGATGATTTTCTTGGAGAGGAACAGCATTTCTTCCATCGATCATTCTCCAGTGCTGGTGTTCAGAATCCTTCTATCAATATCCAGTTCATTTTTCCATCTGACACGATTACCATGAACGCCCAGTGGATTACCATAAACCTGCTTTTTTCAATCCTGGTATTTTTTGAGACAATTTTAGCCATGACAAATGCCGGTGTGCACACTCGAATAATTTTTTCCACGTTGGAGGTGGACTGTGCGCTATCGACTGTTGACAACGCCACGTCAGTGGCGTACCATTTGACTAAGGGCGCCATGGAATTTATTGAGACAACAATCTTTACAAAACTGGTTCAGGAACTTTTAACTGATGACCATCATCGTGAATTACAAACCCATCTTGCCGGATATCCGGACGCTGGAGTCATGATTCAGGATTCGGGAGGGCTTAGAAAGATAAGATGGGCTTCCAGGAAACAAGGGAAAAGAGGGGGCATAAGGGTAATATATTATTGGGCTCTCAGCGGAGACCTTATTTATATGATTTACGTTTACTCCAAGACCGTTCAGGATGACCTTACTCCTGGTCAACTAAGGACTCTACGAAAATTTGCGAAAACGGAGCTGTCATGAAGGAAGAAATGTTTCAGGAGCTTCTTGAAAGCATTCAGGAGGCGGGATCTATAATTAGGGGCGAAATGGATCCATCACGTGTGTTCACAGCTGAAGCGCCGGATGTTAGATCTATAAGGACAAAACTGGGGGCTACTCAATCCGATTTTGCGACCATGCTTGGCATCAGCGTCCGTACATTGGAAAACTGGGAACAAAAGCGTCGAACACCCCGGGGCCCAGCCAAGGTATTACTTCAAATAGCGGAAGATCACCCTGAAATTGTTTGGGACGTGGTCAAACAGAGAAGAGAAATACAAATATAGTGCATAGCCCCTATTCGATGGAGAAGGAAATCCCGCCTCCGTTCTCAAATTCAACAGTATCAGCGGCATAGATGTACGGAACAGTGGAAAATTAGGGCAGGTGGTGTTCTTTTTCACATTAAACTGACTGATTTTCTCTGATTATTTAGGACAACCTCTCTGTT
>CAYNZA010000136.1:0-7957 GCA_964401595.1 uncultured Desulfomonile sp.
CGTGATATTTCCTGTAGACATCCAGCGCCTCCCTCCCGTTACGTGCGGTAAACACCGTGTACTGGTAGCTTTCCATAAGCTCTTTAAGCCACGTCCGAATCTCGTTTTCATCATCCACCAGAAGGATGGTTTCCTGCCCACCCACAACGACCAGGGCCTCAGGATCATCATTAGAATAGAGTTCACCTGCTGCGGCGGGAAAATAGATTTTGAATGTAGTTCCCGCCGACTGTTCACTATAGCAGGTTATGTAGCCGCCATGCTGTTTGACTATGCCGTAAACGGTTGCCAGGCCCAGGCCGGTTCCCTTTCCCTGCTTCTTGGTTGTAAAGAACGGTTCAAAAATATGTTCCAGAGTTTCCCGGTCCATCCCGGAACCTGTGTCGGAAAGCGCCAGCATGATGTACGATCCAGGCTTTGCCCCGATGTGTTTGCTGCAGTAGTCTCCTTCAAGTTCAACATTATCTGTGTGAATGGTGAGGACCCCTCCGTCATCCATAGCGTCACTTGCGTTTACTCCCAGATTCATTAGTATCTGGTTTATTTGAGAGGAATCCGCCAGCGTTGACTTGAGATCTCCGTTCAGACGCAGGTCTATGCGTATATTCTTTGGGATTGCCCTGGACAGGAAAGCCTGGAATTGCATGACCTCATGGTTTAGGTTTGTCGGGGATAGTTTTGGTTCAACCTTCCTGCTGAAGGTCAGCAGACTCCTCACGAGGTCAGCCCCTCTCTTTCCAGCTTCAACTATCTGTTTTATCCGTGAATATTCTGCATCCTCAGGATTCTTGCTCCTAAGCATCGTGTCTGAATACCCGAGTATGACCTGGAGTAAATTGTTGAAATCGTGGGCTACCCCTCCTGCAAGCGTTCCAACCGCTTCCATCTTCTGTGACCAGACTAACTGTGCATTCAGGCGGTTTCTTTCATCCTCCGCCATTTTTCTCTCAAAAGCCGCGCTCAGTCTGTCAGCAAACATGTGCAACAATATCCGCTGCCATTCTTCCCACACGCTGACCGAACTTACTGAATCAAATCCCACAAAACCCGCCAGATTCTCGTGCTGGTAAAGGGGCGCCAGCATAAGAGATTTAATGTTCTGGGCGTCCCACTCAGCCCGCTCAACTTTCCACTCGTCGCCCAACCCTGCCACTACTGGAATGTGAATGTCATTTTCAGATTCCAGCCTGGACATCAATTCAGGCATTTTTTCGATGGGATAGCGCTGAATGCGTTGCTTCTCCCGGCTCACCCCCGAAGCGCACCATTCGTGAGTATTGGTCATGGTGCGACTGTAATGGTCGAAAAGAAAGACATACGAGCGGTCTACCCCGCAGAACATTCCTACTGCCCTGAGAGCGCCATCTATTGCATCGTCTATATTCGCTGCGGAAACACCAATGAGTTTTCCCGAAATATCAAGCAGAAGACGTTCCATGGCCTGTCGCTGACGCAGTTGTGCGCGGGATACTTCGCGGTCTTCCTCACCACTAATGGCTGAAGCTATTATCTGAATGATATGCCTTTCATCCTCGGTGGGAGCAAAATCATGCTCAAAAACTGCGCACAAAGATCCGTAAGGCTTATCGCTGCGATGCACAACAGATCCTATGTAGGTTCGTAATCCGTATTTGGCCACATTAGGATCAGTTCTGGCGTATGCAGTGCTCTGAAGGTCCCGAACAAGCAGCAGTTGCCTGTTTTGCCTGATTACGTCGTAACAGATGTGCCCCTCAGGCTCATCTTCAGCTACAAAATCGCCTGGAGCGTTCCACTGGCCTGTTGAGAAAAGCATCCCGCTGTTTATACCTGAATAAAGAGCGCATGTCGCCCCGAGCAACTCTCCACACAAACAGGTAAGTTTCTTCACATTGGTTTTGTAATCACCACCAAGAGACAAGAGGCAGTGATTGAGTCTTTCCAGTCGATGCTGGTGAATCCTGCGCTCGGTAATATCACGGGATAACCCGAGAAAACCTGCAAGTGCGCCATTAGAATTCCTGATCCCCCGAATATTATTTTCCGCCCAAACCCTGGAACCATCCTTTCTGAAGTGTTCGACCTCCATTATGATGTTTCGATCAGGATCATGTTCCCCCTCAGCCTCTTTCTTCAGTTCTTCCGAGAAAACATTCCTTACATGCTGCAAAGATTCAGGAGTGACCATTTGTTCCAGGGTATGCTGCATTCTCTCCTCAGAGGTAAAACCAAGAAACTTTTCCACGGACGGGCTTATGTAAGTAGTTCTAAGATTAAGGTCCATCATCCAGACAACGTCTGCCACGGATTCCGTTATGAACCTGAATTTCTTTTCACTCTCCGTCAATGCGACTACCGCTCGTTCGCGTTCATTTTCGAGACTCCTCTCACGGGTAACGTCTCGCCCGCAACCAACCGTTCCTATAACCTGACCGTTCTCGTCAATGAACGGCGCCTTGTATACATCAAGAAACAGGAATGCTCCCCTAACATTACCGAATTCATCAAATTTCTGGGCACGCTGGTCGGATAGGACCACTTCATCGGAATTCACGCAAATCTCGCCAAATGTAAACCAGTCTGCTCGTCCTTCATGGCCCGCTCTGTGTCTCTGCGCATAGAACATGTCAGTCTTTCCGACAGGCTCATCAGTGTCCACAGCTCCTAAAAGCTTTTCAACCATCGCCCTGTTCACAAAGATGAATTTCCCCTGCAGATCTTTGGCCCATATAAGGTCTGGAACGTTATCGCACATCAAACGCATCATCGAGTAAAGTGACTTGTAACGCTGCTCACTCACACGCAAGGCTTCTTCCGCGTTGTGTCTTTCCGTGATGTCCTCAATTATCCCGATACCACCCGCCACCAAACCTTCGCTGTTGGTTACCGGTGCAAACAGGGCCTTGCCAACAGCTTTCCTGTTAGCGGTCACCGAGACGTAAACGCCTTCATGTGATGACATATTGCCTGACAGACATTCTTTGACAGCCTGAATCACTTGTTGGTCATTCAAGTCCGAGAGCATTCTCAATCCGATTATTCTGTCTTTGGAGGACCCGAGTACCTTGACAAAGGCTTGATTACAGGCCGTTATAACTCCGGATGAATCGAAATGCATGATCCCAACAGGCGAATGTTCGAAGATCATGTTCAATTTGTCCGCCTGTTCGGTGATTGTGCGGCGCTGCAGAAAATCGGAACGCATGTATCGTTCAACCCAGTAACATGCAACCATCCCTGCAACGTTGAAAGAAGCGAAAAAGAATGTGTTGTTAATCAGAATAAAGGTTGAGACACCCTTGATCCAGATGGCAGTGAATTCGTAAAGTAAAAACATGATCCATGCCATGGCCGAGGCGCCTAAAAAGTCCAATCTCAGAAAAATGAAATAAAAAATCGTGGTAAGAATCAGTCCCACATAGTAAACATCGGAACCTGGTGGCCGGGCCAGCGCTATCATCGCCAGAATACCCAACCCACCGACCAGACCCATTAATATCAGTCCCGTCTTGACATGCTTTTGGAACTTTTTGCTGTAAGTCAGAAAAAAAAGAACCAGGGTCAATGGACAAAAGATCGCAAATCTTATTATCCATGCCTCATACATTATGTCCGGAACTATCTGACTATCCAGGACGCCGAAAGCGGCGTAAAGAGCTATAGCAAACAGAAGACTCACCCTTACGGTGAATACGGACTTCCTGTGATAGTCCTCACGAAAGGCTTGTTCCAGATTTCTGTCTTTGAAACGAAGGTTTAACAGGCCCGTATATTTCCTCAAAAGACCTGTCTCACCGTCATCGGTTGCAGGGACTCGAATGTCATCATTAATTGCCATGGGTGACCCCCTCAATGGGTGCGGTCAATTATTCTCAGAGGATGTGGAGTGGTAGCTTTATCGTAAGCCCTTTCCTGTTTATACCCTTATTTGTCAGAAAACGTATCCGATTTTTCCGCCAAAAATCCAGTTCTTTCTGTCAATCGTAACGTCTATCGGAATGGTGGCGTTTCCCGAATTGAAACCCACGGTCCTCTCCGCATGAACAGCGGTAAATTTTACAAAACCGCCAAAGATTGCCGCCTGTCGTTTCATCCAGTATTCGCTGTAACCCTCGACGAAATAACCCATCCCAAGATTGACCAGCGGATTGATCGTCAGCGCCGCCGCCCCATTAAAAGTCATTGTTTCACGGTAATTGAAATCGGCCGGGACGACCGGACTGCCGTAAGCGGCTATCTTGAGCCCGCCCTGGCAATCGGCCCCGTTCTCAAGCATGACCCCGGAATATGGTATATAAGTGTTGGTTCTGAGAGTCTCAGTGTCTGTGTTCGGTATTATGAAGCCCCGTTCGTCATACGGAGTCCCAAAATCGGCGCCCAGCGATGTCCACCTGAATCCTACCACGGCGCTTAAATACTGGTTCAGCTTGTAGGCCCCCTTCCCGTCTACTTCCCACCAGTAGACGTCCGGATTCCACCACCTTGCCGCTGACGGCATTCCAACAAGCCCATAAGACTGGGTTGACTTCGGTTGAAGAGAAAAAAGATGTGCGCCACTTAGGGTCGCTGTTAGTTCTTTGGAGATTGTCACTGGAAAAGCCAGTTCCAGCCAGATACCCTGAAGGTCGAAATCGTTTCTCGTGGACCTGAAGGAAGACTGAGTCCGGTTTCCATCGTTGTACTGAACACTAAAACCAGCTCCTCGATCCTTATAAAGATATCCAAGATACGCTGATGGCTCTATGCCGGCCGGAGTCGCGCAAACCGGTGGCGGACAGCAGGGCATCGGCATAAGCATTGGTGGCGGAGGCGCAGGCGGCTGACATTTGGTTATCTCGTGCGTGCCAATCCTCGAGTTGGATGGCAATCCCCGCGAGACCGACGGGAGAGCAGGACGCTTTCTCAAGGCATATCCTGCCTGAGGGTCCATCGGAAATTGATCCTGGGATATTGAATCTGTAACGGTGAAAATCAGCATGCCTAATACAGCGATCAGCGACAACGAGAAAATGCGCTTCATCACACACCTCACTACTTAGTGCCATAAAAATCAACATTCCTTTATTTCAGAGACTCACTCTTATTAAGTAAAGTATAACATAAAGTATTTGATTTAGTCTACTGATTTTACATGCAAATAAGTATAATTTATTAATGGCTCCACCGGTATTTGCAAGCGGAAGGGGATTCAGGCGTGTTCGCCAGTTTGGTCGCCCTGTCTTCTGTGGGCATTTCGTTCGAGTGAATTCAGAATTCTTTCACTCATCATTTTAGCTCACCCAAATCCGATGGCTTAAGAATTCGTTTTTTTTCTTGATCGTTCGATGTCTTCCGGTAAGAATCGGTGAATCAATCATTAATCAGGGTACACTGAGATGAAAGAGAGTTTCTAGCGATGAGCCACAAACATTCGACAAAAGAGACCCTTAACGGGAACATTATAAAAAATGCCATCCTTATAGTGTTTGTCTCACTGGTTTTGAGTGATTACGCCATAGCTGGGACGCTCTGTTTTGTGGCTCAGGAAAATGGCCTCGTAATTCTGGAAGAGGGAGACTGCAAATCGCGCCGCCCCTGCTGTTCCACATTCAAGATCGCCATCAGCCTCATGGGGTTTAACGAAGGCATACTTGTCAGCGAAACGACCCCAGAACTGCACTTCAAACCGGGATACTACGACTTGCTGGATTCCTGGAAACAGCCGCAATCACCAGCGGCATGGATGAAAAACAGTTGTGTTTGGTACTCACAGGTTCTGACTCAAGAAATTGGGATGAAGAAATTTGCTGATTACGTTTCAGGTTTCAATTACGGCAACTGTGACGTATCCGGAGACAAGGGCAAGGACAATGGACTTACAAATTGCTGGCTGTCCAGCTCGCTTCAAATTTCCGGTTTTGAACAAGTAGACTTCCTGATGAGGTTACTGGATCAAAACTTGCCTGTCAGTTCCAGGGCGATGGAAATGACCAGAAAACTGCTGTATCTTGAAGAAATCGGGGATGGTTGGAAACTATATGGCAAAACCGGCAGCGGTTACGAACTCAACATTGACGGTTCAAGGAATATGGAACGTCCGATAGGCTGGTTTATCGGATGGATCAACAAAGACGATCGTGAGGTATTATTTGCTCATTTCGTGGAGGACGCCGCCAGGCGGGAGGCGTTTCCGGGCATGTCAGCCAGAATCATAGCTACTGAAAAACTTGCGATTTTGGTTAAAAATCAGTGAATTGTGACCTTGCCCAACACATCTGATTTATCCAAAACGGGCGGTTGGCTCGTTGTGTGTTTCCGGACAGGTTTGCGAGAGTGATCTTTTGGCATTGAAGAGGCGATAAATATGGAAACTATAGAGAACGAACCTGAAATAGTTGAGAGCGGGGAAAAAGCCCCTGCAGGGGACGAAGAAGAAACAACAGAGTCAACTGTTTACGTTTTTGACGTAAATGACGCACTGGAAACAGACGACGGCGCCGGTTGTATCACCGCGCTAATTTGCATGGTAGGGGCGCCTGCACTATTAATCTGGTATTTTGGCTGGAGCTGACACGCAAGTTGCTCCCGGCCGACCATGCCTCGGGTCCGGGCCTCACATTTCGACGAGCCTCCCTTTGCGATCATAAGGCATGATTGAACAGGCGCTGCCGATCTGGTCCCAACGTATTTTTCCCTTCAGGAAGTCATATCTCCCACGAAACTGCCAGGTTTAAGGCTGTAAAACAATTTTTCCACTGGGCCGAGAGTTTGTAAGTATTTCATGAGCCTTGGCGGAATCCTTCAATGGTAGCTTCAGGCCAACAACCGGATCCAGACTACCGTTTTCAAGGCCGGCCACCAGGGCGGCATGGATGATTCCAAGTTCAGCTTCATCAGCGTTGAACAACAGGACACCCATTATGGACGCGTCTGCGGACATGAGGTCACGGGCGTCTATTTCGACTGGGCCGCGATTTCCGATGACCACCACACGACCGCCCTTGGCAAGAATCTTCAGGTCGCGCCCCAGATTGACATGCGCCGCCATTTCCAGCACGACATCAACTCCGTTGCCTTCTGTAATTTCCATCACTCTTGCAAAGTGTTCGGATGAACGATGATCCAGTGCGTGATCAACACCCTGTTCAACAAGAAACCTGAGCCCTTCATCGGAGCCGGCAGTGGCGATCACATTCATGCCGTGCGCTCTTGACAATTGTATCGCTGCCACACCTACCCCTCCGGCGCCTCCTTGAACCAGGACAGTTTGCCCTGGCCGGGCCCGAGCTTTATGGAATAGCGCTCTGTAAGCAACACCGTACGGAACGCCCAAGGCAGCGCCCTTTTCGTATGACACCCTCTTTGGAAGAGGATGAACCTGTGACTCGTCGCATAGAGCGTATTGCGCATAAGTTCCGGTCAAGCTGCCTGCTACGTAAACCCTGTCTCCCCTGTTGAAACCCTTCACCCCTTCCCCAATGGTTTCAACAATTCCTGCGCCATCCATCCCGGGTGTGTACGGCAATACCGGTTTCTTCGCGTATTGTCCCGACCGGATGTAGGCATCCACCGGATTGACTCCGGCCGCTTTGATTTCCACTACAAGCCGGTTTCGAGCAGTCTCTGGAATCGGAACTTCTTCAACCTTCATCACCTCAGTGCCGCCAAATTCTCTGACTATCACTGATCTCACGATAATCCCCTTTCTGTTTCAGTTGCCAGGCTCCATACGCTGATTACAGACTAAACCAGTGGGCCTACCACAGACGGAAGATCTTTTTTCCATCCCTCATTTCAGCTCTAACCATTTCCATATGTCGAAGTGCGGCGAATTCCCGATGAAACTCGGATTCACTTAATTTAAGCCTAAGCAACAGCGATTGAGGTTCCAGACCACCCGTTTCCTTCAATATGCCGACGATTTCTTCCTGAATTCCGGTTATTTGGTGGGAGAGACCGTCTCCGGCCTTTGCCAGAGATTTTGCGGAATGCACTGCCC
>CAYNZA010000137.1:0-7677 GCA_964401595.1 uncultured Desulfomonile sp.
TCTGCCCCGGAATCATTGGTCAGTAGCCCAGCGGCGGAACCAGAATCCTCGACAGTATGAGAATTTATCCAGTCCTCTCTAGCCTGTTTCAGTTTCTGGATATTCCTCATGAGGGATGCTCCCTCTGATTCCAAACGATCCAAGGTTTCTTGAGTCTCAAAGATCAATTGCTCAATTTCGTTCAAGCTTTGAAACATTTAACTGTCATCTCTGTCCTTTTTTCTGTTTCGAAAACCTCGAAATCAGTTTACAGCTCTTCGAGCAATGATCATGCACTTTCGACAGCATCCCCACGATGAAAGTGCGCCAATCGTGAACCGGGTCATAAATGAGTCGATCCGATCTCTAATCTCTTGATCCTCCGCCTCAAATGAAGTAACTCTCATCATGAGACGTCCTTTTGTTGTGCGTTTTTTTATGGCAATATTTAAATAGCACATCGGACGTCCCATCGCGAGCTTATTGTACTGTTTTGATTAACCTTTAGCCTCTTTTTTCAACTGCGAAAGTTAAGATAGAGGCTTACAATTTTTTTAACCAGAAAGCAATTTCTTCTATGTATAATCACCTAAGAAGAGTTGGCGTATGGCAGGAATCTCTCCCGGATCTTATCATGGTGTTGATCTTATGCCACTCAATGAGGGTAAAACAATTTCATGGTCGTGATTTGTTCATTTCCATGACTCGACAGTCCGATTCAGGTTTCGTGGATGATTTAGGTTTGGAACTCTTTTTTTGGTCGATCCCAAGAACAATCCTTGATAACCCTGACTCAAAATGACAGAGGCTAGATTACCATGAAAATCACTAGAAAACTTTTTCTTGAAGGGTCGCTGGTGATGCTGGCAAGCGCAGTGTTGACGGGCGTATCATACAAAGAAGGGAATGCAATGATGCAAAGGGTTGTAAATCTGCGTGATATGGTGGGACCTAATGTTTACCAGAAGGCCGGTCTGCATAAATTGTCAGAGACCGAACGAATGGCGTTATCCGACTGGATAAATGACTACATGAATCAGATCAGCAAAAGCATTGAGGAAGATTGCCGCAAGAAACTGAACAGGTAATATCCTCAAACGCCCTTAAATGTCTGACAGTTAATTCTTTTTAAACACCAATTTTGTTGTTGACAATTCTGCATGATCGGTTACCCTGAGATTATCGATGTCATAAGTGGTCTTAAACTACTCATGATTCGGCTTCTAGGCCGATGAAAAGGAGGAGCAGGCGTCCCTTAATTCTTTTGCTCGATCCGATGTCTCATTGGTTGGAGTTTTGAGGGTCATTCTGGGAATCAAACAATGGATTGTCAAAAAAGGCCACAGGACTGAGGATTACCACTCAGGGGGAGGTTTACATGCCTAAACGAACCAGACGCAAGGGGTTGTTTGTCGTAACGGCGTTTGTGACCATACTGGTTACAGCAGTTTTCTTCGCTCAAGCTGCAATCTACACCTCAAACTACTACAATGTAAATTACAATAATTCCAATGAATTACTATGGGCCAAGTCCCTGGCTACTTACTTACCCGAGGCATACCGCGCTGCTCAGACTACTATAGGGTATGACAGTCGTAAGGGCCAAATGAACATTTATTTTTACAACAAGGTCGATGGTGCGGCAGGTTACATGTACGGCGGCCTTCAGAACATTTACCTTAACCGTTACTATTTCAGGGACTACGCCAACTGGGGCGGAGTAGTTGCGCATGAGACCGCGCATGTCCTTTTTTACAACTACACCAATGCGCATCTTTGGAACAGTAACATGCTGTATTATACCACGTTTCTGACAGAGTCACTTTCGTGGTATGCGGGCAGTGTAGCCTATAAGTATGGCACAAAATATTCAGAGGCTACAGTGAAGGCGAACCTCCAGTATTATTCTGCCCAGACAGGAACGGTCCAGTCGTGGTATGGCAGTGGTTACTATTACAGAAATAACGGAGGACTAAAGACAACCCAGTCAATATGGCAACTTATGGCAATTGGGTATTACCTGACAGGCGGACAGACCACTTCATCGTCAACCCAAGTCCAAAAACTTCTTTACAGCCTAAAGAGCAGCCAGTCAAAGTTGAGAAATTCATACACTAGTGTTAATGCCTTCGAGAATGCTTTCAAGACAGCCTACGGTTATTACGCCAACGCTGGTTGGAAATACGGGAATTACTACGACACAAATTACCTATTTGGGAAATTCTATTATCGTTACTATCGTTAGGCCAAATTAAAAGTATTTCTCCCCCTTGACGAAGGAGCGGCTCAATGGTCGCTCCTTTTTTAATTACATTTACCAGTTCCTGTCTAGTATACTTGTGTCCTTATTCCAAGAGACCAAATGGAGAATGGAAAATGTCCAAATTAAAAACGGGGCTCATGAAAAGGGTGATTGTTTCATTTCTGGCTCTACCCCTATTTATTCTGGCTGGTCAGTCTGTGGGTACAGCGCAAACAACCGGAATGGATGCCAAGAGCTTCTCAGCCCAGGCGCAAAACCCTGAGGCGTTTAGCTGCGTCGCATCTGGTCAGAAGATTCTGGATACCGGAGACCTGAAAGGAGCTACAGGAGTTTTCGAAGAATGCGCGAAGAAATATCCTGCTTCCTCGGTCACAAGGTATTGGTTGGGGATGGCGCTGTTCTTTGCCCACGATACGGATAGGGCCATCATGGAGTTCAAGGAAGTTACCCGACTCGATCCGAACAACCCCCTCGGGGTAGCCATGCTTGGCAGAATGTATTCTTTTGATTCTTCCAAATTGGCGCTATCCCGAGAACTGCTTGAGAGAGCGCTAGCCATTAAACCGGACATGGAGGACGCCCGTTTTGACCTGGCCCGGGTTTATGCGCAACAGGGTGAGCATGATAAATCATTCAAGGAATTTGGACTGATATTGGAAGGTGAGGTCAGGTTTGCACTCTACAGGACCGAACTGGCCAAGATTCTCATCTCGTTAGGACAAAAGGCGGAGGCCAAAAAGAGTCTTGAACGTGCGCTGACTTATGATCCCGATTTTGAGCCTGCACGGAAATTGCTTAACGAATTGAAATAGAAGCGTCTGAATGCCACTGCGACAAACTGAAATACGCTGTTTTATTCAGCAGGATTTAGGCCGAGCGGCCAGTTTGCTCGAAAGGCACAGTTTGGCTTTATTTAACCCGAGCAGTAGAAGCGGTGTGGAAATGAGGGAAAAAACGCATGAACTAGCCATGCCCGCTGATATGGTCAATGCGAATGGTCCCCACATACTGGATCCGGCGCCTCTGTCCAGAACCATTGGCATTACGCCAAATATAGCGGCGCATACGGTCATGAGAATCGGGCGAAGTCTCCTCCTAGCGCCGGCAGGAATGGCCTGTTCGGGATTCAGGCCCGTACGCTCCAGATCATTTATTGTGTGAATCATAACAATATTGGCGTTTAGAACAAGTCCCGAAAGCATGATGAAACCAATATAGACCGGCAACGTCACGGGCATGGAACTCAGGTAGAGGGCCATTACGGCTCCACCCGATGCGAAGGGGATGGCCGCCAGGATGGCTATCGGTTTGAGGAATGACTCTGTGGCTGCCACGAGAATTAGATAGATGAGCCCAATTCCCAAAATCCCAGCGTTAATCATTTCCCGCCTGACTCTCTGGACATCCCTAACTTCTTCACCAAAACTCAAATCGTAACCTTTTCCCAGCGATCCGGTAACAGATTGCTCCACTTTTTTGACCATGGACAGGACATCCGTGTCATCGGTCAACAACGTAAACCTGATCACCGGTCGTCCGTTTTCCCGATGTAGCTCAGATGGCTCAAGTTTTCCAATCGGTTGAGAGAGTTCCATAAACGGGATCGGGCTACCTGATGCCCCATGCGCTATACTCCGTTCAACAGGACTCAGTCCCTCGGAAAATTCTCGCTGTGCCCGAACACGAACATGCACCGTTCTATCTGCGCCTGTAATTTTGGCGGCCACAGGACCGGTCAACTGCCCTCTTAAAAGGTGCGCAATCTCTCCGGCGCTGATCCCGAAATGTCCAAGAAGTGGGTGAAACGCTGCAAACTCAACCACAGGCGTCAAGTTTCCCTGCCTCACTATGACATCCTTCACACCGGGTACTTTAATCAGTTCCTTTCTGATCTTAACCTCAAATTCCATCAGTGAGACCAGACTGGAACCAGTCACGTTCAAGGAAATCACCCGTTCTTCACCCTCGGTTCCAAGGTTGACGAGGTGGAACTGAACGTCGGGACGTTCCTTAAATGACATTTCGACCTGGCGTCCAAATTCCGACAATTTGTTTGGCTTTATGTCCCTTGGGAAATAGACGTTTATAGTCGCCTGGTTTCCAGTGGTTTCTGAATAAACCCTATCGATTCCCGGTAACCTTGACACCCTCTCTTCTATGAACCTGGTCTCTATGTCCGTCTTTTCCTTAGATGAACCCGGAGGAGTTACTATTAAAATCCTCAGTCCATGGGTTTCAGAAGCTACACCTGGTTTGTGTTTGAGATTACCGCTCAAAACAGCCGCCAAAATTATAAAGGCAAATGAAACGAGAGCGAACAGAGCGGGTCTTCTAAGGCCCAGACGCCAGAGCCACAGGTATGCGCCTTCGATATCCACGTATCTCTGTATTCGAAACCTCGAATTAGCAGACGGCGGCGATACATAACGACATAAGACCGGGGTGGGAATCAAGGCGGCCAAAAGGGAAGCAAACAGACTAATGGAAATAGACCAGGTGAAGCTCAAGAATAGAAGTTTAATTTCGCGCGAGACAAAAACCAGTGGAACAAAAACTACAACCGTAGCCATGGTAGACAGCAACAGGGGCGCTGCCACCTCAGAGACCCCTTCCACAATGGCGGTATGCCTTGGCTCACCAGCCTCCATTCTCCTGAAGATGGATTCTGTCACAACAATCGAATGGTCCACAAATACCCCAAAACCCATGATCAGACCGGCTATGGACATCACATCCAGATGCGCTCCTGCAATTTGGAGCACTAGAATGGCGCTCATCAGAGCGAACGGGGCTGCGGCGAGAATGGTCATACTCGGTGTCGGTCCACCGAGAAAAACCAGGATTACCAATGCTGTTCCCAAGAGAGTCAATGGAAGTATCTTCAGGAGTCTTTCCAGGGATGTCTCCAGTTCCTGGGCCTGATTGAATATAACGCTCACGGACGGAGACCCTGATGAGATGTCTCTGCGTTCGAGCCAATCCTTGAAATCCAGCCAGATTGAACGGAGATCCTGATTCGAGGACTTGAAAACCGCCGCCACTACCAAT
Organism: uncultured Desulfomonile sp.; assembly: GCA_964401595.1. Classification (GTDB taxonomy): domain Bacteria; phylum Desulfobacterota; class Desulfomonilia; order Desulfomonilales; family Desulfomonilaceae; genus CAITZA01. The sequence goes on from CAYNZA010000137.1 coordinate 5,291, forward strand.
GGCTGTCCGTTGAAACGAGTAATCTCGTTGGGATCCTGGTCCTTGAAACTGACTTGCGCCACATCGCCAACCGTAATCACAGAGCCATGCTGAGTGACCATGATCGGCTGCCTTGTCACTCCGTCGGGCGTCTTTTCAGGCATTGCTGTCCTGATAGAGAGTCTGCTTCCCTCAAGTGTCATAGCGCCGCCAGGTGTCTCTTTGAAACCTTTACTCAAAGCAGTGGCAACTGCCTGGGTCGTCATGTTGAGCGCCAGGAGTTTGGCCGGTTCGCATTCAACTATGATTTCCCTCTCAGGCGCTCCCGCTATACGAACAGAGGCTACTCCATTAATTCTGCTCAACTCAGGCTTGAGATGATTACGGGCCCATTCAGCGGCAGAGGACAGACCATCCCTGGATGTCACAGCCAAAACCAGTATGGGAGCGTCCTGTGGGTTTCCCCTGTTAATAACCGGAAAGCGTGTATCCTCAGGGAGTGTCCTCCAGAGTCTTCTCAGGCGTCCCCTAACCTCCTGAGACGCCTCTGATATATCGGCGCCATGATGAAATTCCAGGGTTACTATCGATTCGCCGGAGCGCGAGATTGAATGCGTCCTCTTTCGTCCCATAACGTCGCCGACTGCTTCCTCAATCTTCCTTGTTACCAGTGTCTCCATTTCCTGGGGATTGGTGTCAGGAAGATTTGTCACTATGGAAAGCGATGGCGCTTGCCCCTTGGCAAAGAGATTTACAGGTGTTCCGGAAATCGAGATCAGACCGAGGATCATTATCAGAGCGCTGACTGATAGAACACCTATGGGACGATCAAGCAAAATTGCAGTTAGAGTCTTCAATGGCTCCTTTTACCTGACAACGCCGATTTTACCGAATTGGGTTTTCGAGACAACTAGGTAAACGGCAGGAACAAGAATCAGAGTGAACAAACTCGAAGCGACCAACCCTGAAACCACGGTAATCGCTAGAGGTCTATTAAGCGGGGCTGCTCCACTGAAATCGAGACACAGCGGCAGCGCCCCGCATATAGTGGTAGCCGATGTCATCAGTATTGGCCTGAGTCTGGTGGAGCAACCGCTGAGAATGGCGGAATAGGCGTCCAACCCCTTTGCTCGCAAGGAATTTACAAAAGCCACTATCAGAATTGAGTTGTTTGCCACAATACCGATTAACGTGACCATTCCGACTAGGTTGAGGATATTCATTGCCCAGCCTGAAAATATGCCTGCCACAGTCGGACCGACAAGAGTCACCGGAATGGCTGCAAAAACGACCAGTGGCCACACAAACGACTCAAACTGAACTACCAGCGTTACGTAAACCAGTAATGCGGATAGCAAAATCACGCTGGTCAATGTCCCAAATGATGAGACCAGTTCCGACCGGTCACTTCCAGCGCCAATCTGAAAATCGCCTGGGAGATTGACGGCCCTTAACAACGCTCTTGCTTTTGCTTCAGCTCCACTCAAGGAAAGACCACTCGGATTAGCGTGGATAGATGCTGAACGGCGACGATCATTTCTTATGATCTCTCGTGGCCCATCCCGGGAGATAAACTCGGAGAAACTTCCCAGAAGCGACATTTCATCCTTGGAAGACAGAATCGGGACATGCCTGAGATCCTCAATATTGCGACGGTCTTTTTCGTTTAATCTGATCCTGATGTCGCACTCCTGATCAGCTTCAACAAATTTCCCAACTGTTTTCCCCTCTATTCCAGCACGAACAGTCTTGCCAACATCCTCAACAGATATCCCTCTGCTTGCAGCCTTGTTTCTATCGACCTTAACCTGAATCTGCCGGGTCATGGAAGAGCCATCCACTCTAACATCCCTTAACTGTTGTGACCGGGCCAGAATGTTCTGAGAGTTCTCACAGACTATTTTGAGCTGTTCCAGATTATTTCCAAATATCCTAATAAGTTCTGGAATCTCTGAACCACCAAGTATCCTTGACAAAGGCCCTTGGCGGAAAACAAAGTCAATCTTGGCATCGGCCAACGACAATGCATGATTGCGAATGCCCTCCAACAATTTTGAAGGATCAAAAAAATGAGGGGAATCCCGTTTTATCTTAACGGTAATCTTGGCCTGATTTGGTTTCCCGGACAGTTGTGCGGGGTCTGTTCCTCCGGTAGATTGTTCCACTCCGCCTACCGTGGTGAATGATTCCACCTCAGGCCTGTTTTTTATCCAGCCCTCGACAGCGTCAACTATTTTCCCCAGTTCATCTACTCCACTATTGGGAGGAAGTTCGATCTTGATGGCAAACTCGCCAACATTCAAGGCAGGTGTCAGTTCGAAAGCGAATTGGGATCCGACCATGAGCGACAAAAAAAATATACAGGATGACACAAGAATTACCCGCTTAGGCCGTTTCAGAACCCGTTC
>CAYNZA010000138.1:0-7537 GCA_964401595.1 uncultured Desulfomonile sp.
AATCAGATTTCACTTTCACTGTTTTCCCCCGCGAACACCTTGGCTGCGCTTCTGGCGCTGAATTTCCCCGAAGCGGGGAAAACTGAAACCCAGGTCCTGATGTATGCCGCCATAATCCTGCTCATCATTACTCTTTTGGTGAACGTGGTAGGTCAGGTCATCATCAACTACGCTAATTCCTCCAGAGGTTCGAATTAATGAGTCAGGTTCAATCCAACCAAGCGTGCTCTACGGACGCATTTGAAATTCCGAATTTGAAACGATCGATGTTCAACAGACGGTCGCTGGTCAATACGATCTTGAGTTTTGGTGCGTGGGTGGCCGCTATTCTTGCTTGTGTTCCCCTGTTTTCCGTCCTGATCATGTTAGTGCTGAGAGGTGGGTCAAAACTCAGCCTGTCCCTGCTTACCGAATTACCTCCGACTGCATTTGAACTCGGCGGTGGTTTTGGGAACGCAATACTTGGCACTGTAGTGATGGTTGGCATTGCTTCAATTATAAGCATTCCTGCTGGAATAATGGCGGCAGTGTTCCTGGCTGAATTTGGTCCCTATAGCAAAATCTCAGAAATAACCCGGTTTTGCGCCAAGACACTGACAGGCTTGCCATCAATTCTGGCTGGGGTTTTTGCGTATGCCGCCGTAGTTCTCACAACAGGAACATATTCGGCCCCTGCCGGAGGAATTGCCTTGGCTTTATTGATGGTTCCAACTGTCATCCTTACTGCCGAGGAATCCATGAAAATGGTTCCAAGAATCATGAAGGACGCTGCGGTGGGAATGGGATGCACGAAAACTCAGGTCGTGTGTAAGGTAGTCTTACCTACTGCCATGCCCGGCATGATCACGGGAGTCATACTAGCGGTTGCCAGAGCCGCGGGCGAGACCGCTCCACTACTGTTCACCGCTTTGTTCAGCAATTTCTGGTTATTTCATAGCGGTTCCGCTCATTTGATGCAGCCCACTGCCTCGCTTGCCGTACTGATTTACAATTTTTCCGGCATGCCTTTTGAAAACCAAATTGAATTGGCGTGGGCAGCTTCTCTGGTACTTGTATTCATTGTTCTGCTCCTCAACTTGGTAAGTAGAGCAATTAGTGTCAAAAAATTTTAGGAGAAGGCTTATGTTTGCCGTTGCAGAATTCAAAATTAAAGACAGTTACCAACATTTAACAGACTCCAATCCTGCAATTGATTGCAGGATTGATGAACTTTATTATGGCGACTTTCTGGCCGTTAGAGACACCTGTATCCCTATAGAACCCAAACAGATCACTGGTTTCATAGGCCCGTCCGGTTGCGGAAAAAGTACGGTCCTGCGAAGTTTGAACCGAATGAATGACCTCATCAGAACCTTCCGTTTCAAGGGGCACATATTGTTTCGGGGACAAGATATTTACGCTTCTGATGTAGATCCTGTGGCCGTTAGAAGACATATAGGTATGGTATTTCAACAACCAAATCCCTTCTCCATGAGCATTTATGAAAACGTTGCGTTTGGTCTGCGACTGAATCGCTTCAAGGGAGACATGGACCAGAGCGTCCAAATAGCCTTGGAACGTGCCGGTCTTTGGAATGAAGTCAAGGATAAATTAAAAAACAATGGCCTCTCATTGTCCGGCGGTCAGCAGCAAAGGCTTTGTATTGCCAGAGCTATAGCTACCGAACCGACCGTCCTGTTGATGGATGAGCCCTGCTCGGCTTTGGATCCTATCGCTACAAGGACAATCGAACAACTGATGCTCGAATTAAAAGAAAAATATACCATCGCCATTGTTACACACAATATGCAGCAGGCCATGCGGGTAGCCGATATCTGCGCTTTTTTGGCTGTGGACATATCCCAGGGCGGACGAACAGGTTACCTTGTGGAATATGGCGTGACCAAACAGATTTTCGAAGCCCCCAGAGCACAGTTGACCAAGGAATACGTCAGAGGCGAATTCAGCTAGTTAATGAGGCGGAACTCAATGAACCTTCGACGATTAAGCCTCTTGGCCTGTAGGTCTTTGTGCTTGATCAGTGTTTGCTCCGGCACTCGGCAGACCAATAGAGCAAAAGTCTTTCAAATCAACATCTCCGGAGCGGGAGCTAAATTCCGAACCCGGTTCAAAAGGCCAAATCAGCGTTGTCTAATCTAAAATAACTATCAACTGCTGGATCGGGGCTTAAGCTATCAGCGCTGACTGGTGATCCAAAGCCACAATTCAGGCCAGAAGGATTTTCGAATGGAACATGTGTTCAAGGGTAAGGAAAAACAGTGGGCAAAGATCATCTCTATGTCCTGGCTGGATGAAAAATTCAGACGGCGACTCCTCAACGATCCGAAACTGATTCTCAAAGAAAATGGCATAGAATTTCCGGAAGATCTAAAAATTAACATGCTTGAAGGAAAACGGGGTGAAATTAATATCACTCTTCCTCCTAAACCCGAAAATATCGAAGGAACCTGTGAGGACCTTGAGCTCAAGCTCAATGCTCCTCCGCCCTTTTGGCCATTTTTCCGGGCGTAATTTTAATTTATTTGAAAAAATGTGATCAGCATCATATATCGGATCATGATCCACAACAATCTCCAGCGACAAATTGTTTGCTGGAGTTTTTTTCCCTGTTCTAAAATCGATGACGGTTTGATAAAAGAGAATCGAACCTGATCCAACAACAAATGTCGGTCACGAACTGTGGATATGCATGCTCTGACGGGAGAAAAGTCGCTTCTCCCAAGAGCTAAGGAAATGGTTTGAATCAGCCTGTCAACATATTATACTTTTGAGTAAAATATTTTGACGCCTGAATCAATTTCTAACATTGTGATGTATCAGTTCGTCTCTCTGAGTAGATGCAAAAAGCATGGTTCAATCTTGTCTATCAATGCCAACATATTTTGGTCCGAATCACTCATATAACATTTCTCGTGCAAAAAAAGATACAACATCCGGATTGCTGACGGACAATGCGTTCTTTCACTGTCATTTACGTAGTCGTCTCGGAACAAATGGTGGAACATGAACGCGTACAGGGTGGGGCCTAATGCGTTCTTCAGGGTAACCGGCCTTTCGTGCTTTATCCCATAAATGAATGTTAAATAGATTTCTGAGAATCTGACTATGCTGCATCGGCTACTGTTAATTCCTCTGAGAGCCAGCCAAATATCCAGTCTCTTCATTATTCCTTGTTGGACATCCCAAAGGAGTTCATCGTGCCGGTCTGGGTCACCAAACTTCATTGTGAGCTGATCCAACCTGTTCAAGTTGTGCACTATTTTCAAATCATCTGTGTTTGAGGGAATTGCTCTTCTCTGCTGCTTGATGAGTTTATAACGAGAATTGTCTCCCGGATGTTCACTGTCATATGGAGCGAATGTTCCGGGATCGTAAAAAGTCGCTGTCTCACGATCTACTACAAAGTTGACTGTTTTCAACATCCTACCCTTGTATTTTTGCTTTTGTTCCATAAATGACTGTAGTGAGTTTATGTCATAGCCATTCCTCATCCCGCCTTCTTGTAGTTTATAATTGCGAAATGACAGAAATTCTGTTCACAATTCGACCGTCCTGAACTGGCACACTTTGCACAGAATCGTTTCACTCGATGAAGGATCTGCTCAAACGATATTTCCTGACAAAAAACTCTTCTTGATCTCAACAGCCAGAGTAAACACGACGTGTTTTTACACTTCATCCCGTATGCTTGGAATCCGGCGCACTCGTCACAGTAGGCCTCAATCGAAAACAAGAGATCCTGTTTATTCATAGACTCACTCCCGCATTTCACTTGACTTCATTCAGCCAGGGGCTTGATCGTTTTTGCTCGGGTAATTTTGCAAAAAGTTCCTTGGACACAGCATAAAAACCGTTGGCATTCTTCAATTGCCAGGTTTCAACCGCGTTGTCCTGTTGCAGATTGTTTACAAATGTTAGTTCAGGTTTAGAGTCAGATTCTTCTAACATCGCCTGAAAATATAGGCATTCTCCCTGTGCGCAGAAACGATGCCAGTCACTCCCACATCTGGTGTTACAGATTTCTGTCACGCTGCAAGGAGTAAACATCTCCTGCAACTCTTGAAGTAACTGACTTTCGTGTTTCTCGCGTGGATTCATGGGGGTTTTGGCTGTCTCCAGTTGTATTTGCTCTGGCCCGATGTGATGAAAAATGGACATTCCCTTTCCTCATTTCCCTTGTCTAACAGTATGATTGGGAACTGTTCTTTATGATTTTTGAAGATCGAACCGCACCCAATAATGGTAAAACCTTACCTATGCCAATCTTGAAAACTGGCTTCTATATCCGATACTCCCTAAGTGTTAGTTTTATTTTCTGAATTTGTTAGATATTCATAAATCTGTTCAAACTGCGGAAAGGTGTCCCAGTAAGACATTGTTGTCGGTAGTAACCATTGAAAAGGGCCTTCTTATTACCACACCATGGGTATAGAGGGTCAAATCCTCCCCCGCTACGGCAAGTGTTCAAAGGTCACAGACCGGGTCTGTAACCTTTTTTGTGATGTCTCAATTTTTCGGTTGTTTCTTTTGAGGAGTCAATTAAGGGTAGAATCAGGGCGATCTGCCTCGTTTGAAAAAATCGAACTTGCACGAAACTCTCTATTACTGGGCGGTCTGAAATTCGATGCCGACGGGGCAATGGTCCGAGCCCATCACATCGGTCATGATAAAAGCTTTTTCAATTGACGGAGCCATCTCGGAGCTTGCAAACACATAATCAATACGCCAGCCGATATTTCGTTGCCGGGCTCCGCTCTTCATGTCCCACCAGCTATACTGAACCACATTCCCGTTCAATTTTCTGAAAGTGTCCAAATACCCTGCGGCGACGGCTTTGTCCATCCACTCCCGCTCGATTGGAAGAAACCCGGAGACTTTCGAGTTTTCCTTTGGCCTGGCCAGGTCTATTTCGTTGTGCGCAGTGTTGACGTCTCCCACAAAGATGATATTCGGGTTCTTTTTCCGAATGCCTTCTATCCAATCCAGGAATGCGTCATAAAAGGACATCTTATAATCAAGCCGCTCTTTACCGCTCTTGCCGTTGGGGAAATAGATGTTGAACAACTCAAATGAACCATAATCCAGCCGAATTATCCGACCTTCGCTGTCAAACTCCGGTCTTCCCATACCGGTTTCAACCAGCCTCGGCTCCGTTTTACTGAATACCGACACGCCGCTATAGCCCTTCCTCTCGGCGGAACTCCAGTAAGTCCTGTAACCGTTAGGCTCAAGCATATCTTTTGACAACTGTTCCGGAGAGGCTTTGGTTTCCTGTATGCACAGAATATCCGGTGACTCAGTCTGCAGCCACTCCAGGAAGCCCTTCTTCTGGACGGCCCTTATGCCATTGACGTTCCAACTCAACAGTTTCATTAATTGTGTCATTTTGTCCCCTCAATCGGTCTTGGCTGTTCACGGCCCGCATGACAATCCATGCCAAAAAGACTGTCTAAAGGCTTTCTTTCAGTAATCAACTCCTGAAAACCGTGTCTTGCATTATCTGAACAAATCCAAAGATCAATAAAAAAGCCCAACGCAGGGTCGGGCTTTTATGAGTCTATTGGTGCCGAAGGCCGGACTCGAACCGGCACGAGCTTTCGCCCGCCACCCCCTCAAGATGGTGTGTCTACCAAGTTCCACCACTTCGGCATTTCCTGAGTATACTTGGACATCATGCGTCAAGTCAATACCCAAGATGTAATTAACTATCAACGATGCCCTGGAATCAGATCGAACCACGGACATTGCCAAAGGAAGTCAAGAAAAGCTCAGAAATATAAATCAGAACTTTAATTATAGCATTTAACATGCGTATATATCAAGCTAAAAATAGCTTGACAAGCGCCTGCAGAGCCTATAATCTCTTTTTGACGGATGCTCGCGCGCCTAAAAGTTTACGCGCCTGAACACCCTTGTGAAAATAAAAATGTTCCTGTTTGGGAGCAGTTTTCAACGCCGCTGAATCAGACTTTGCCTGAGGCGATGGACTGATCCCTTCACTGCCCTGGAAACGTCGGAACCCCGGGAGAAAAGCCTTGCATGTGCCAGCGCTACTGGATGAAGTGATCGAACTGCTAGAGCCGACGGACGGAGGCATATATCTAGACGGCACTTTAGGATATGGAGGCTACTCCCTATCTATATTGATGAAATCGTCTCCGACTGGTATAGTTTACGGTTTTGACGTGGACAAGTCAGCGATAGAAGTGGCTACGATGCGGCTTTCGGAATTTGGAGACCGTTTCAGGCCGGTCCATTGCGGTTATCATGAGGCGCCCGAAGCGCTTGGCAGTCTGGGTGTAAGCTCCGTGGACGGAATAGCGCTTGATTTAGGTCTTTCTTCCACCCAGATAGATGACCCTGAGAGGGGATTCAGCTTCAGATTCGAGGGGCCGCTTGACATGCGGTTTGACACGGAATCGGGACTAACTCTCATGGAAATGCTTAAAACCATCAGGGTCTCGGACCTTGAAAAAGTCCTCAGAGAATATGGAGAAGAGCGCTTTGCCTCGCGGATCGCCAAAGCGATAGTTGAAGCGTCCAGGAAACGGACCCTGAAGACTACCTCGGACCTGGCGGATTTAACGGTTAGGGTAATTCCGGGACGTCGAGGGAAAATCCATCCGGCTACCAGGACCTTTCAGGGACTCAGGATAATGGTGAACCGGGAACTCGACAACCTGAAAAGCGCCCTTGAAACCTTGCCCGGTCTGTTGAAATCGGGCGCACGTTTGTGCGTTGTTTCATACCATTCCCTGGAGGACAGGCTTGTCAAGATAGCTTTCCGTGAGATAGCCAAATCGTCTGAGAAACTAAGAATCGTAACACCCAAACCGGTCAGACCAACCAATGAAGAGGCGAGATCAAATCCAAGGGCCAGATCAGCCAGATTGAGAGCGCTAGAGGCGATTGCCTGACCGTTTTTGACAAAACATGGATTCTGGGACGGGAATATTTCATTAAGATGGGCTCAGCGCTGGAAAACACGAAACGCTCATACCACGCTTTTTTCCGATTGTCCCACGGTTTGAGGCGCGCAGCGGCTTTTCTGGGCGTGAGCGCCTTGATTGTGGCCTTATTCATAGGGTTTTTCCATGTCTGGAACCGCATGAAGATCGTACAGGTAGGCTACGAGATTTCAACGCTTGAGACCAGGAATAAGGAACTCAAGAACAGGAAGCGAGAATTGCTGCTGGAAATAGCAAGCCTGGAGTCACCACAGGAGTTGGAAAAAAAGGCTGTTCGTCAGGGATTGCGCTTCCCCGCAATAGGCAGGGTCATACATGTCCCGTGACAAGAAGCCGATCAACTGGGTGGCGTTTCGAATCATCACCGTGGCGATAGTGTTCGCCGTCGGCGCTTCCATGTTGATTCTGAGAGCTTACAGGCTCACTGTCACAGAATCGGAAACCCTCCAGAAAAAGGCGGAGAAGCAACGAACCCGTGTCATTACCCTTGAATCCAGACGAGGAATGATTCTGGACAGATCCGGTGAGCAGTTGGCGGCCAGCCTCGAAGTGAACTCGATTTACGCCAG
>CAYNZA010000139.1:0-7480 GCA_964401595.1 uncultured Desulfomonile sp.
GCGACGGATTCCTAATCCGCAGGTCGCAGGTTCGATTCCTGCCGGGGGTACCAACCATCTCAATAGTTTACGGCAAAGATTAGACCAATCATACGCACAGCTTTTTCAAAATGGTCAAGTTTTGACGAGGTGGCTCATTTCTGACATTGCCGATGCTTTTTGTGTCGATATTCTCCACTTACACATGCCCGAGTCCCAACTAGAAAAAAGTTTTTATACCTTTTGGCAATTTTGCGTTTTCGTCTAATTTTTCGTGAACATGTTTTTGAAGTAACCCAGTAACCCCTCCAATTTACTCCTTGGTCCAGACGACACGCGAGAGCCAAAAAGCGAATCACGAGGTGTGAAGCTGTTATCTGGATATGCTCAAACTGAATGAGTTATATCATTACCTGTAATTCAAACACAGAACACATACACCTGAGTTCCGGGAACCAGACGGGAATCTTCTACTGGCCAAAGCCACGCGTCCGTCCTGTAATTGACTCCTGGATTTCCCTCACCGTCAAAATTTTCTGTCCAGTTTGATTCTCTATCTGGGATATCATCCCGAGAATGTCCATTGCCAGGGTCTTTGCGGCGTTGAATGATATTACTATTTTTTGTCACAGCATACACCACTATAGTTTCTCGATTTCAGAATTTTTGAATTCGAGCGTGAAGCGCGGATATTGGTTTTCTGCAACTGATTGATGTCTGTGGCTTCCGAAGAATTTGCAACCACATCACAAAAAAGTTTGGCAAATTGCCTCGAAACAGGTTATGTCTATTACGACAGAACCTTCTGTTATGAAAAAAAGATAGCCGCCTATTCGGTCTGACATCAAGAACAGACAATGTTTAAAATATTAGCGACGAATATTGAATCCATGCGGGAAGTGTCCAAACATGAAAAACAAAGAGCATTTTCCTCAAACATTGTGCCCGGATCACATTGACCAGTCAAGACAGCTCATGAACTGGTGTACGCTGATCAGCGCAACCAGAAACCAGATGATTGACTTCGACCATGCGGACAGTCGTATATGTGGGATAATCCTGAGCAAGCGTCTTCATGAAGCAGCGGAAGCATACGCCGATATAAATCCAGAATATAAGAGTCTCAGCAACATGGTCGAATTGCTGATATGGCGAGAATTGGGCTGTCGATCAGAATTTTTACAGTCAACTTCATTTACTGATCGGGACCATCCAGACAAAGATTGATTCCCGGTAAGGGTCGGAGAGCAATTGCTCCTGTTGCCTCCATCATGTTGAGCAAGGTCGATTACCACATCCAAAACGGCCGAAGACCGGAATAAACTCGCCTCCATCGACTCCAAAAAACATATCGTTGAGTAGTTCTTTACGGTAGCCGTTGCCAATCTGGCATTGTATCGATGAAAACGGATCGCCCCGCAAAATCTGGCGCCTGGCTTACATCTGTTGTATTATGTCATCAAAGGGCACATAATTAACGATACCTGTGTTGATGTCTCGAATGGTCTTTCAGGAATATGGTATTCCTTACCCGTCAGGTAGTGGACTCAGTTTCGACTCATGAACTCGAGAGAGTTTCCAGAAAATGTCATTAGCAGAAGCGAACAAAAAAACTGGAAAAAGGATTTTGCCAAAATCCCTCGAAAAGGAGTTGGTGGCATGTGAGGAAAAATACCGCCTCATAACTGAAAACATCAGGGACGTCATTTGGCAGGCGTCCGTGGACCTCACCCTGACCTATGTGACATCATCCGTAAGAAGACTTCTGCAATATGAGCCTAGAGAGGTTGTGGGGAAACGTCTGACGGATTTGCTGACGCCTGAGAGCAGGGAGCTTGTTCTGGAGCGTTATTCGAGGGTCATGGCGCAGATAGAGGAATACGGTGTATTTGATTCGGAATTTTCCCAAGTAGAGCAGATCCGAAAAGACGGAACTATTGTTTGGACTGAAGTTGTCACAACTGCATTTTTTGACGCTTCCGGTAAATTAATTGGTTTTCAGGGGGTGACTAGAGATGTTTCCGACCGAAAGAATGCGCAGGACGCTCTAAAAGAGAGCGAGGAGAGGTTTTTCAAGGCGTTCATGTTAAGCCCTGACGCTGCGGCTATCTCCCGGCTGGAAGATGGGGTCATCTTACAGATTAATAGAGGATTTACCAGAACTTTAGAATATGAAGCCGACGAAGTGATTGGAAGATCGGCATCTGATTTGAACATATGGGAAGACCCAAAACAGAGAGAATTCATTATCGGGGAACTGTTGCGCTCCGGAATGGTCGATAGTGTCCCCAGCTCGGCTCGCAGCAAGAGTGGTAAAACAAGATATGGGCTTGTGTCGGCCAGTGTGTTTGAACTTAACGGGATCCAACATTCCCTGATCATGGTCAAAGACTTCACAGATCGCAAACGCGCCGAAGATGTGCTCCGGCAAAGCGAAGAGAAGTACAGGGCTCTAATTGAAACAACCGACACCGGCTATTCAATCCTCGACTCCAAGGGCAATGTCAAAGACGCAAACAGCAGGTACGTGACCCTTTCCGGACATGAAAAGCTCGAAGAAATCATTGACAGAAATGTACTGGAATGGACTGCGGAACACCATCGGGCGCTCAACTCCTCTCAGTTAAAACATTGTATTGACGATGGATACATCCGGGAACTCGAGATAGATTACATCGACGGTCATGGTAAAATCACACCGGTAGAGATTAACGGCACTAGCTTGACGATTGAGGGATCCACCCAGATTGTCTCGCTGTATCGGGATATTACCGAGCGCAAAAAGGCTCAGGAAGCCTTAATAGAGGCTCGAAACGATCTGGAAACCAGGGTAAGAGATCGAACGGAAAATCTCGTAAAAGCCAATGAAAAACTTCAAACTGAAATCATGGAGCGGCGGCGGGCTGAACTCGAATTGCAACGGCATCAAAAGAAGCTTCAAGAAGCTCTCTCCGAAGCCTCGGACTACCGCATGCAGGCTGAGATGGCCAGCGCGGCCAAAAGTGAGTTCCTAACCAATATGAGTCACGAACTGCGCTCCCCACTAACCGCCATCATTGGTTTTTCAGACCTGTTGGCAGACCAGTTCTTCGGGACTCTGAATGAAAAACAATTGGGATATATCGGGGAAATTTCATCAGCCGGACGACATCTACTTGATTTAATTAACGACATCTTGGACCTCTCGAAGGTAGAGTCCCGAAAAATTGAAATTAACCCGGTTCCGGTGGATTTAAACAGGGTGTTCAGCCAGTGCCTTTCCATGATCGGAGAAACGGCGCATAAAAAAGGGGTCAAAACCGGCTTTTCCATTGAGAATGAGCTGCTCCATCAAACAATTTTAGTCGATGAAGTCCGCCTGAAACAGATTGTGATGAACCTCCTTTCAAATGCAGTCAAATTTACTCCATTCGGTGGGGCAGTCCAACTTGACGTTCGAAAAACTGATGACTTGCTGAAAATAACGGTCTCTGACACAGGCATAGGTTTGAAATCCGGGGATCAGGAGAAAATATTTCATCCTTTTGAGCAGATCGATTCCTCATTGTCCAGAAACGAACAAGGGGCCGGGTTAGGCCTGGCGCTTGTGCAAAAGCTGGTTCAACTCCATGGCGGGAATGTCAGTGTTGAAAGTAAAGGTGAAAACCTGGGCAGCGTTTTTATTGTTACCCTCCCTTTCATCGTCGCTGAGTGTAGTGACCGTGGCCTGAATGAAGACAGGTCATCTATTTTGACCCTAAAAGGCGATCAAATTAATCTGCACGACAATGACGTACATCTGGAAGTGCTTGTCGTTGAAGACAACGAATCCAACATGCGACTCATTAGCGACTTGCTGGAAACCCGAGGATTTGGGGTAATACAGACGATTTCCGCTGAAGAGGCTATTAAGAAAGTAGAATCGGAAAGACCGGCTCTCGTTCTTATGGATATTTCCTTGCCGGGAATGGATGGGCTTACCGCCACCAGGATGCTCAAAAACAATCCCACCACAGCTCAAACACCGGTCGTAGCCATGACAGCGCATGCGATGAAGGATTATGAAAATAAAGCCCTGGAATCCGGATGTGACGCCTATCTGCTGAAACCTCTGGACACGGAGCTGTTATACTCCACTTTGGAACGACTGCTAAAACGATGACTTTTCGCCTTTGAACCTTATTCCCGATTGTTTGTGGTCCATTGGCCAAAACTTTAAACAATGAATGCAGGAATTCGTGTCAGATTGTTTTCCTGGGGAGACATTTTTTAATGCTGTCGTGTGTCAGTCAAACAATCCTGGCTTGTTCCTGGGCATAGACATGTTTTCCATGGCAAAATTATTTTTGATTCGAATCTGTAATCGCATTGACACGCCGTGATTCTGTCATTATCTTGATAAGGGTGAGTCATTATAAAATTCTGTAGTATTTTAGCATATTGGGGGCTTTTCGTTGTTTTAATCCTAAAGTCTTGTTAGTATTTCCTAATGACTATTTTGCTTGCTAGTTGTTGGGGGTAATTTTTAAAGGTCGCGCCGCGGACAGTTTTGTCTTGCGACCTGATTGCCCAACATATCCGGTTTCCCGGAAATATTACTATCTAAAAGGAGTTATGCTATGGCAGCGCCAACAAAACCGTCGGATCCATTGGTTTGGGTGAAAGACAAAGAAGGCAATGAATTCATTTGCAATCTGAGTTCATTGAAAGACCCGAAAAAAGCTTCCAAAGAAGATTTGGCCGATTGTGTAGATTCGGGCTCCGCCGCTTATGACCCGGGAAATTAATAACAACAAACTGATTTGATGAGTCAGGGCGTCGATTCAATGAATTGGCGTCCTTTTTTGATTTCCAGAAATGGGATGACTTTTGTCGCTAGAGTTATCATGCTGAAACATCCGGCAAGTATGGCATTCCTCAAAAAATGAGTATTTCTCTTGCTTATCCCCGCCCGTTGGTGTATGCTATTGATCGAACCTCAGCTTGTATTGCTCCGGTTGTTCCATCCAAACGTGGTGACAGGTGATTATGCGAGGTTTAAGAAGTTGGTGCGTGGTACCTGTGCCGTGGATTTAGCCGAATTTCCCGTCTAACTATCCCCGTCCAATCAACCCCGTTATCTATCAACCCAGATGCGCTGTCACACGTTCGTGTTGGGCGTTTTTCCAAAAAAGGAGCTACAAAATGAGCTTTAACATTTACGTCGGAAATTTATCCTTCAATTCAACCGAAGGAGATCTTCGCAACCTGTTTTCCCAGTATGGCGAAGTTGACACCGTCAAAATCATATCTGACCAGTTCACGGGAAGATCCCGAGGCTTTGGTTTTGTCGAAATGACAAATCGTGAAGAAGGCCTACGCGCTGTTCAGGAACTTGACTCAAAAGATCTTGGCGGACGCGCTTTGAAGGTCAATGAAGCAAAACCCAAAAACGCCGGTGGTGGCGGTGGCGGTGGTCGTCGTGACGACAGAAACCGTGGATCACGCTGGTAACAATCGCCGGCGCTCGTAAATAGATGACAAAAAAAGGGAGTTAGCGATCGCTGACTCCCTTTTTTTCTAAATCAAAAAGACCTATTGTTCCCTGTACAAGATCAAAAACCCTGGCGTATTCAAATGGCTATAATAGGGGGCCACGTGTTTCGGCAGTCAGTTTTCCGTGAAACCTGTCTGCGATGCTTGGGGGCACGATTCAGTTTCAGGGCAATCTCAAACCACCTAGAAGCTTTTTGTTGTAGGAGTGCGCGGCCAATGCTCCCCACACTACGCAGATGGGGTGGGTTATGGCAAGCCCGTAACCCAGAGTCAGCAGTCCGACAATTCCCGATACTATGATCATTATTATGGCCCCTGTTATTGTGGAGTAAAACATTCCCAGCGGACCAAAAAAAACCGTAAGTAAAATTGATATACCGACACTTTTTGTGGGTGTTACGACGATTTGTCTGGGAGTTTCACGATCAAAGGCCATAGGTTTCACACTCAAACCCTTCCTGGAAACCAGCAACTACAGATCACCCCCTGATGTTGAGCCCCAATTTCTTGAGGTTGCCGCAGGAAACCGACTCTTGGCTCCTTATATGTTAACTCAGCGCAGTACCGGCTGACATCAGTGGGAATGGTTTCTTAAAATGAGATTCAGGACAAAAGCCATGTGTTCGCATGACTTTTGTCAGTTTTGCGAGCTGACCTGCCTGAGTTTTTGGAGCCGGTGATTCAACTGTAAAGAATTCACCTTGATTTAGAGCAGGCGCGTTAAACGAGGCCCGGTATCTTTACTCCGGCCTCTGCCGGCTTGATCATGCTGAGAGCATGCTTGTAGACCAATTTTGTGTCTTCCGAATCTTCAACAATGATGCAGAAACTGTCAAAACTGCGAACGTACCCTTTGATGGAACTGCCAGAGGTTAAAACTGCCTCAATTTCTATCCTGGCCTTTCGGACTTGATTAAGAAATTGATCCTGAATGTTAAAATGTGTTTTAGGCATTTTGAGCGCCCCCATGCGCATAATCCCAAATCAGAACCGTTTGATCGGATCACCCGGCATGACAGGGAGAAAATCCCGGTCTCAAAGCTCCTGACCGAGAAAATTTTCAATACAAACCTCGATAGTCGAGATATTAAAAGGATCAAACCACTTAGCGTCTGATTCCGACCTGAACCAAGTGAGTTGTCTCTTGGCATAGTGTCGGGTGTCTCTCTTCATTAAACGGGCGGCCTCGCCTGCGTCCGCCTCTCCGTCAAGAATCATCGCAGCGTGACGGTAGCCCAAGGATTGCATCGATTTCAACCCAGAGCTGTAACCCATGCTTCTCAGGTTAGTAACTTCCTGTAACAATCCAGTGTTTAACATATTTTCTACACGATTATCAATGCGTTCATATAAAACTTCTCTAACTGGAGTAATGCACAGGAACAACGCGTCATAAGGTCGATCACTAAAAACATGCTCATGGATGAGATCGGACATCCGCTTGCCGGTAAGCTCAAAGATTTCAAGCGCCCTGACGATGCGAGAGGCATTGTGCGCTCCGATCCTCAAAGCGCTTTCATGGTCTATCCTGTAAAGTTTGTCGTATAACGCGCTCTGACCTGATTTCTGGATCTCTTCAAATAAAGCTGCTCTCAGAACCGGGTCTGAAGGAGGAAGATCGACCATTCCACCCAATAGACCCCTGATATAAAGTCCTGTTCCCCCAGCCACAAAAGGAAGGACCCCTTTTGCAATCAGTGTTTCAATAACTGAACGTGCTTCTCTTACATAATCTCCAACTGAATAATCTTCATTCGGATCACGTATGTCAATCATGTGATGGTAAATACGCGCTTTTTCGGCTTCGGTAGGTTTAGCCGAACCGATGTCCATGCCTCTGTAGATCTGGATCGAATCAGCGGAAACAATCTCTCCGTTGAACAGAGTGGCCAGTCTTATAGCGAGTGCAGTTTTTCCGGAGGCCGTCGGACCGGCCAGGACTATGATTTTGTTTTTACATATGGCCATGTGCCAAGCCACAATTCTA
>CAYNZA010000140.1:0-7435 GCA_964401595.1 uncultured Desulfomonile sp.
GCAGTCTCCGTCACATTTGCGCGCTCTTCCATAAGATTGTACACTTTATCTTCAAGTATTGAATAACTGAAGTTCTCCATCATGTTGTTGTTTTCCATGTGATCCCTGAGGAAATCTACCGGCACTCCTATCAGCGCCGCCCTCTTCTCAACTTCTGCGTCTATTTCCTCTGAAGAGACTTCTAACGCTTCCTGGTCCCCTATAGCTTTAAGTATGATACCTGCCTTCACGTTCTGCAAGGCTACGGGACGTAATTGATTTCTCTGGTCCTCGGTAGGCATGGGAAATCTTTTGAGGTCTATGCCCTGTGCCTGAAGAGACTGCAGCGATTCCCTGATCATGTCATCGATTCGTTGTTCGACCAAGGTAGTTGGCGCCTCGAAGGGATTACTCTCCACCAGTTGTTCCATCATCTGTTTTCTGATGGCGTTCTTTGAATCGGCTGCATAAGCGTTGGCCATGTCTTCCCGGACTTTTTCCCTGAGGTCGTCTATTGATGTATAATCACCCAGGTCTTTGGCAAATTCGTCATTGAGCTCGGGGATGGTCTTTACTTTTGCGTCACTCACGGTCACCAGAAAATTAACCGTTTTACCGGCCAACTCTTTTCTCGGAAAATTATCAGGCAGGGTGTGGGTCATTTGAACAGGTTCCATGACCTTGATACCCTCGATTTTTGCATCAAATTCCGGTAAATAAAAGTTTCTACCCATTTCCAGATGGTAATCCGTAACGGTGAGTGAATCTACTTTTTCTCCCTCAATGTCGGCGTTTATATCTACTGTGAGTATGTCACCCATGGTGACCCCTCGAGTCTCTGGAATCGGCGCGAGTTTAGAATGGCGCTCACGTATGGCGTCCATCCGGGTGACTACGTCCATGTCTTTCACTTCGCGGACGGTCTTGTTTAGGTTAAGTCCGGCATAGTCCTTTACCACTATCGGTGGGGTAACCTCCACCTCAGCCACGTACTTGAATGGCTTTCCGTATTCAACCGTCTCCGGATCCAAGCTTATGACACTGATAGGTTTAATCTTTTGCTCATCCAAACCCAACTCGAATGTCTCCTCAACTATTCTACGTGCGGCGTCCCCGTGAACCTGCTCCTTGTAAAGGGATTTGATCATGTCCATGGGCACCTTGCCTCTTCGAAAACCCCTGATTTGAAGGTTCTTCTTGAGGTCTTTGTATTGAGCGTCTATCAGCTCATCCACTTTACTTTCATGAATCTCAAAAGTGAGCTTCTTTCTTATTTCGCTTAGATCTTCAACGTGAATGCTTGTCATAACTCCTCTTTCAAAACAAAAATGAAACCATCAGTCTGCTGACCAGACTTAAGTCGATGCGCTGTAGAATCAGACGCTTTGAAAATAATAACAGCATTATACGGCGCCATTTGACAAAATGGAAGCCAAGAGCGACTCAAAACTGACAGATAGTGTTTTTCCTTGAAGAATAAGGCCTGTTCTGTTACGAGTTGCGAGTCCGTATGGCTTCAATATACTTTCTTGGATAGATTTTGAACTATTTTTGACCATATTTTTGGAAATGTTACTCAGAAAATACGCATTTCAGAAGTCTCACCGGAGCGTGGAGTTTTGCAGAAACAAGAGTTTGAGCCAAAAGCCTTGATTAGTGTGGTTGTGCCCATTTACAGGGAAGAAAACAATGTTGAGCCCCTTGCTATGCGTCTGGGCGCCATCTTTGACACACTGGATGTCGACTGGGAACTTATTTTTGCCATGGACCCGAGCCCCGATGAAACCGAATTCAGAATCACGGAACTTATCCGAAAAGGTTTTCCAATAAGATTGGTAACATTCTCCAGAAGAATCGGCAAGCCCTTGTCCCTGTTAGCCGGTCTCGATCATGCCACAGGCGATTGCTGCATAGTCATTGACGCCGATCTGCAGGACCCCCCGGAACTGATACAGACTATGGTTGACGAATGGCGAAGGGGAGCCAAAGTCGTAATTGCTCAACGAACCTCAAGAAGAGGAGAAAATTTCTTTTACCTTAAATTTGCCGAACTGTTTTACTGGATTCTGGATAAGTTCTCTGATGTTAAAGTACCCAGGAATACAGGTGATTTTCGCCTGATCGATTCTCGTGTCGTAAAAGAAATCTGTAGAATCCGTGAAAGGCATGGTTTTCTGCGAGGTATAAACGCATTTGTGGGTTTCCAGACGAAACTGATCCTTTTTGACAGGGACCCCAGACTTACAGGCAAGACTCAGATATCTCTCATGGGCGCATTGAACATAGCTCTGGATGGAATAGTGCCCTTTTCGAGAGCGCCATTGAGACTGATTTTTGTGTTGGGAGTGTCATTGATAGGGATCTCATTACTTTTGTCTATTTTGTGGGGCGCCGGCTCATGGTGGAACGGATTTTCTCCGGCATGGCCGACGATTTTCATGTCTCTGCTGGTCATATTTTGCACGGGAATCTGCGTCACATCCATGGGAATTCTCGGAGAATACCTTTTGAGAACTTACGAGGAAACCAGAGACAGGCCTTTGTACATAATTGACAGAATAGTCGAATCTGAAAGCCTGACTCGAAAAGCAGGCTGAGAAGCAGGAAATATGAGAACTCTTGTAACCGGTGGAGCCGGCTTTATAGGAAGCCATCTGGTGGACGAACTTGTTCGTCGAGACAACCAGGTCATTGTGTATGACAACCTTTCAACCGGGTTTAGAAGGCATCTGGAAACCTTGTTGAGTGACAATCGGATTACACTGGTGGAAGGCGAACTGCTCGATGAAGATTGTCTGAAGGCTGCAATGAGAGGTGTTGATTCGGTCTTTCACCTGGCGGCCAACGCTGATGTTAGAGGAGGCAAATCAAATACGAGGGTAGACCTTGAACAGAACATCATAGGCACACACCGGGTGCTTGAAGCCATGAGGATCAATGGAGCGTCCCGGATTGTCTTTACAAGCTCAGCGACTGTTTATGGAGAGCCCGATGTTTTCCCCACCCCGGAATCATATGCTGCACTGCAGACTTCCGTTTACGGAGCTTCAAAACTTGCCGCAGAGGCCATGATACAGGCATACTGTGAATACTTCGGAATCAAGAGTTTTTCATTCCGGTTTGTATCATGGATTGGCGAGCGTTATTCTCATGGCGTGGTGTTCGATTTCATCAGGAAGCTGCAGAAAAATCCGACGGAACTAGAGATTCTTGGAGATGGAAACCAGAAAAAATCATACCTGCACGTCGAGGATGGAGTGAAAGCAATCTTCATGGCCATGGAAAACATGCCGGACCTTAAGAATGTCGTAAACCTGGGACATTCAGATTACCTGAACGTTGTCGATTTGGCAGACATTGTAGTTCAGGAGATGGGATTGAAAAAAGTTGATTACCGTTTCACCGGTGGAGTTAGAGGTTGGCTAGGGGATAGTCCGTTCGTTCATCTGGACATCTCAAAAATCAGAAGCGCCGGTTTTGAACCGCAGGTGTCCATAGAAGATGGAATCAGGCGAACGGTCAGATATCTTCTGGAAAATGAGTGGTTACTGAATAACAGGTCCATTGGCAAAACCTGATGTAGAGACCTCAGACAATCGAGCCTCAATTTGAAAGTAATCGACAAATACATTATTGCTGAGTTGTTGAAGGTTTTCACCATCTGTTTGACGGGTTTCATCTTCGTTTTTCTATTGGTTGAGCTGACCGACAAAATCAAATACTACTTTCAATATAACCCGCCCGGAATGCTCATGTTAAAGTATTTCATGGTAAAAATACCGGGTTATCTTTTCTTCGCGGTTCCAATGTCCATCCTTCTGGGGGGAATGCTGTCGCTTTCCATGCTTGCCAAGAATTCAGAACTGATCGCCATGCAGGCTGGAGGCATAGACCCTTTGAGCATTGGCAAACCAGTCATGATGGTTAGCGCACTTGCCGGTATCCTGATGTTTATTGCAAATGAGACGGTCATTCCCTGGTCCAACAGATATAGCGAGCATATTCAAAACGTTCAGATTGCAGGCAAGGCTGAAAAGACATTTTTTTCGAGTGACCAGATATGGCTGCGATCATCTGATTCCATCACCAGAATTCAAAGGTTCGATAAGGTTCACAACGTCCTTGAACAGGTTTCTGTTCTTCGGTGGGACTCTAATTACGATTTTGTGGATCGACTTTTCGCAGACAAAGCAAAATGGTGGGACAACCATTGGGTTTTTTACGGGGTGAACCGTATTTTCAGGGACAAGGACGGACGATACGTTGTTGAATCATTGCCCAACATGGTTGGTCCACTCAAAAAGGCCCCCGAAGATTTTGACCAGCCGGAAATCCCCACAAAAGAGATGAACCTGTCTCAGCTCGGGTCACATATAGACGCTTTGGTCTCTGAAGGGCAGACTCCTACCCGTTTCGTTGTGGACTGGCATGACAAGATCGCCTTCCCTGTTGTCTGCCTTATCATGGGAGTGTTGAGTATTCCGTTTCCTGTGGGAGCTGGACCAAGACGTGGAGGGTTGGCCCTTGGGCTGGCGTTGTCCCTGGTTATTGCGTTTAGTTACTGGATAGCGCACTCAATGTTCCTGGCGCTCGGACATGGAGGATACTTGCCGCCCATAGTAGCTGCGTGGGGCGCAAACATGATATTCGGGCCCATTGCCTTCATGCTGTTACTGAAAGCTTGCGATTAAGCAAAGGGTTACCTGTAACAATTCCGGGCTGGATGGACGATCGTATTCCGACACGTTACCCCCCCGGGAATCCAGGCAAACCTACGGAGTGGCAATCCTGGACTTTTTTAAGGCCGGAATGTACCCTCGATTGTTTCAGGTTGAACCCTTTGCTGCCCACAGAACAGCTCAGTCAGCCGTCTTGGGCAATACGTTGATTCACTCTACCAGGCTCTTAAGACGGTTTCAAAAAACAATCCACCATCAGAAACTGCAGGGTCAAACCATTAGTTACCAATTAAACCGTATCAGCCCCCTGCGATTAAAGCCAATTTTGACGTTTGATTACTTCTTTGTAGGCGTCACATTTACGGTCCGCCAAAAGCTAGAATAATAGTTCATGTTTACCACATACAGGTAAGAAATCAAGTTTTTAATTAACGCGTTAAGTTTTGACTGGATTTGCGGAGTTTGGAAGAATACGGGCGGGCAGCCTTTAACTGGCTGAATAGATGATGGGTTTTACAGGATAGTAAAATGGGGACAGGTATGAGTTGCTGAAAAAAATTTACCTGCGTTGCTTAACCTCCTTGTTTGAGCGCGTTGACTTAGTACAAATATGGGCAAAATACGATTAGTTGTGGAGGTTGCTAAACCCATTCCCTATTTGGTCGGTCCACAAATACTTTCAGCTCCCCTGACCGCGCTGCTCATTCCAGGAGGAAAATCTGCGCAAAGATTTATTTCTTCCCAATTGTCTGTGAACCATTCAATGTTTTTTCTCAGTCCCTCGTCGAACTCTACTATTGGCTTATAGTCAGCCAGTCTTTGAGCTTTTTCAATTGAGGCCAACAGTCGCGGTTTTGTGTCCCATTTTCTGCGTTCCATAAATTTTATGTCCGCCTTGTTACTAGTGGCGGCATTAACCATGTTAACAAGATCCAGAATTTTTACTTCCTTTCCCGCTCCCAGGTTGAAGTTTTCCCCTACCGCCTCGGCATAATAGCCCGCTTTGATGAGTCCCTGAACCAGATCCAGCACATAAGTAAAATCCCTGGTTTCTTCGCCTGTTCCGGTTATCGGAAGAGATCGCCCCTGCATGGCCCAGAAAATGAAATTGGGAATGACGTTGCGGTATTGGCCAGGAACCTCACCGGGCCCGTAAGAATTGAAAAACCTACAGTTTATTGTTGGCAACCCGTAGTGATGATTGTAAAAATTGCAATACATCTCTCCGGTCATCTTGTTTATCTGATATGGCGTTGTCAGATGCATTGAAATGAATTCTTCCCTGAGCGGCAATTCAGGATAGGACCCGTAAATTGCACACCCACTGGAAGCATACACGAACTTGTCCACACCTGAGATTCTGGAGTATTCCAGAAGCCTTATCTGACCAAGAACATCAACTTCGGCTGAAGTTTCAGGATAATCTATCGAGTTCTGGTTTGCAAAAAACGCCGCCAGATGGAAGACAACAGAAGGATCCTCTCTGAACACGCGCTTTAGGTCTACGTCACTTCTTACATCCCCCAAGACGAACATAATATTGGACAGCGGGGTCACATTCCATGGATTCGCTGCCTTTATGGCCGATAAATTGTCCAGTACCACGACTCGCCCTGATTTTCCGACCATCAGGGAAAGGGCTATTATCAAATTGCTACCTATGGCGCCGGCGCCACCTGTCACCAGAATGGATCTTCCGGCATAATAGTCAAGAACACGCTGGTCGAGGGCCAATCTCTCCAGATAGTCCCTGACCAGATCTATTCTTTTTTCGTATGGATTCAACATTCGCCTCCAAAGTAGTAGCCATCACTGATTTTTCCTGAAATGACCGCCTCAGCTATACGGGAAGCAGCTTTACCGTCTCCGTACGGATTGATGGCCCTACTCATCTTCAGGTAATGTATATGATCGTACAACAGGGCTTCCGTTTCTCGAACAATAATTTCAGCGTATGGACCAACCAGTTTTGCAGTGCCGGCTTTTACTCCTTCGGGTCGCTCGGTTTCAGTGCGCATGACCAAAACCGGTTTGCCAAGATAAGGAGCTTCTTCCTGAATGCCGCCGGAATCAGTCAAAACCATGTATGACGCCTTCATAAGATGGGCCATTACATCGTAGGTCACTGGTCCGGAAAGAATGACCCGGTCAAAATTGCCTAATATGTCGTAAACCGGTTTCTGGACATTCGGGTTGAGATGGACTGGATATACAATGACCACGTCACTGTTACGTTGAACAATCGTTTTGAGTCCCTCGCAAATGCTCTCAATCCGGGGTCCGAAATTTTCTCTCCTGTGAGCGGTGACCAGAATGAGTTTTCGCTCCGGGCGCCCCTCAACCAAACCGGCTTTCTCCAGTAATCGTTTGGCCATTACAGGAACCGGTTTCTCAATTGTCAGCCGCAAGGCGTCGATGACTGGATTGCCTGTCAGAAAGACGCTTTCAGGCTGCACGCCTTCGTTGATCAGCGCGTTTTTTGCCGTCGCAGTTGGAGCAAAATGCAGGCTGGTCAAGATTGTGGCCACCCGCCTGTTCATTTCCTCTGGAAACGGTGAGTTCAGGTTGCCTGATCTAAGACCTGCTTCTACATGCCCGACTCTGACCTGCCTGTAAAAAGCAGACAAGGCAGTGGCCATGACCGTTGTGGTGTCGCCCTGGATTACTACAATGTCAGGTTTGTGCTCGGCAAAGATTTTGTCCATCCCCGACAGAACTCTCGATGTCAGTTCCGGAAGCGTTTGGTCAGGTCGCATGAGGTCCAGATCAATGTCCGG
>CAYNZA010000141.1:0-7435 GCA_964401595.1 uncultured Desulfomonile sp.
CAGTCGGTCGCCTGCTGACCGCCGACCACTGTGGTGATTCCCTGTGGAAGTTTACAAATCAATTCGCAAACTTCACGAAAATGGTACTCCCAATTGACGCTTATACAAAGAAGGTCACAACTGGATTCCATGAAACGTGTGAGTTTTTCGGTATCTCTCAATGGTCCCGGCAAACGAAGGTCCACAAATGTCAGCTCATCAACATGAGGCCGCAAGGCGGCGGCTATATATTCCAAACCTATTGGTGGGAATATAGCCAGGCCCAGTGACCCGGCGTGGCTGTCTCGAAAGTAAGGATGCAGACACATTGCGTGCTTGTATATTTTTTTCAAGAAATAAATTCCCTTCGAATATTTGCGGCCACACTGACAGGTCCGCCAACAAAAATCAATGATCTATGGATTCACTGTGGTGAGAATCAGATCATCCCGTTTGAATACTACCTGTTTTTCCATCAGCTCTGCCATGACCGTTTTGTATATATTTTCGTAATCCCGTGAGAAATAAAGGTCAACCGTCTCCACGTACCACGGTGTGGACATGAGATAGTTGAAAAATGTCCGGTCCGCAAATCCTTTTTTCATCATCAGTGTGTAAACAATTATTTTCTTGATTAAATCGAAGCCAACATTTGATGGGTCCCCGATGAATCTGAGCAGTCTCGATCTGGCCCTTTCCAAGGCGGTCTCGTAGTCATTGAATGGGCCTCCGTGTCCGGGATATATTACATCTACCGCCAATCCGGATATCTTCTCAATCGAGTCCAGCATGCAGAAAAGCGCCCGACTCCCCTCGACGCGGGCGGTCATAACCGCCATATCGTATTCCCAGAGAGTGTCTGATGAAATCAAGAGTCTGGCGTCTCTGTTGTACATCACAATGCCGTCTGAAGCGTGTCCCGGGGTATAGATGATCTCGAACTCATACGGGCCTACACTTATGTTATCCCCATCTTTCAAACCGACTTCGCAATCGAAGAAAGCGCCCTCCTGAACATAATAACGCCACCAGGTGGACCAGTCGTCTCTGGAATCGATGAAATGTTTGCCGATCTCGTGCATGGCTACACGGCATCCGGACAAATCCTGGATAAGCTTGTTGCCCCCAATGTGATCACAGTGGCAATGAGTGTTTATTATAAGGCCGGTTCGAGCGACATCCGCCTCCAGGTCGGCTATCAGTCTCCTGGTCTCATCAAAGTCGGATTTATATGCCGTATCTATAAGAATAGGATTCTCAGAACGATAGACAAAATGGTTTCCGTTCAGGAAGCCTCTTTGAATGAAAAACAGGTTTGGCAGAATTTCCAGCTTTGACATGAACTATCACACAAGAGAAGGCGTCAGCCTTCCGCAATGACCTGAATCTCTTCTCTGATTTCGCGTAGCCTGTCCAGTTCATCTTGCGCCAACGATCTTCCTGTTTGCGCAAAGTGTTGCCTCAGGCCGATTATGGCTTTTTCCAACTCGGCGGCCAACTCGGTAGTCTCTTTTTCAGCCGAGGTTTCTTCCGTGGTAGGCAGTATCTCTTTTACTTCCTTACCTCGTTCGAGTATCAGCGTTTCCCTGAGTCTGGGAGTGTAAACCTCGAAGGCGAATCTTTTCCTTATCTTGTTGGAAAAGGCGTCGATAGAAATTGGCTCGCCATGTATGACGAATACTTTCGGGGACGGTTTCTGTTCGAAATGTCCGATCCAGTTGAGAAGGTCAGCCTGGTCTGCATGAGCTGAAAAACCACCTATGGTGAACAACCTGGAGCGAACTGCCACTTTTTCACCGAAAATTCTGACCGATTTTGCTCCCTCCACAATTTGCCGTCCGGTTGTGCCTTCCCCCTGAAAGCCGACAATGACCAGGCTGGATCCAGGTCTCCACAAATTGTGTTTGAGATGATGCTTGATCCTTCCTGCCGAACACATTCCATTCGCCGAAATGATGATGGCGGACCCCTTGAGTTCATTTATTTTCATGGACTCCGGAGCGGTCAGGGTCATACGGAGATTTGGAATGTCGAACGGATCCAGCCCTCTCACAACGAGGCTTTGGGCGTCTTCATCGAAATACCTCTTGTTCCTGCGAAATATTTCAGTGGCCCTTATTGCCAGCGGACTGTCGAGGAAGATGGGAATCTGTGGAATTTTACCTTCCCTTGAGAATTCCCCGAGTATGTAGAGTATTTCCTGGGTTCTTTCGAGAGCAAAAGCCGGAATGATGACTTTTTCCCTGTTCGACACGGCGTATTTTATGGCTTCGAGAAATTCAGCCTTACTGTCCTCGAAATTTCTGTGGAGCCTGTTGCCGTAGGTGGATTCAATAAACAGATAGTCGGCTCCCTCAATTTTGAAAGGCTCCTTGACTATTAGCTGATCCTGCTTCCCCAAATCACCCGAGAATACTATTTTTGTCTCGGCTGCTCCGTTTTTCAGCCAAATTTCGACAGCGCAGGAGCCCAGCACATGGCCCGAGTTACGCAACCTCACCTTCACTCCAGGCTCGAGATCAATCAACTCGTCCAGCTCTACGGGCGATAGAAATTCCAGACTTTTCTCCGCATCCGCCTTTGTGTAAAGCGGCTGTGTGGGATTTTTAGCCTGACGGTGGTTCTTGCGGGTTTGCCATTCAGCTTCCATTTCCTGAACGTGAGCGGAGTCCAGTAGCATGACCCTGCACAACTCGGCGGTAGGGGGAGACGTAATTATACGACCGCAGAAGCCATCCTTGACAAATTTTGGAATTCTCCCACTGTGATCGATGTGGGCATGGGTCAGGATAAGATTGTTTATTTTCCTGGGGTTATATCCCCAATCGGACCAGTTGTTGCGTTCAATTGCCTTGTTGCCCTGGAATAATCCACAATCTACCACAAACTTTGAGCCGCCCGGAGTTTCAATCAGGTAGTTTGATCCGGTGACGGAGCGTGCAGCCCCGAAGCATGTAACTTTTACCATGATGATCCTTTTTATGAGCGCATGACACGGAAAAACAGCTATGGCCAAAATGAAAGCGACATAACGGATTTATGCGCCCCTGTATTTCAGTCTGGAAACAAGAGGATGACCACCAGCAAGTTTTGCTGCTATTTCTTCCACTTTCTTTTTATGCTTCGGGTCTCTGACTACACCCATCAAAACAAGTTCCTCTCCCTCAATCACCACTTCAACCGTGTTCACGAAAAGTAGGGGGTAGGTCAAAAGGCCGGCTTCAATTTTTGCGGCTGCTGACCGAAGTATAAGGCGGCTCTGAGTGGCTTCATCCTTGTGGCCTTTTATCGCTTCAAGTTTCTCACAGACGGAGTTGACCACCACTTCCACCGGAGTCTTTCCGGTATCGAAGACCTCATCGTAATCTCCTGGATTGTTCCAGTCAGTGTGGAACATGGATTTAAAAAATTGCCGCCTGTCCTTGTCCGTTTTATCGACCAGCCAGTGGGCCGTGTCATAATCGACTGACTCCCTGATCATTATCCTGTCCAGCCTCGATTCCAAAGGGGCCACCACCCGGATCCTGTATGCGTGAGGAACGTCGGCCAATATGATGTTCCCGCCTCTACCTATTATGACCACATCGTCTCTGGTCGCATGTTCTATTATGATGCTTTTCAGAAGAGAGCCGAATCCACGGAATGACCAGTCAAATCTTTCCCAGATGGATGGGGCGTGTTCATCCAGGCCTTTGGCCCAAGTCTCCCACTGTTTGCCATGAGCGCTCATTTCACGCAATATCTGTTCTTTGTCCAGATACCGGTATTTGAGTTTTTCCGCCACACCGTGGCCGACCTCCCTTCCTCCACTTCCGAATTCTCTAGATATAGTTAAAACAGACATGTCGCCTCACAGACTTTGTAATAAACAAACACGCGTTATCTTATGTTTCTTCTCTTTTTCGTTTCATTTTTATCCAGACCTTGCCCACGACTATTACCAGAATGGCGCCGGCTATTTCAATCGTATATTGGAGATAAGGACTCAAGGAAATGAATTTGACCATGCTAGGGTCTGTGATCATCATCTCGACCCCGACTTTCCCTAGAACAGCCGCCCCGATGTATATTATTACAGGATATTTGTCCATCAGGATCGACAAGAGGTTGCTCGTAAGGACGATGAGAGGAATGCTGAACCCAAGTCCGAACAACAGCAGAAACAGGCTACCTCCAGAGGCTCCGCCTACCGCAAGCATGTTGTCAACAGACATGGTGATGTCGGCGATGACAATGATTTTTATGGCCTGATATATCGTCGTGGCCTCTTTTTCGGAAGTCTCCTCCGGTATGCCCTGTATCAAGAGCTTTACCGCGATCCATAATATAAGCGCCCCTCCGATCAACTTCAGAAAACTTATCTGGAGCATCTGGGAAACAAAAAAAGTAACCAATACACGTAACAGGACCGCAGCGCCTGAACCCAGCATTATACCCTTGCGACGCTGTTCTCGTGGAAGAGATCTGACGGCCATCGCAATTATCACCGCATTGTCTCCGGCAAGGATCAGATCTATTACAACGATGCTCAGCAGTCGTCCCAGGAAATCAACGTCTACGCCAAGTC
Organism: uncultured Desulfomonile sp.; assembly: GCA_964401595.1. Lineage (GTDB taxonomy): Bacteria > Desulfobacterota > Desulfomonilia > Desulfomonilales > Desulfomonilaceae > CAITZA01. The sequence continues at coordinate 4,547 of CAYNZA010000141.1, forward strand.
CACTAAAAAAAGCAAAATCCATCGGCTAACCTTTCCGGGAGCTTATTTCCGAATGGCGCCCATGGCCAAGTTTTTTCGTTCCGACCACAACAGGACCGTCACGGATCAAACTCCCCAAGTTGATTGGAATTTTTGAAACAGGTTTAGGTAAAAAGTTATAATTATCAGTACAGAGTGTAGTTTTATGCGAAAGATGGGACGCCATTGTCCGGGGGGCATGCAGTCCTCCGGACAATAACGGTCTGAATCCTATTTCTTGGATGCTGCAGCGCGCTTGGAAGCTTTCAAGGGGTTGATCTTCAATTGCTCTTCGGCCGCCTTTTTCTCCAGGTGTGTGGCGAAGTTACAGGCTCCCCTTAACCATTTGGCTGCCGGATTGGGAGCGACACTGCAGAAAATGCCTTCTTCCATGGTAATTGTCCTGGAACATCCTTCGCACTTGTCTATTACCGGTAAACATTTTCCACCATTGAAATTGCATCCTTTGTTGCTCATAAAGGCGCATTCCGATCCTTTTCTGACGGTCGAGCACTGCATTTATTCATCCTCCAGCGATTTTACGCGCGGTAATTGGCTTAACGCAAACACTCACAATATAAGATTATTTTTTTATAGTCAATATTTTGAAAAGAACGCCTTAAATTTTTATTTTGACACCAACTGCGGTTTGCACGCTCATCATCGTAATGGCAGGGGTCATTAAATGTCCAGATCCCTGATTTTTGCGAGATATGCCATGGCCAGCAATATCGAGTTGAATTTTGTCTGTGCCGTATCACCTCGAGATGTGAGGACTATGGGGCTTGTTCCTGGGCCAGCGGTGATTATTCCACCGATTTCTATGACCAATCCGAGGCTACCCATGGTTTTGGAGAGCATTTTGTAGATGACGTTAGCGGTGTTGATCTCGGTGGCGACCAGGCAATTGGCGTTTCCCATTATTTTGCCGTGATACTGCTTCTCAGCGGCCACTTCAGGAACGGTTGCCAGATCGAAAGAGAGCGGTCCCTCCACGACTAGAGGTCCGTATTTTTGCTGAAGGTAGGTTGAGTCCTGTTCTGCTTGGGCCGCAAGCAGGGTAGCAGGTATGGCTGAGGTTTCTTTTTCTACGGCTGTAATGATGGCCAGTCGCAGAGGTTCGGTCTTGCTCACAACTCGTCTTACCACGTCGAGTTGGTTCTCTATGGCCTTGAGAATAGTTGAAATTTCGCTGAAGGCAGGGTTCACAGCGGGGTCGGAAAGGGCAAAAAAACGGTTGTCCGGGAAAACGATCAAACCTGACCATGATGCGGTTTTTCTGGCGTGACCCGAGCCAGGAGTTTCATCATCCTTGTAGATTGATAAAGCCACTTTCAGCAGGCGTGAAGTGTCGATACTGCCTTTCATTACAATGTAATCGGGGTTTATCTGTAAAAAATTGTGAAATTCGGCGGCCGTGGCGTCATGTTTCTGGTTCTGGTCTACAGCGAGCGGATCAATGGGCAGAATCTGGACATCCGGATCGGTAGAAGGTGATATTTGGGCCTTGGATTTCTGGATTCCCTGAACGATGAGATCTGGGTCTCCGATAAGTGTTATTTTCTTGAGCAGACCATACTCTTTGGCGTTGGCAACCGCCAACAGGGCATCTTCATTGTCAGCGCCGACCAGGACTAGCCTTGCTGCTTTCAGCGCATCCGTTTTTAAGGCGGCAGAGACATCGTCCAGCAGCTTTGAGAAAGAAAATGATTGGGCCGATGGTCCTGTAGTTCCAAGCACCTGCAAAGCCTGGTTCATACTCCTGGCCTCAATGCCGAAATTGAGTCTGCAGTCACCCTTGGCGGGATTGACATACATTTCGAAAAGGTGGTTGGCTATCAGATATTCATGTTCAAGTGAGTCCAGGCAAAGTATTGGAACGAAAGGATTGTCCACGCGACTACGAATTTTTTCAAACAGCCTCTGGAAATATTTGTTCGTAGCCCTCATACTGGTAATAGCGATGAAATGCGGCCGCTCCGAAGCTTCACCGGCGGAACACATTTCAAGCGCCATGGCTGCGCTTCTCGCGTATGAGTCCACGACATGGCTCAGGGAATCTGCCAATTTGGGCGATATCTTACCAGACTCAATGATCATGAGAAGCTCGCAAATCTCCGAAACCCCTGTGCCCGCCTCCCTTGACGCCAGACGGAAGTTGGACGGTATTGCGAAACCTTCTTCGTTCAGTTTCTGCACTATCTTGTTGAAGTCAAAATTGAGCAGTATACGGTTTGCGTCCTGTGCTACTATCTCTCGGACTATTTTGTGGCCGCTCTTGCGTGTAACCGAGGCAAACAGTTCGTCCAGGGTCAAAACCAGAAGGTTCAGGTCCTGCTGTTTGATTCTTCTGATCTGTGAGATCAAAGCCGCAATCGATTTTAATGGTGTGACCTTTACATGTCCCTTCAGGCTCTGTTGCAGTTGATAAGATTCCGGTCTGAACAAGATGTTGGTGTCATGAGCCTGGAGAGTGGAAAATGACAGAGGACTGCAGAGCGAGACATTTATCACTCCCCTGGCTCTCTGTCTCCTGAGTATTTCAGCCAACTCCCATGCTATTAATGCGCCGCGATTGAGGGAACTGTTGTGCAACCTTTTCCAGGATTCGTCGCGCACTTTCTCCGTGAGCACGTAAATACCATCAGGTAAAGTTCCCAGGTCGCCTCCGCCACACACCACGTCGGTGACCTCAGTAAGTTTGATGCCGTTTTTCAGCATGATGTTGACGATCTGGAGCGCAAGGGCTTCTGGAGATGAGCCGAGAGTAGCAAAATCGATCTCTGCCCTGAACAGGACCTCCATGCCTCTGACGGCAAGCACATAAGCAGCGTACCGCTTGGAGATTACGGCCACAGTTATCGTGTTTTT
>CAYNZA010000142.1:0-7371 GCA_964401595.1 uncultured Desulfomonile sp.
AGCACCCTATGTCAGCCATGGAAAATGCTTCCTTGTCTTTGCCCATAGCCTTTTTTGCCGCAAAAAACGCTGTCCTGTGTCCGCATCCGGGACACAACTGAGGTGATCTCAAAGGAACGGGAATTGATGACTCGTGAAAGCCAGGATTGGATTCAATCCCAAGTTGAGAGGATATTATTCCAACCATTCTCGTTGGATCATATTCGCCGATCATCAAATCCAGTTCGTCAGGTAGTCCGGTTTTTCCTGTAACTTGTGTTTTCAGACCGTGATCGAAACACAGCAGCTTGACTTCCTTTTCGATGACAGGATCAAGTTCTTCGAACACATGAACTTTTTCCGAAGTTCCGATAAATTTGAGAAGTACTTTCTCCGGTAAAGGATGAGTCACCCCCAGTTTGAGTATTTCAGCGCTAATACGCAAATATTCCAGTGCGCTGACTACTGCTTGAAAGGTGTGACCGAAGGTTATGATTTTTATTGCCGGAGTTCCGGTTCCAATCTTTACCGTTTGGTTTATTACGTCGTTGTCAAGCTCGATTCTGATTTTGTTGAGGTTTTCCAGAGCTTTTCTCTTCATGGGAGGGAAAGTTCCAGGCAGTGGAATGTAACCGCCTTCACGCTGCATTATCTGGTTATCCCATTGAGGTCGAGCCTGCGGTTCCTCTATTGGAGCCAGATTGACCGGACCGGTTTGATGGCATGTCCTGGTGGTGGTCCTGATAAAAACAGGGGCGCTATATTTCCTGGATAACTTCATTGCCACCTTGAAGTAATCTTTTGCTTCCTGAGGAGTCGCTGGTTCCAGAAAAGGTAAATAGCCGATCCGGGAATAATACCTGTTGTCCTGTTCATTTTGAGAACTCAGATGACCCGGGTCATCCCCAAGGATGACTACCAATCCTCCAGGCATGGTGAGGTATGCCAACTGAACGGCTGTGTCAGAGGCGACATTCAGACCAACGGATTTCATCCAGCAAACGGATGGTCTACCGACGATAGCCGATGTTGCCGCCACTTCCAGAGCTACCTTCTCGTTCGTGGATATCTCGAAATATATGCCGGCCTGGTCAGAGATGGCCATTAAAGCGTTGGCCATTTCAGCCGTTGGGCTTCCAGGATAGCATGATGCGACCTGAACACCGCTCTCTATCATTCCGCGGACAAAACCGTAGTTTCCCATAACATTAATGACACCATCAGTTTTTCCCAATAGCTGATCAAATTCTGACATCACGTCCCCATTCTTCCGACATTGATCTTCTCTAAAAAATATCCTGCAGGAATCGTCATTGTCAATAATCCTGCAGGATGAAACCGGGAAAAAGATTGTGTTGTCGTTGAGTCCTTATTTGAAGTCCGAACCATTAAAGAAAAACGACAGGCAAGTGAGTTTAGAAATTGTAACCTGCCTCGCCGTGGGCAGAAGTGTCCACCCCGGCTTCTTCCTCTTCATGAGTGACCCTTAATCCCATCAGGGTTCTTACCACGAAAAAAATCAATGCGGTGAGGAGTCCTGAATAAATCAGAATGGAAATCACACCTATTGACTGAATCCCAAGCAATGAGGCGTTTCCTGAAAAGAGCCCGTCAGCGCCTTCGGGATTAATTAATTTAGACGCAAAAAGTCCGGTCGCCAAGGTTCCCCAAACGCCCCCAACACCGTGAATTCCAACCACATCGAGGGAATCATCGTATCCGAGTTTATCCTTGTACAGAACTGCAAAGTAACAGATCACACCCGCCACTGCCCCGATTATAAGAGATGATTCGACACTCACATATCCACAAGCCGGGGTTATGGAACCGAGTCCTGCTACCGCCCCCGAGGCAAAACCCAGAGTGGTCGGTTTACCTTTAAGGAGCCATTCTGCCAAAACCCAGGTGATGGCTCCAACAGCGGCGGCCATGTGAGTAGTAAGAAAGGCGTTACAAGCTATCCCGTCGGCGGCAAGTCGACTGCCGGCATTGAAACCGAACCAGCCGAACCACAACAGACCTATGCCCAGAAGTGTCAAAGTCAGGTTATGAGGAATAAACGCCCTGTGACCGTAGCCTTTGCGTTTACCCACCATGACTGCGGCCACGAGGGACGCTACACCGCAGTTCAGGTGAACTACCAGTCCTCCTGCAAAATCCAGGCAACCAAGTTTGTTCAACCAACCACCGCCCCAAACCCAATGACAGATGGGAATGTAGACAAAGGTGATCCACAGCACGGTGAAAACAATAAACGAACTGAATTTCATTCTCTCTGCAAAAGCGCCTGAAATTAATGCCGGCGTTATTATGACGAACATCCCCTGGAATATAAGAAAAGCCGAATGCGGGATGGTCAGCCCCTCTTTTACATCCGAGCCTACGCCTCTGCCCATAAGGTGTTCAAGCCCTCCAATCAGACCCCAGACATCATTTCCAAAGGAAAGAGAATATCCATAAACGAGCCAGATTACCGACGCCAGCCCCATCATGAAAAAACTATGCATCATTGTTGAAAGCACATTCTTGGATCTGGTCAGGCCGCCGTAAAACAGGGCCAGACCAGGTGTCATAAGTAGCACAAGGGCCGAGCAAACCAAAACAAAGGCCGTGTCGGCGGCATTCATGTTTAACTCCTCCTGAAATTCTTTTCTGATTTGTTTTCTCGTAACCGTGTGTAAGTAAACCGTCCAACATGAACAGGATTCTTGTCTTATGATTCAGCCGGTTTACAATTTTGGAGAGTAGAGCAAGTTATGTGCCATGGCTGACAAAAAATAATTAACAAAGAAATACATTAGTCTTTATGAATGGTTATTAAGTTTATGAATTTGAGGAAATGTCCATAAAGCTGAAAAAGGCTACTGTTTTGTAGATTTGTCGGTCCCGTTGTTACCGAAGTGTAGCCTGGAATGGCGTATCAGAATGTTGTTGCCTCCGAATGACAAAAATTGTGACATCCTGCTCAGGGAAACCGTAGTCGTCTACCCTGCATGAGTGTTTCCGGCAGAAAAATCCTTTTCTAATGAGCCTGCCGATGAAGCGATCGACCACCATTCTCTGCCTGTCTGCAATCAAGATTACACCGTCATCCTTCAGAGCCGACAACATCAGTTCCGTAAGATGTCCATGAAAGAAATATTCATAAACGATCTCCGAGCCAATAATTACATCGAACTGCCCAGGTGGATCAGACTTTTCCCAATCGAGGATTTTGAATTCAACGTTTTTTTCAGGCACACCATTGGCAATGGCGTTTAATTTGGCAGTGTGAAGGGCTTCAGGAACATAATCGCTAAAAGTTACCCTCGCCCCCTTAATGGCTGCCACCAGTCCTGACAACCCCACTCCGGAGCCAAGCTCAAGCAAATTCATACCGCTCACGTTGAAGTCTGATTCAATGAATCGGGCCAGAGCGAGGGCCGAGGTGGTTACGCCCCACCACAATGAGATCCTGTCTGCAGTTTCAGGTCGTGCTCCGGGTGATGAAAGGGCGATCCTGAGGTCACCTATCGACAAATCCCATACATTTGAAGATTCTTGATTCACTGTCATTACTCGCTTATTATCGTCGTTTACCCGGAAATGGAATAAAAACCATCCCCACTTCCATCCAGGCAACTATTCAATGATTGAAAAGTAAAAGAGGCCATGTCAACCATAAGACTCAGAACTCCTGCCAAGATAAACTTATACCTTGGTGTGCTGAACAGGCGCGCAGACAATTATCATGAACTTGAAACTCTTTTTCAAGCCATCGAATTGTATGATGAACTGGTCATTCGCAAGAAAAAAGGTAAATCGAAGCTGTTTGTCAGAAACTCTCCGGAATTACAGGGGGATGACAATCTCATCTACAAAGCATTGAAATGGGTCGAGAACCGCTGCGAGGTCAGGCTCGAAGTAGAAATTGAACTGGACAAACAAATTCCGGTCGCTGCAGGTCTGGGTGGAGGAAGCTCTGACGCTGCGGCTACTATTCTGGGTTTGAGAGAGCTTTTCAATTTGAGCGAATTGTCGGATGAAATCATCAGCCAGGGCGCTCTATCCCTGGGGGCCGATGTTCCTTTCTTTCTGACAGGGGGGGCAGCGATAGGAGAGGGTATCGGTGAGAGGCTCACGCCATTCAATTTAAAATGCGATTACAATATCTTGTTAGTCAACCCGGGTTTTTTGGTCAGTACAGCCGAAATCTTTTCAGCTTATTCCAGAACCTTGACAGTAAACAAAAAAAAAGGTACTTTACGGGGATTACTTGATCGGGGTGTTGCGCTATCGGAACTGCTACATAATGATCTGCAGCAAGTCGCCGAAACAATGTATCCTGAAATTGGGTCAATCAGGGAAACTTTTGTTCATAAAGGGATGACTGATGTATTGATGACAGGGAGTGGACCAACAGTTTTTGCCTTGGGAGAATCGGACGAGTTGAAGGCTGTCATGGGCTCTTTTGATCAAAAATACAGGGTATTGCTCATTCGCCCCAGTTCAAGAGGCGTTCTGATCGACTAAAAAAATATAAGGGCCGCATGAGCCTTTACGTTGGGGTGTCGTCAAGTGGCAAGACACGGGTTTTTGGATCCCGCATTCGGAGGTTCGAATCCTCCCACCCCAGCCAAAAAATTCGGTGATTTTTTCGCCAATGAGGTCATAAATGCCTTCTAAAACTCTCGAAACCAGAGAAGAACAGAAATCAAGACTGTCTGCAGCCATTCAGAATCGCACAAACATCCTTGCCGAGCAGGGTTCGACTGAGAAAGATCTTTCCAAGGATTCTCAGCTAAAGAGCCTGAAGGCAAAAGTCAAACAGATTAACGGCGCAATTGCACGAATCAATTTTCTAACCGACCAGAACGCAAAGATGGCGGCGAAGAAAGCGGAAAAAATAGCCCAGGCGGAAGCGGAAAGGGCCGAATTGATCAAACCTGGAGCGAAACCCAAGAGCAAAAAGAAGGTTGAAGAACCGGCGCCCGAGCCAACAAAAAAAGGTGGGAAAGCAAAGAGCAAACAAAAAACTGAGGGGAAAAAGGACTCAAAGTAATTCTCTCCCGTTCATGATCAGTTTGTCTCACCGCTTTAACGGTCCATGTCTTTCGATTGGATCCTGAATTTAGGTCAGGATCCAATCGGCTTTGTTTTTCCTCTCGCCTTTCTTTGATCCACCTTTGACTATTTAGTAGAGATCCAATGGATAGCATTAATATTTATCAGATGTTGCAAAAGCTGGTTCTGTTGGCGCCGGGGTTCCTTTTGGCGATAACAGTTCATGAATTTACACATGGATACGTGGCTTATCGTTTTGGTGACCCAACGGCCAAAATGTCCGGCAGATTAACATTTAATCCGTTAAGTCACCTGGACCCCATCGGCACACTGGCTCTCGTGTTGACACAGATGATCGGTTGGGCCAAACCCGTTCCGGTGAACCCGCGCTATCTGTCTAATCCGAGATCAGACATGTTGTGGATCAGTCTGGGCGGACCGGCCGCCAATCTGCTGACGGCAGTATTTTTAGCCATTGTTCTCCAGATTCTTGATCAATTTGCAGGTAACTCATTAATGCGCAGTTCTTTCGATTATCTTATGAAGCCTCTGCTTCTGATAATCTATTTTGGAATCCAGATAAATATTGTGCTGGCCGTTTTCAACCTCCTGCCGGTTCCCCCACTGGACGGTTTCAGTGTTTTGGCTGGAATCCTTCCAAGAAGTTATGCCTACCAGCTAGAGAGATTGGAACCATATGGGTTTATAATATTGCTGATTCTTTTGTTATCAGGTGTGATTTCTTACATCATCATTCCTCCGATAATGTTTATTCAGAATCTTCTTCTGGGGCAATTTTGAGATGACTGATGCCATATGAGGTTAGACTGGATAATTTTGAGGGGCCCCTCGACCTTCTACTGTTTCTGGTCAACCGAAACGAGGTCAGTATATACGATATCCCAATTGCCCTGATCACAGATCAATACCTCGAAACGCTTGACTCCGACCACTCTGTCAATCTGGAGCTGGCTGGGGAATATTTGCTGATGGCCTCATATTTGACGCACATCAAATCGGCCTGTCTATTACCTGCTAGTGTTTCTGAAGACACGGGAGATGACGTTGAGGATCCCAGACAGGAATTGATCGAACATTTGCTCCAGTACAAGCGTTACAAAGATGTTTCCATGTTGCTCGATTCGTCTGCGCTTCTGGGCAGAGAAGTCTTTAGCAGAGGCTGCTATCCGGAAAATGTTCAGGATGTGGAGAACAGGCTAGACCTGGAAGTGAGTCTGGACGACCTCGTTGAGGCCCTCAGGGATGTCGTTGAGAGGACTGCCAGGCCCGACCTCATGGTCGTGGAGCCCGAAATAGTAGCCATAAAGGACAAGATCGTTTTTATCATTGATATGATATCACGCAAGCAATGGGTGACATTCCTATCCCTTTTCGATCAAGACATGAATCGTGTCCACATAATAATAACTTTTCTTGCGCTGTTGGAAGTTGTAAAAATGGGGAGCGCCAGAATCTATCAGGATGTTCCTTTTGGCCCGATACTGATCTCCCGGAAATAATTTTTTGCCCAACCATTTGGGGATACTTTCGATTGGAGCAGGAAATGCATCACAAAATCCAAAGATCAATGTTGATATTGCCTGTGAATGTGCCCAAATTCGTTGAAAAGGCGCACACCCGAGGAGCCGACGCCATAACCCTTGACCTTGAAGACGCTGTTCCACCTGCAGAAAAAGAGAATGCCCGGGCTTTAGTCAGGGACTCTATCAGACTTGCCGGACTCGGAGGAGCGGATGTCCTTGTAAGAGTCAACAATGACGAAGAACACATTTATAAGGACCTGGATGCGGCGATCCATGAGGGGCTTGCTGCCGTATTTCTGCCGAAGACAGAACTTCCTGAACAAGTGTTGAAACTTGAGGCATTGATCGAAAAAATGGAGAGAGACCGAGGTTTAAAGTCTCACTCAATAAAAATTGCAATTCACATCGAAAGTCCCCTGGGTATTATCAATTTGAAGGAGATTGCCGGCGCTGGTTCCAGGTTGGAGTCGGTGAGCATGGGGGTGGATGATTATTGTTTGCAGATGGGGATTAGGCCTTCTGATTCGGCAGAGGAACTGGTCTTTCCTATGATGAACCTTGTTATTGTGGCACGTGCCTTGAATCTGATCCCGCTGGGAGTTTGGGGATCGGTTGCAGACTTTAAAGATATGGATAAATTCAGGATAGCCGCTGAAAAATCAAAGAAAATGGGATTTGCCGGTGCTTACTGCATACATCCTGATCAGGTCAACATACTGAACGAAGTATTTTCCCCCTCCATGGAAGAGCTTTCATGGGCTCGCAGTGTCATGGAATGTTTTGAGAAAGCGGTAGCGGAAGGCCG
>CAYNZA010000143.1:0-7364 GCA_964401595.1 uncultured Desulfomonile sp.
AATGAGCTACTCCTCGCAGTAAATCCAATTGGAGGCGTAGAAAAAGCCAACGCTGTTGAAAAGATTACAATGATGCAGGGATGCTGCCTGCAAGATGTCATGTACGTAGGAGACAGCATAACGGATGTCGAGGCATTCAGGCTAGTCAGAAACGGTGGAGGACTTGCGGTTTCATTTAACGGAAACGACTGGGCAGTAAAAGAGGCGAAGATTGCTGTAACAGCTTCAAATGCTCTTCCGACTGCTTTTCTCGCTCAAATGTTCTTGAACCATGGGATCGGGATAATGGACGATCTGTTGGTCACCCATGTCAATGATGAAACAGTGTCTGAGGTTTCAAAGAAAAGTGTAAGGGTTCGCAAGAGTGTAAGATCTGAGAAGATCGGATCTCTCGGATAAAGGAGTCAAACACTCAGACCAGGTAGGGCAGGAATCGTTTGGTCCTCGAGACGTATTCCTTGTAGTGGGGATAGCGTTGAGCCAACACGCTTTCTTCCTTGAAGGCCTTGATAATGTAAAGCACTGTGAGCGCAATCCAGAAAGGAACTGCCCAGCAGCTCCCCCAGAAAACCACATAACCTGCAAAGCCAACAATCACCGCCGTATACATGGGATGGCGGACCTTGGAGTAAACTCCTGACTGAACAAGAGTTCCACTTCTACGAGGGGCTGCAAACACCCTGAAATTTCGTCCCAACGACTTAAAAGCCAGCCACGCCGTAAGTAGACCAGTAAGCCCCAATAACATTCCAAATGCTTTCTGGAAGCCGGACACTGATTTTACAGCATAACCGGCCTCGACCGGAGCAATGACAAGTATCACCAGGGCGCAAATTATGTATCCGTACGAAATACCTTTGTAATCCCGGCCTCGATCACTGGTGTTTCTGTTGGGTCGCGTCAAATCGAAAACACCGTTACCGGAATTCCCCCGTTCCAGCAGTATAAGGTACAGTAATCCCCAGTTGAGATTATAAACATTTTCGAATCCCAGTTTCTTGAGCATGACCGCCACTGCCGGTGACCTGTGACCAGACAGGCACGTGACAAGAATTGGACGATCTTTGGAAACAGAGCGAGACTCTTCAATCAAACCTGAGCCCCAAGGAAAATTCTCAGCCCCGTGCAGCCTGTTCCACTGAAATTCTGCCTTAGTCCTCACGTCTACAATCCACGTGTCATCCGGCAAACCCTTTATCTTCCAGGGAGCGATGGCTTTGGCTCCAGCGGCCATCGTCACAACTTCTGATCCAAGTATTAAATGAGCCAACAAGCCTATCAGACTTTGTGGAACAGAGTCAAACGGGCCAGACATCTGTTCCGACTTTATCCTCCTCACAATGAGAGAAGTTTGTATCACATAGGCCAGAAGAACCATTCCCCAAAGCGACCAGGCCAGAAGCGATGATGACAGCACACATACCAGCATGGCCACTAATACCATTGAAGACGTCAGAGGATGAATCATCTGAACCGAATGAACTCTAGTGAATATGTGCGAGTCGCTTTTTATGGATGGGATGAAAACAAAATAACTTATTAACTCAAAGACTGACACAGAGAAAAGAAATACAGCGGTGAAAAATGCGGTTATCGTCAGGACCCAACCGACCAACCCCAAGTGTTGATGTGAAAAACCTCCGGAGCGCCAGCCCGTGAAGGCAACAGCGCCACACAAGACGTAAATTGCCACGGTAAACCAAGGCGACTCCAGTAAATTTGATTGGTCAACGGTAGATTTCACTATCCCCAAAAAGCACTGGCCTGGCCATCAGGATCTCCGATGAGTCAGGCCCAAGATATTCGAAAACCATCTCATTTGGCCGGCAACTTTTCGCGGGGACCGGTCAAATGAGAACTGGTTGATTTACCGAGTAAAACTACTTTGAACGCATACGACGTAATTTCTTGAGAAGTCTTTTCCGAGCCGCCATGGCCTTTCTTTTCTTCTTCACGCTCGGCTTCTCATAAGCCCTTCTTTTTTTTGTTTCGGTGAGAACTCCAGATTTTTGAACCTGCTTTTTGAATCTCCTGAGCGCGTTTTCGAAGGGCTCGTCTTCCTTGACGTAAACTCCGGGCATAAAATGTCGTCTCCTCTCTCGGAATTAGATTGAATTATTCCCCGGTAAATGGTTCGTTTTTCAGTTTTCCAAAATAAAACCGCTGAACCATTGTAAGGATAAATTCCTTTTAATGTTCAAAAATATTGACCACAACCATGGTGATCAACTCAACAACAGACTTGAGTGGGGATAAAAATGATTTTGGCCGGAAGTATCAAATCCCTTCTGAAAAGCTCCAACAGGCCTGAAAACCTTATATCGGATGGAGCCTCTAGGATAAACCCGGAGCAGAACAAACTCGCGGAGTCAGATTAATATTATTAGAATAATGAAATTCATCGGTCAAGTAGTTTTCATACCTTCAGCGCTTTTTCAGCTATTTCCATCTGTCTGGAATTTTCCTGGTATTTTTCTGGTTGATCCAGATAATCACAAATGACTTGCCACTCAAAACTGTTCATATATGATTTCAGGTGTTTTAGGCCGGAACTCTTAAACTGTATCAGGCTGATTAGATTCAGATCATTTAAACGAGCAGCCTCGGCGCCCCCTTGTTCCCTGTCAAGAACCACCATGACAGTATCACATTGAACTCCTTTAACCTCCCTTCGAAGAAGCTCACTTTTGACCTGCTCAAGAGCGATCAGTTTGCTGTCAAACCTTGTCACCAGGTCATCAACGAGGGCAAGCTTCTCGTTGTCGTTTATTTCGCCCTCAATCAGAGCATGTTCTCCATAGCTCTGAATTTGCGTCCTGAAATCCTCAAGTGACTTCACTTTTTCCATTTTTCTGGTGTAAGCAGCTGGAACGGAACCGGCTATGGCAATTCCAGCCACCAATGGAACGCCGGCCATCGCGATACCGACTATCTTGCTGACCTCCGACGCCTCTTCTTTCAAAACCTCCGTCATGGACTCACATACTCTCTTGAACACTCCCGGGTATGACACCAGTGGGCGGAGCTGAATGTAGAGCGGGCTGTATATTCCCGACATCAGGGTCCAGCCCTGAGGCCTGTCACGATAAAACGTTTTAATCATTCTATATTCATAGAGAAGTTTAAGAACCTCTCCTGCCAGTTTTTCCTTTTTTTGGGACCACGTCATTAGTCTCTCCTGAATTGGTGAACATTTTAAGGCAAGAACCTTGAGGGCCCCTAGGGCCAATCAACGCCTAAACAGGCTTTACACAACCATTCTGTAAAAAAGAAATACCATGATAATCCAAAAAATCAAAAATGCGGCCGGTTTCCAGAATTGTTTGTAGGAATCCAGAGCATTGGTATGAAAATATTCCTGAGTCACCAGGAAACAAAGATGAACAGGAGAAAGCATCATGCCCATAAAACCAAAACCATAAGCCAGCACTACGAAAGGAATTACAGGCTCGTCAGGGGGCATAAGGGTTACAACCAGAGGAAAGGAAGAGCCCACGAATCCAACCGCAATCCCTGTAACCAGACCGGCAATTAGAGGGAGCAAAGCAATTACGAAAGTCTCAGGGATTCGAAAGGATTGAAGTTCAGACCGTATACCATTTATGGTATGGGATTCATGTAAAATTCCCTTGAAAGCCATTATGGCAAAAACCATCAATACAATGTTGAAGGCTCCTGATTTATAAGTGATCGAGCTTAACTGTTTGAATCCGGCTCCGCATTCACGTTTCAAATAAACTATACCAGCGCTCAACGCCAAAATCATGCTTAAATGCTGTGTAAGAGGAATGGAGGTTCCAGAAAAGTGCCCGTAAATCTGGGCCAATCCCTGCAAGCCGAACATCAAACTCAGCACCATTGTGATGGGGGCCAATGGTCTGAAAAATGCCCAAGAAAGATTTTGACTCTCCCGGGATTCCCCATCGGCCGCAACCGGCAACACCGGTAAAACAAACAGAACACCGGCCACCACGGCGCCAACGCTCAAAGGCAGCTGGTATAGCGTCAATTTCCAGGCCTCCAACCCGAAAATTGACAAAGACAATATGAATCCGGGATAGAGCGGCCAGATAAACTCAGGCACATGACGAAACCAATAGTTGATTGCAAGTTTAGACTCTGGCTTAATTCGATGTTCACCGACCGCCGTCTCAACCATCGGCGCAGAGAACACCGCCCCTCCCGGCATTGGCAAAAGCCCTATAAGAGCCGGCGCCAGAGCAAGAGAGACGTTGGGATGGCTGGAAATCCTCTTTAAGGAACCCACTATAGAGTCTAAACGTCCGCTGACTTTCAAGAGTGCGCTGAATAGAACGATCAACACAATTACTGATGCCAAAATCAAAGTGGACGGCATAAGAATTTCCTGTAGCATCACAAAGACAATTGACTGAACTCCCATCTTCATCCAAAGCCCCATGGCTCCACTGGTGACAATGAGGCAAATGTAGAGAGGCAGTCTCCGATTTGCAAAAAGCAGAACCAGAAAGACCACCATTAACTTGGCCAAGGCCATGTCAAAAAACTGGCCGATGTTCTCCAACATAGAGGTTTTCCCCTGCAAAACCAACGAACCTGTCCGGAAAATAACACAAGGAAACGCACCTTAACACAGTCGGCTCCGCCAAAAAACATCAGACTCCAAAAAATGCTCAAATTAATGAAATGTAACTAACGATTCCTCTGAAGTCGGACTACGTTCCGGACGAGGCAGACTGATAGGTACGCGCGCAGATGAGGCGGAAAAATATCCGCGTTTTTTACGCGTCCAATGGTTACTTGGCCCATAAAACGCGTCTAAATCGCGATATTTATTCAAATAAGACTTTCGGTTCGCGAAATGGTTCCGGTTTACCTTCAAATTATTGACGTTTAAATCGCATTAATTTCTTGACTACCTCAGCTTCGGGTGATAGGAGCCCTTTTTGAGAGAACTAACTTCTCTCTGAACACTGGCCATACCCCAAAGTTTAAGTAAAATAGACTATTGGGAACGATGGCGATAAATCGGTTTTCCTCTGATTCAGATTTCCGTTGAATTAAAATAGACCATTTTTGGTACTTATTGGGTGAACATGAAGGAGTTGGACATGACTCAAAGCTCGTCGCACGTCCTGTTGGAGACCAGGCCAGAAGCCCCTGACTTTACTGCAAATTTCAAGCAGTTAAAAAAGTTTATACAGGAACTGAAGGCAGAAAACGATACATCTCTTCGGAAGGAATTATTTGGCGAGGAAGAGGTGGAGAGGCGCCTGACCAAGAAAGAAATGAAATTATTGTTTAAGTTTATGAGAAAACTGGAAACCCACTACGACGAATCCTCTACTCCGCCCATCCCGAAAGAACTCGAGAAATCCATCAGAAACAGGGCTCATTCCACTTGGTTACCATGGGAATCAGAAGCCATTCAAAAGATTGAGGCGTGGCGAAAAGAAGTCCAGGAAAAGCGGGATAACGCCAGGGAGATGCTTAATTCTGCTCTGGACAAAATAAGACGGGGTGACAAGATTTAGCCGCCTGTTAAATTTGGGGTGACCTGTTCAACGTGGCCATTACAGGGGTGAAGAATTCACCCCTGACCATTGACTCCAGCCTGCCAATCCTGCTTCCAAATCGGTTCATATCCACACCTTCCATCAAAAGTCCATGCACTTGACGCACTTCAAGAGTCCTACTAAATTTGATTTTAGCATTTGCTTAATATATATTTGTCACTAATTTTTTTGTGGGAGGCGCAATGTCAGAATTTAGACCGAGACCTGAACTCAACCCAGTGAAGGAACTTCAAAAGGGGGTTGAGGATGTCAAGGCCATTCTCAACAGGTTTCTCAGGGGGTGGGGAGTTGGCGCTGTCATCGCCATCCTTCTGGCTTTGTATCTGATTTCCGGCCTATATGTAGTGGGACCTGGTGAAAAGGGAATCGTCCTGTTGTTCGGTAAGGTACATTCTTTGACCGAGCCTGGACTCAGGTACCGCCTTCCCAAACCCATTATGACCAACATCATCGTGGACACCGCAAAAGTGCGCCGGGCCGAGATCGGATTCCGGTCCGATTCAAATCGAACGAGGGCTATTGCCGCAGAATCTCTCATGCTTACAGGCGATGAGAATATAGTGGACGTTCAGTTGTTTGTTCAGTACATGGTTCAAGACCCTGTCAAATTCCTGTTCGGTTCAGAGAATCCCGAAGCGGCCCTTAAGGCATCGGCAGAGGTCGCTCTGCGAGGTGTTGTCGGTGAGAACACCATCGACTACACAATGACCAGAGGAAGGATGGAGGTTCAAAACAAGGTTGAGGCATACCTTCAGAGACTTCTGGACGCCTACAACACTGGCCTCAAAGTCACTCAGGCCCGCTTGCTCGTTGTCGATCCACCAGCGCAGGTTCAGGAAGCTTTTCACGACGTGGTCAGAGCCTGGGAGGACAGAGAGCGGTTGATCAAGGAAGCAGACGGCTACCAGGAAGACGTTCTGCCAAAGGCTCGAGGACAGGCTCAGCAGGAAATTCGCGAGGCTGAAGCATACAAAGTCCAACGTGTGATTCGCGCGGAGGGGGACGTTCAAAGATTTCTGGCAATTTTGACGGAATACTCAAAGGCTCCAAGAGTCACCAGAGAGAGACTCTATCTGGAAACAGTTGAAAGATTCCTTCCCAAAACCAAGAAATTCGTCCTGGAATCTCATGAGTCCAGGTTACTGCCGTTATTGCCACTCACAGAATCGTTAAAAGCGGCGCCGATCTCTCAACAGCCTCCATCAATCAAAGACTCTACAAATAAATAGGATGTGCAATGACTCACATGACAAAATTGATAGCCGCTCTGGGTGTCATAGTATTCATAGCTTCACAGTCGTTGTTCATAATACAGGAATGGGAACAGGGGCTAATTCTGGAATTCGGAAAACCGGTAAGGATATTACAGGAGCCGGGACTCTATGTTAAGTATCCATTCATTCAGGAACTACTCGTGTTCGAGAGGAGGATACTGGCGGCTGAGGCTCGTCCGGCTGAATACATCACTTTGGACAAGAAGAGACTTACAGTTGATACCGTTTCCAGATGGCTGATTACCGATCCTTTGGCTTTCTATCAGACGGTTAGAAATTATTCTGGCGCTATAGCCAGACTTAATGACATCATTTTCGCACGTGTCAGACAGGAAATAGCCAACCACAACTTCAAGGATTTCATCAGGGAGGAACGTGAACGGATAATGGCTCAGGTAACGACCGGCACTGAAGAGCAGGCCAAAAGATTCGGTATCAAGGTCATAGACGTTCGAATAAGGCGCGTTGACTTGCCTGAAGAAGTTCAGAATAGTGTCTTTGCAAGAATGAAAGCGGAAAGAGAACGAATAGCGAA
>CAYNZA010000144.1:0-7325 GCA_964401595.1 uncultured Desulfomonile sp.
CGTTATGGGGCTTCGCCAAGGTTTATAGCCTGCTCTGCCACCATTGCGAACCCCGGAGAGTTTGTCAGCACGCTGATCGATGAGGAAGTTTCGGTAGTTGATCGGTCCGGCGCCCCGGCTTCAATGAGGAACTTCATATTCCTCAACCCACACCTCAGTCCTTACACCGTAGCTGCAAGATTATTTGTAAGATCAATAAACGCTGGACTTAAAACAATAGTTTTTACCAGAGCGCGAAAGATAACAGAATTGATCACACTCTGGGTGATGTCCGACGCTCCAGAACTTAGAAAAAGGGTCAGTTCATACAGGGCCGGCTTTCTTCCTGAAGAAAGAAGGGAGATAGAAAAGAAACTTTTCAGTGGAGTCCTTGATGGTGTTATTTCCACATCTGCCCTGGAACTGGGAATTGACGTAGGCGGGCTGGACGTTTGCATTCTCGTTGGCTATCCTGGGACAATTGTCAACACTTGGCAGCGCGGCGGCAGGGTTGGTCGTTCGGGTAGGCCAAGCGCCGTTATATTGATTGCCGGAGCTGACGCTCTTGATCAATACTTTTTGAAGAACCCGGAGGATTTCTTTCGTAGAGGATTCGAGGAAGCGATTCTGGACCCGTTCAATGCGGAAGTTCTCAAACGCCATCTTCCATGCGCCGCAGCAGAGCATCCTTTATCGCCCAAAGAACCCTGGCTTGAAAATAAAGTTGTTAAGGAGGCTCTGGAAAGCCTCATCGAAGACGGTTTTTTGTATAGAGGTCCATCTGGAACAATAACATGTATGAACCCGCGGCCTCACAGGAATGTTGACCTGAGGTCTGTCGGTCATTCATTCGCCATTTTTTCAAGGGAGGGACGAAAACTGATCGGCGTCTCAGGTGGAAATCGCGGCTACCACGAGACGCATCTCGGAGCAATTTATCTTCACAGGTCTACCCAGTACGTCGTGACCGCTTTTGACCAGGAAAAGAGAAATGTGTTTGTGGAGCCGGTAAGCTACAACTATTACACCAAGACGCTCTCCGAAAAGACAACGAGCATATTGGGTTCTCCCATCAGGTCACGGGATTTCGACGGCTTTTCGGTTCGCGAGGCGAGGCTGAAGGTAACTGAACATATTCATGGATATGAAAAAAGGCGCACCTCCGGACAGGAGTTGATTGCAACCGAATCTCTGGATTTAAAACCTGACCCCTTTGAAACGGTTGGCATCTGGATAGAAATTTCTGATAATGTGAAACGGCGAGTCGAAAAATCGTCATTACATTTCATGGGGGGAATTCACGCCTTGGAACACGCCGCAATATCAATGTTCCCATTGTTTGCATTGTGTGATCGCAATGACATTGGTGGGATTAGCATTCCTTATCATGATCAGGTCTGTAAATCTGCCGTCTTTATCTATGATGGTCATCCAGGTGGTGTTGGACTGGCTCACAAGGCCTTCGATGTAATTACCGATCTTCTGGAAAAGACCAGAAGCCTCGTAAAGAACTGTGGATGCGAGATTGGGTGCCCGTCCTGTATTCATTCGCCTAAGTGTGGCTCCGGAAACAAGCCTCTGGATAAATTAGCCTGTTTGATGTTACTGGATGAACTACTGGACCCTCAGACGAACTCAGCAAAACCATCGAGTGAAAACGCCCCGTCTGTCATGCCCACCGAAGACGATAATCTTGTCAGGACCCTCAAGAGCCCCTCTCCTAGCCAGGGGATTCAATTCTCTTTCGAGGACTCGGAGAAAACAATCCGGCAAAATGAGCCCAAAACGGTCATTTTTGATTTGGAAACCCAAAAACTTGCCCAAGATGTGGGAGGGTGGAAGAACATATCAAAAATGCTTCTGTCTTTAGCCGTAACCTATTCACTGCAAGATGGTTTCAGGACATTTACCGAGAAGAACGTGGACGATTTGATTGAAAACCTGGTGTCAGCACATCTGGTAGTCGGATTCAATCATGTTTCTTTTGATTACAAGGTCTTGTCGGCATACACTCCGATGAACCTGAAAGACCTCAATAACCTGGATCTATTGTTGGATATTAAAAGCAGGCTAGGTTTCCGGTTGAGTCTGGATCATTTCGCGCAGTACACTCTTGGAATGAGAAAATCAGGTTCGGGTCTGGATGCGGCGCGCTGGTACAAAGATGGTAAGATGGATCTGATCGAAAGCTATTGTCGAGATGATGTAAAATTGACCAGTGATCTTTACGAATTCGGAAAGAATAACGGTTATGTCCTGTACATGGACAAAGGTGACATATCCGAACTAAAAGTGGATTGGCCATAGTGCCGGAACAGCATTCAGAATGAATGAAGCCGACCTCAGTTGATCTGGTTGGCCGCAATGCAGTGACTTCCAGGCGCTTTCAAGATTCCCTGATTTATTCTCTGTTCGGTTTAATAACGACTTTAACAGATGACTTTATCACTTCGCCTGTATTAGAATAATACAGGACCACCCTTTGCAACGGGCTACGATATTACCAGACGGTAGGCCTAATGCTTGATTTCCTCAAAAATTCCAAATATTTTCTGGTAGTGTTTTTGGTTTTGTTGATTCTCTGTTTTGTTATTTTTTACCAAAAATACAGGAATGAAGTGCGTTCACTGGCGAGGGTGAACACAGAAAGTCTCAGCAATCAATATAACGCCATGCTAAAGGCATACGGCCTGGTGGCGAGCACGGTGTTCACCGAGGTTATTGACAAGCCCGATGTGCTGGAAACAATGGGCAAAGCCAGGAAAGCCGATGACCTGGATCAGGCGGTATACCGGGGGAAACTGTTCGCTCTGCTCAACGACTGCTTCCAACGTCTGGTTGACAAGGATTTCAGGCAATTCCATTTCCATTTTCCAGATGGGACCAGCTTTCTACGATTCAACAAGCCCGCCAAGTTTGGCGACAATCTTTTGGACATAAGACCTTCACTCAGAATTGTGAACATAAAGGACAAGCCAGTAGAGGGATTTGAGGAGGGAAGGGCGCATAGTGGTTTTCGTTACATTTTTCCACTTAGTTATGAAGGGAAAAATATTGGGAGCGTGGAGCTTAGTGTGGCTTTCAACGCGTTTAAAGAAACTATGGAAAAGTTATATGCGCCGAACGAATATGCCTTCATGATCAAGCGCTCATCTGTTGAAAATACAGTGTTTGAGGATGAGGCAAAATTTTATCGTACAAGTGACCTAAGCCCATTATATTTATATGAGACGATAGAGGGCGACAGTCTGCTGGGCCGCGGCAGATCAAAGATTAGCAACAACGTCAAAATAGCGCTCAATAAAAGAATAGGCTCTGAATATGGTGATTTTCTCAAGGAAGGAAAAACTTTCAGCGTAGGCCTGCAGTTGGAAGGTAAACAATACGTGGCGACTTTCCTTCCGATTAAAAACATCGGGGGAACGCAGGTAGCCTATCTGTTTTCCTATGTTGGAGATTCGGGTTTTCAGAACCTGTTTGATGATTTTCTTCAGAAACTACTGGGATTCAGCTTGCTTATCATCTCATGTCTCGTGGCTGTGTATTTTAATTACCGCTCAAGACGAATAGAAGAGTCCCAGAAAAGGCAGATCGAAAACCATAATCGTCAGTTGCGTAATATAACGGACAACATGGGGGAGGCATTATACGTCATCGACAATGAGGGGAAAATCACCTTTGTGAACCCTGCCGGGGAAAAGCTATTGAACATGCCTTTCTACGAGATCCTCGGTGGGAGTCTCAAGGACTTGATGTTCACTTCCAGGACCAGGGATGAAGCTGCAGATGTGCGGGGAATTTTTGAAGGATCTGTTCCGGACATTTCTCAATCCTTTGCAGGTGAGATCGGAGCACAGACGCCGAGGAACGAATCTCTCAAATATGTCGCATACATTTGTTCTCCCATATTAACTCAAGGTAGTCTTCAGGGCGCAGTCATGCTCCTGCAGGACATTACCGGACGAAAAGCGGCTGAGGAGGCGCTCAGACTTAATGAAGTCCGGTTACGACTGGTTGTGGATAATGCCGTTGAGGGTATCATCACCCTGGATGCGTCAGGTTTCATTGAATCTTTCAATCCAGCCGCCGAATCGACATTTGGATACTCATCGAATGACATAGTGGGGAAAAGTATTGAAACGCTCATTCCTCATTCAAAGGCCGGAAGAAATTCCACTTTCATCCAGACAATTCTTTCACATCATGAAGATGATCCTATAAAGCTCGAACGGGAGTTATTCGCCCTAAAGAAGGACGCTTCCATTTTTGCGGCTGAGGTTTCGGTCAGTGAAATGCGTATAAATGATCAGAGAAAGTTTATACTCATCATCCGGGATATTAGTGTGAGAAAACGTGCCGAAGCTGAGTTGATTGAGGCCAGGGAAAGAGCTGAAGCCGGGGCTCGAGCAAAAAGTGAATTTCTGGCGAACATGAGCCACGAGATCAGAACCCCCATGAACGGTATAATTGGGATGACACTACTGGCGCTTGAAACTGAACTGTCCGCCGAACAAAGAGAATACCTCCTCACAGTGAAGTCTTCCTCTGAGGTTCTTTTAAAGCTGATCAACGACATTCTGGATTTTTCAAAGATTGAAGCCGGCAAGCTTGAGATTGAATCGGTAGATTTCAATGTAAGGGGAATCATTGGAGCAGCTGCCAGGGCTCTTGCGGTTCAAGCTGACGAAAAGGGGCTTGAACTGGTTTTTGACGTGGCGCACGATGTGCCCAGGCAACTTCGTGGAGACCCGGTCAGGCTAGTGCAAGTGGTCAATAACCTGGTGAGCAACTCCATTAAATTCACTGAAAAAGGTGAGATTCTTGTCGCTGTTGAATTATTGGACAGAAATGTCTCCGGAATAATTCTTCATTTTAGCGTTACAGATACAGGGATAGGCATTCCCAAAGACAAGATCGAAAAGATATTCATGCCTTTTGAACAGGCGGACACAACCACCACGCGCCGTTACGGAGGGACAGGGCTCGGCCTGACTATTTCCAGCCGCTTGGTTGAGTTAATGGGAGGCGTAATTTGGGCTCATAGCGAGGAGCGTGTCGGCAGTGTTTTTCATTTCACCGTGGAATTCAGGCCGCCGTCTGGTCCTCCGATGGAAACGGCAACGTTTGATCTGTCGAGGATTCAGGGGAAAAAGGTCTTGATAGTCGATGACAATGCGACAAACAGAAAAATCCTCGCAGAACAACTCAAACACCGCAATATGAAACCTGAGCTTGCCTCCAGTGGAGCAGAGGCCATTGAAAAGCTCCACGCAGCAGTTAAGATGGGACAGCCTTTTGATCTGGCCGTTTTGGACGGAATGATGCCCATAATGGATGGGTTTGAACTGGCGCGACGTTTAAAAGACACCCCAGAGTTGTTCAAGACGAGTCTGGTCATGTTGACCTCGGCAGGTCAGATGGGAGATTTGGCAAAATGCAAGGATCTGGGCATTGATGCCTATCTGACAAAGCCGGCCCAGGAATCCGAACTCTGTGAGGCTTTGGCCAAAGCGTTTGATTCTGCCGGGCGTCAACCCAGAAAGATTGTATCCAGGAGCGACCAGTCGAGACGAGGATCTGATGGGGCAAGAATCCTGCTAGCTGAAGACAACGTTGTAAATGCGATGTTGGCAAGAAAAATTCTGGAAAAGGAAGGGCACAGTGTGACTTGGGCCAAAAATGGCAGGATGGCCCTGGAACTGCTGGCATCCGAATACTTTGACCTGATTTTGATGGATGTCTCGATGCCTGAAATAGACGGCTTTGAGGCTACCCGTCGAATACGTGACATGGAAAACGAGTTTGGTGGTCACATTCCCATAATTGCCATGACTGCGCATGCGATGAAAGATGACAGAGAGAAATGCCTGACCGTTGGAATGGACGCCTATGTGTCAAAGCCGGTCAACATAACGGAGCTTTTCCAGGTCATTAACTCATTCATTCCAGATGTCACAAAGAGTTCAATGGAGTCCGCTGACTGAGCAGTGCGCAGACCCGTTGATTTATTGAAAGAAACCGTCCGGAGTCTTCATGTAAAGAATGCCGTACTTGTTTTTGATTTGCGCGTCCAGTTCTTGGGCGCTTTGGAGATCCAACGGCAGTCTCATGTTTCCGGCTAGTTCCAGGAGCACCCTCTTTTCCCCATTACGCCTCTTTTCATCCAGTAAAGCGTGAAGGCCCTCAATATTGAGAATGTCCTGATCTCCTGCTTTCAGAACCCGATTCAGGAATCCTGAGGTTTCCGTTAAACCGTACTCGGGGAATATTTCAGATATGATGACAATTTTTTCCCCAGGCTTTTTAGGGAACTCGTTCTGATACTTGTACTGGAAAGACTCCCCGGATTTTCCCATATTCTCGATGCAATTTGTTGTAAGTTCGACGAATCCCACACCGCCCATGATGAAATAATTTGCGGTGGTGAAAATTTTGGGAACCAGTTTGGGCAAACCCGGAGTTACGGCTCCGCTTAATTCAATAGTCGTTGAATCCCTGATAACCTTGATTGTCAGTGGATCACCTACCTTCTTGCGATTGAGTATCTCTGAAAAGTAAACTCTTTGTCCTAATGGTTCGAAGTATATGTCTCCGTAACTGTCGATCGAACGGCCCTCGATTTCGGTCAGAATATCATCCTTGCGAATTCCGAACTTGTAAGGACCTCCTTCGGGTATGATGAAATCAACCAGAATGCCTCCCTGATCAGCTTTCAATCCAAAATAGTCTTTTATACGAGGAAACATGAACTGAACCATGTAACGCCAATGCGGGATGGCTCCTTCGTCCTCCAGAGTCGACAGCAGATTTTTTACGATGTTGATGGGAATGAAGTAATTGATGCGATCACCGATCTTCATGCCCTGAAAAGAGATTCCTACTACTTTTCCGTCTTTTAAGACTGGTCCGCCTGAGTTACCCTGATTTTGCTGCAAAGAAGCCTGCACCATGAGCCACAATTCCTGAGAGTAAGCATATCGGCTGACCTCAATCCGACTTATCTCTCCGGCTTCAGATTTGCTGATTCTCTCTCCTCCCAAGGGGTATCCCCAGCCAAGAACCTTATCTCCAACCCTTAACTGATCACTATCACCCAGTTCCAGCGGAATGACTTCCCCATTTCTCTCTTCGTAAGATTTGAATTCATTCGGGTCCATTTCAAGAACAGCAAAATCAGCAGAGTTACATATCCCTAAAAGTTTTGCCTCATATCGTCGTTTCTCTTTTCCATTGGATACCTGAACGCTTTCAGACATCGACACGGTGTGGGCGTTGGTGAGGATCAGTCCCTTTCGATTTGGGAAATTCCTTTCATCCCTGAAAAAGAAGCCACTTCCTTTTACCTG
>CAYNZA010000145.1:0-7242 GCA_964401595.1 uncultured Desulfomonile sp.
AGTTTTTTTCATTTATCAGCCCCAGACTTGCTGCTGGGTTTTGATTCAGACCCGGTAAAACGTAACATCTTCGGACTCATTGAATCGCACCCCTCAATTGCCAGGGATGGTGTGCGATTGAGAGCTATCGGCCAGGAGATAATAAAAGGCTTTGCCGGCAAGCGCATACATCCGTCCTGGGTCGTGCCGGGTGGAGTTAATCAGCCGTTCTCAGAAGAGAATCGTGAAAAACTTCTGGAAATGATTCCGGAGGCTTATGACATAGTGCATAGAACTTTCGTTTGGTTCAAACCCTCCATTGAAAATTTCAGAGAAGAGATCAGGACGTTTTCTAATTTTCCCTCCATGTTTATGGGGCTGGTCAACGCTGAAGGCAACCTGGAACATCTGGAAGGGAATCTGAGATTTACCGACGCAAAAGGTGACATTGTCAAGGATGCGGTAGAGCCCTTTCGGTATAATGAATACATTGGCGAATCCACTGAAGCCTGGTCCTATTTGAAGTCTCCTTACTATCTCCCACTGGGGTACCCTGATGGGATTTACAGGGCTGGGCCGGCAGCCAGACTCAATGTATGCAGCGGTTGCGGAACTCCCCAGGCCGACCAGGAGTGGGCTGAGTTCAGGTCCCTGGAACGCGGCGCCGTGTTGAGTTCATTTTACAACCATTACGCCAGACTCGTCGAATTGCTGTATTCTATTGAATTGGCCGAAAAACTGTTGAACGATCCCGACATCATGGGAACTCATGTCAGGGCTTTCGCAAGTCCTAATCATTTCGACGGGGTAGGGGTGGTTGAGGCCCCCAGAGGAACTCTGATCCATCATTACAAGGTTGATGAACAGGGACTGATAGTGTGGGCCAACATGATAGTGGCCACCGGGAACAATAACCTTGCCATGAACAGAGGAGTGCTTCAGGCTGCAAAAAGATTCATCACAGATGGCAGGATTACCGAGTCGGCGCAAAACAGGATTGAGGGAGTCATCAGGGCTTTTGATCCTTGTCTGAGCTGCTCAACTCATGCAATAAATGGCAGATCTAATATAAGTATCAAGCTGCTAGGGCCTGATGGGACTATATTGGATGAAGTATGATCTGTAACTATTTGATAAGAGGTTACTAACTGACTGTATGTCAAATGTGTTGACTTGTGTTGCAATCACATCTAATGGATAATTAGAAATCAGCGTCCATGATTTGACTATGATTCGTTAACTTATTAGAAGGATGCCTAATTCCGCTCTCAAAAAATGAACAACATTCCATGCCAGAAATTAACTGTTTTCTTTCGCGTCGTGTTCACAATGTCGTTAGTATTGTTAGTTTCTTTAAATAATTCAGACGCATCTACAGTTAAATTCTCGTCCCTATTCTCATCCTCGGGTGGTTTAGGCGCAGAATCACCCTGTCCGTTGCTCCCCGGCTGTCCGGGTGGATTGTCGGTTCCATTGCCGCCTTTTCTGGGAACGGAAAACACCACCACACGACATGTCTCCCCCAAAATTGATGTAAATATTTCCGGTCTGGTTGAAGGAACGGGTAAATATGCCGGAATGGCGCTCGTTCCATCAGGTTCGTACGCCATGGGAAGCCCGGAGCGAACAGGAAGGGTTGATGAACGTCCCATTCACGATGTTTATCTGAATGACTTCTACATCGGCAAGCGCGAAGTTACCGTCAGGGAATTCTGCAGATTTCTGAACAGTCAGGGTGATAGTTGCACTGACGGGGCTTCGCGTATAAAGCTCGACGATCCTAATTGTCCCGTCTTGAAAGACGGCGCATTATACTCTTCAAAACCGGGCTTCTCCGACAAACCCGTCACCCACGTCTCGTGGTATGGGGCCATGGATTACGCCGTTTGGGCGGGAGGACGCCTTCCTACTTCGGCGGAGTGGGAAAAGGCGGCTTTGTTTACTTCTACCAATCCCCCGGCAGACGTGATCGCAATGCCCACCGAAGAAACAGCGGTTTCGGTCGGTCAGGCGACCCCGGGAGCCATTGGTGTCAGTGGGTTTGCCGGTAATGTATGGGAATGGTGTCACGACTGGTATCAGAAGGATTACTATTCTCAAGGAGCGCAGACCAATCCTTTGGGGCCGCCCCTTGGGCAGGAAAAAATCATTAGGGGAGGATCCTGGGCTGCGCCCGAGGCGTCGAGGCGAATAAAAAACAGGCACAAGGCCTCGCCCAGAGGGTTTTACAGAACGGTGGGTTTCAGAATAGTCAAAGAATGATATTGTCAAACCATGTCAAAAATTCCTCTCAACCGGCCAAAAAAGGTAAAAAGCCATCCGTTTCTCACACATAGGGAACTGGCGGCCATGGCGTTGTGTTCCGCAAGTTTGATGTTGGTCGCCGTGCTGTTTGACGCTCCTCTTGAAGGGCCGGCGGAACCGGGTGGTCTTCCTTCAGAGAATGTCAAAGCGCCGTGGATCTTTGTCAGCGTTCAGCAAACATTAAAATGGATGCCTGCTGAGTTAGCCGGGGTTCTTCTGCCCTTGACTGCCGTCCTTGTACTGATGTTCTTACCGTACGTGAATTCTCATGCGATGCTCAAACACATATTATTCGTGGGAGTGACTGTCAGCGCTATTATACTTACGATCTGGGGATTCTTGTCATGACATTGATGAGTGGAAGAATCATCACTGTCATCCTGCTATCAAGCATTATTACTCTTGTGGCCATCTTTTATGCCGAGTATCGTGTGGAAACCCAGGAATGGCGTCAATACCAGAGGAGAGGTATTGAACTTACAATTGAAAAACTCAGGCGCGAATCCGTCGCAACAAATGACAATAGCCAAAAGAAGAGACTTGAGGCTGATGTGGTGTCCCTTCAATCCAGACCTTTGGAGCCAATGGAAATAAAGCCCTTTAACGGAAAATACCCGTCAGAGTATTGTCTTTCATGCCACTTTGGGATCGAGGATGTGTCGGCGTCCCATCCGAACGAAGTTTTTGGATGCGTGATCTGTCATGGTGGCAATGGTTCGGATTTGTCCGTAAAGGGGGCGCATCGTGGATTAAGAGGAGGCAGAAACCCCTCGCAACTCGGAGTGGCGGCTCAGAGTTGTGGTGGGCCTAAAACCGAAGCGGGTAAATGCCATTCAGACAGAGAACACCCATTGCTTAACAGGGTAGATACTGTGCCCCGGTCGCTTATGGCCACTAACGCGGGCATTCTGGGCATTCTCAGATTCCAGTGGGGATTGGACGAAATTGGACAGACAAAATATGCCGTTAAAACGGTTTCTGATGGTAGAATAACTCTGAATGAAGTTCCTCCGGAATTACTTCCTAACGGAGATTACAGTCTTGCAGACAGTCATTTCAGAAAATTTTGCGCCGCTTGCCATCTCTGGAGCGCCCGTCCCGATGAAAAGATGGGTAGACTCGAAGGATGCTCGGCATGTCACGCACCCTATTCGGAAGATGGGCGATATGAAGGTTGTGATCCCACAATAAAGCGTTATGAACCCGGTCATGCCCGAACCCACTCCATAACCAACAAGATACCTGATGATCGCTGCCGATCGTGTCACAACAGAAGCGCCAGGGTTGGTCTGAACTATCACGGTCAGATGGAAAGCGAGCAATATGGCACGCCATTTGTCAAAGGCTACATGAATGATCAGACACTAAGTGACGAGAGGTTTGTTACCAAACTGCTTCCAGATATTCACCACGAAAAAAAAATGGCATGTATTGATTGCCATACCGGCCAGGACACAATGGGCGATGGTCATATCCACGGCCGCATGAAAGACCAGATAGAAATACGATGTGAAGACTGTCACGGGTCTTATGGAAAACCACCCTCTACCGTCACCTTCAGTCAATACCACCCGTTGATGGCGTCATTGGTAAGGAATTCTCCAAAAATAAATGTTCTGGATGGCGATGAAATACTGGTGAGTTCCAAAGGAAACCCCATGCCTCATGTAAAAAAGACGGGACAGGGAATCATTCTCACTGGAAAATTAACTGGAAAAGAGCATAAAGTAAGTGTCATCACCGGCAAAAAGAATGGTCACCAGATCAAGGGACATGAAAGGCTGGACTGTGACTCCTGCCACAGCGCATGGAGCCCGCAATGTTATGGGTGTCATCAGTTGCTGGATTTCTCACAGAAAGGGGTTGATCACCTTACCGGCAAGGTGACACCCGGTTTATGGGCCGAAGGAAGAACCTATTTCAGGTTCGAGAGGAACATACTAGGAATAAATTCAAATGGTCGAGTTGGTATCCTTGTACCCGGATGTCAAGTATGGAACAGTGTTGCCAGCCCCGACGGAAAGGTCATCGGCCCCTATGATTCGGCCATCATGCAATTGAAAAACAGAAAAACTTCGGTCGCCATGGGTCCTACTCACCCACACACCACACGCAAAGAGGTTCCAAGATGTGTTGATTGCCACCTGGAGCCAAAAGCCCTGGGTCTAGGGGACGGCAGGATCAAATATGACCGGGTAAGCAAGACGATTGAAGTGCAGCCCATTTATGATTCCGCCGCATCCGGACTGGGCATCAAATATCCATTAGACGCCGTGGTGGACAACGAAGGCGTTGTGCTCCAGGGAACATCTCATCAACTAAGCCGGGGATTCAACAAGGAAGAGCTTCAGCGCATAGTTTCAATAGGACCTTGCCTTGCCTGTCATGATCGTTACGACGACCCGGTGTGGTCCAGACCTGGTCCTTATGAGCTAAAGGCGCAGTGTGTTCGGGCTATGAACCCGGGTCTGAATGCGCACGCCAGATAAACTTTCTTCAGGGAGTTTCAGAGCCCGCCATGAAAAATAATCTTGATTATGAATGACCGGGGATTAAAATATAGAAATAGGTGTTGTGAGATGAACAATACTATCCGTGCGCCTAAATACCACTGTCATTTTGGCTCGTACCGAGAGGTCCTTATTTGAGATACCGCTTCGAAGCTGTTTCAAACTGGGTTCGGGGTTTATCGGCAGTCATCATATTCTGTCTGGTTTCTGGAGTTGCCTTCCATTATTCCGCACATTCGTCCGATTCGGTTCTGGCTCAAAAAACGCAAGCCTCATCTGGAAATGAATCCTCGACCAGGTTTTTTAAATCTCTGTCCGAGGAAGAGCAAAACTGGTTGCGAAATCATCCGGTAATCAGAGTCGTTCAGGACCCGGACTGGCCACCTGTAGAATTCGTTGACGAGAACGGCAACCCATCCGGAATCTCCAATGATTACCTTAGCCTGGTGAAACTACGGCTTGGTGTCGAATTCGAGAATGTTCTTGGCCTTGACTGGCAAGAGGCGTACGCGAGACTGAAACGTTGGGACATAGATGTTACCACCAGCGTGGCTGAAACTCCGGAGAGGCATAACTTCTGGGTATTCACAAAACCCTACATGAACATTCCCATAGTGATCCTCACACGCTCGGATGTGACATATGTCGGTAACATTACTGAATTAAAAGGAAAGAAAGTCGCCGTAGTCGATGGGTATGTTGCAAACGAATGGATTGAGCGAGATTTTCCTTCCATCGAACTTATTAAAGTCAAAAATGTTCTCACAGGGATCAGGAAACTTCAACGAGGGGAAGTCTTTGCGTTGATGGATAACATGCTGGTCCTCAGCTATTACCAGGCAAAACTGAAACTTGGTGATGTCAAGATTGCTGGGTGGACTCCCTATGTGAATGCTCAGGCCATGGCCGTGAGGAAAGATTGGCCCGAGTTAGCCGGAATAATGCAGAAAGCGCTGGACTCAATTCCGGAATCAGAAATAGCGGCGATATATAAAAAGTGGGTTCCGCTGACTTATGAACACGGATTTGATCACTCCGTCCTGTTGAAAGCCATTGCCATCTTTGGTGTGGTTGTAGCCGGTCTTCTCTTCTGGAATTACAGGCTTTCCAAGGAAATAGCCGGTAGAAAAAGCATGGAACTCGCTTTGAAGCAGAGTGAAAAACGTTACCGTGAACTATGGTCAAAAGCTCCTGTTATGATGCTTTCACTGGATACAGAGGCTCGGATAACATTGGTGACTGATCTGTTATGTGAGGAACTAGGTTACCGGCGTGAAGAGCTAATCGGCCGCAGGCCTTTCGAATTTCAGACTGAACAGTCCGCCACATATGCGCAGTCCGTCGTATTTCCTGAGTTCATTCGAACGGGTGGATTGAAGGACGCTGCTCTGCAGTTGGTAAGAAAAGACGGGGAAGTAATGGACGTCCTTTTGAGTGTGACAGCCGAAAGGGACGAGGATGGGCGTGTCCGGAATTCGCGTTCGGTCTTCATAGATGTCACCAAACGTAACCGGGCCGAAGAAGAGCTGCGGGAGACTCAGAGGATGTATGAGGATCTCGTGTCCGGAATACCCAGTGGAGCATATCGTTTCAGGATGAAGGCCCAGGGGGATTGGCAGTTCGATTTTGTCAGCGACCGATGGTGTGAACTGAATTCACTGGCCAGGGAGGAAGTCCTTGAAGATCCACAGGTCGCATTTGCTCACATTCACCCTGAGGATCTGGAATCATTCATGACATTGAACAAAGAGGTCATGTCTTCTCTTAAGCCGTTTGCATGGGAAGGGCGCATGATCATCGAAAATGAAATTCGCTGGGCCCGAATTGAATCCAGACCAAGACTCCTGAAAGATGGAGACATTGTATGGAACGGCGTTCATACCGACATCACCGCAGCCAAAATAGCTGAAAGGACGCTTCGTGAAAATGAGGAACTCCTGAGGGGTTTTTTCGAGAACGCCGCCAGTCTCGTCTGGGTGAAGGACCTGGACGGGCGTTTTCTAAAAATCAACCGGATAACTGAGCAGGCAATAGGGCTCCCGGCCAATCAAATCATCGGTAGAACGGTTACAGATCTTTTTTCGGGAAGCGACGCAGCTGTTTACTCCGACAATGACCATGTTGCCCTCAAACTGGATCAGCCTGCCAGTTTCGAGGAGGAGATGACATTCCCGGATGGCCGCCATACGTTTCTTTCAGTCAAATTTCCTCTCAAGGACTCTTCCGGAAAGACTTTCGGCCTAGGCGCCATTTGCACTGACATAACAGATCGCAAAAGATCAGAAATGGCGCTTCAGAGACTTGAATCCGCCATAAACCAGGCCGCCGAGGTTGTGGTCATAACAGACATCAAAGGCGACATAGTTTACGTGAATCCGGCTTTTGAGAAGGTAGCCGGTTATTCACGTTCCGAAGTCATGGGAAAAAACACCCGAATATTGAAAAGTGG
>CAYNZA010000146.1:0-7059 GCA_964401595.1 uncultured Desulfomonile sp.
CACCCAGTTTTCCTGCAAGCACTGCGCACTGATTGTAGCCTCTATGCATCAGGCGTTGTTTGTGAACGGGTATCGGTATTATTGCGTCCAGGTTTTCACTCAGAAAATGTTCCTCAAATGTTTTGGACAAGAGCCCCAAAAGCGCCTCTCCAAGGTATAGGGAGTTCCTGAATTTGAATTGGAGGATTCCTCGCCTTACCACACTGGAATAATAGACGCAGAAACGCGCCTTGTTGAAAGAAGGCCTGTGCGACGAACATTTTCCACAAAAGTTATCTGTTCCTGAGTTCAAACCTGGAGCGGGCCGACCGCATAGCGCGCAAAACGGGCGTTCCACCGGCAGGACGCTTCGGGAACACTCAAGGCAAACCACGGAATCATCGTTTGGCCGTTCCCCCCCGCAATAGACGCATACCGGCGGGAATAGCAGCGAGCCGATTGACCTGATGACATTTTTGAAATGGCCGATGGCATGGCGGTTCATTTTTCCCCACCGATGAAGTAAGAATGTAGGTATGATCGAAATATTCCACAGGTTAGCTTCAAGTAAAACAACAGTGACTGGATGTGTCAATGAAAAGTGGTCACCCAAGTCCCGTTAAAACTTCCGGGAATCATTGTGCAAGGAAATCCGGATGAGCGCCGTCGTTACTCTTACCACCGATTTTGGAGAACGGGACGGATATGTCGCTCAGATGAAAGGAATTATTCTGGGGATCAATCCGGACGCCTGCATAGTGGACATCACACATGACATAGCGCCGTATTCCATAATGGAGGGGGCTTTAACATTGAAAGGTGTGGTCAAGTGTTTTTCCTTCCCCAGTTATCATGTGGCCGTCGTAGACCCGGGAGTGGGCGGCATGCGCAGGCCTGTTGCGGTTAGAACCGGTTCCAGTTACCTGATCGGACCGGACAACGGAATATTCTCTCTCTTGCTCCATCAATTGACAGGGTACGAGGCAAGGTCAATTGAGAACAGCGCTTTCATGACCCCTGCCATCAGTCGTACCTTCCATGGGAGGGATATCTTCGCTCCTGCGGCGGCAAAATTGTCACTGGGGCATGATTTCAGCAATGTGGGGCCGATTATCACTGACCTGACGAGACTGGTCGAGCCAGAGAGAATAAAAAGCTCTGACAGCATCCAGGGAGAAATCATTCATGTTGACAGATTCGGGAATCTCATAAGCAATATTGAAAGGTCTGAGGTAGAAGGGATCACGTTAGAGGTGTCATGCGGACCAATCAAGGTTAATCGACTCTCGAGCTGCTACAGTGACTCAGCCCCGTTTTCGCCGGTAGCCCTTACGAACAGTTATGATCTGCTCGAGATTGCCATTCCCAATGGCAATGCCTCCGAGAAATACGGTATTGTTAAAGGGGCCCGGATCAATGTCCGCGTGAAAAAAAGCCACTCCGCCTGATTGGCTGATCCAGTGGCGATACGAGTGGTTCACGGTCCTGAACCGGCTACAAAAATGAGGTTAGCTGACTCACGGCTCGAGATTCAATTCGAATTTCTGTTCTATTATGTCACCGCCCCATCCACTGAACGGGTGTTCTTCAACAAGCGTGAAGCCTGCTTTTTCATATAGAAAACGGGCAGCCTCGAGACCTTTGAATGTCCATAGAAATATCTTGTTGAGTCCTTTTTCCCTGCAAAACTCAATAGCCTCCTTCAATAAAACTCTACCAATACCGGTTCCCTGAAATTCCGGGGCTACGATGAACCACCTGAGTCTCGCCCCTTGAGTTTCCCGCAATGAACCGTCAATCGCCGCAGAGCCGGAAAATTTTCCATCAATGCTCGATGACCATAATCCATCCGTTCCAGGGTTCAATCGTAAGCAGAACTGGCTGAGTTCAGTCGCAACCTGAGTTTCAAAATTAATGTGGAATCCCCAGTTCTCGTAATAATACACTGCATGGAGCCTGGTGATGTCTCCGATCAGGCCGGGTCGGTAGCCGGACTGAATTGCATTTCCATCAGAGGACGAATTGTTTTGTTCCATTGCATTGCAACCATTTCAGACTGAAAATAAAAGGGTGAACAAAGCCATTGGTCAGTTGACCCTTCATACAGGTCCCAGTGGCTGGATTTGAT
This sequence comes from uncultured Desulfomonile sp., assembly GCA_964401595.1. Lineage (GTDB taxonomy): Bacteria > Desulfobacterota > Desulfomonilia > Desulfomonilales > Desulfomonilaceae > CAITZA01. The sequence continues at coordinate 2,108 of CAYNZA010000146.1, forward strand.
TTTTTATGCCGTCTGAACAGCACATCTTTCACGGGCTTTTTCGGCCAGACGCAGTTTCTTCCTTGTTTCCGCCTCACAATTTCTGCGGACGTCCTCTGGCGTCTCCAGCTTAAGGCCCGGAATTTCGGTGGGTCTTCCCTCGGCGTTCAGGGCTACGAAGGTGAGGTAAGCCGACGCAGTGTGCCTAACCTCCCCGGTCAACAGGTTCTCTGCTTCCACTCTCACACCGACTTCCATCGAAGTCTTGCCGACCATGTTTACGCTGGCTTTGAGAATGAGCAAATCACCCACAAATACGGGAAAATGAAAGTCCAGCCGGTCTATTGAAGCCGTCACGCAGTTTTTTCTCGAATGTCTGATGGCAGAAACTCCCGCCGCCGTATCGACATAGTGCATGATCACACCACCGTGAACATTTCCCACAGGGTTTGCATGCTCAGGGTTCATCTGAATGTTCATGGTAAGTTTGCTGTCTTCTGCTGATTTAGCCTGCATTGCCGGTAACTCCATGCCTGAAAGGTTATAAATTGAACCAGGGATCGTCCATGAGACGCTTTATAAATTATTTTTCGGTGTCTGTCACCCGGTGGAGCCGAGTTTGTCGAAATCCAGAGGAACTCCCTTGCGCAGGTCCTCCTCAAGTGCAATTGCATTTTGCGGGCACTTGTCAACGCAAACTCCGCAACCCATACATTTTTCCCATATCACATGAGCAGTCTCTTCGAGCGCTATGGCCTCAAACTGACAGAACCCTTCACACGTTCCACATACAACGCAACTATCAGGATCGACTTTAGCCACGAAGCCTGACGACAGAATCATCGGAACTCCGTATTTCATCATCGAGATCATTCCACCGCAACAACATTTGCAACAGTTACATATAGCGAAGAAGCGATTGAGACACACATTCTTGAACCATGCCGTATGTACATGTCCGCGCTCGTGTTCGTTCTCCAGTATTTGCAGCGCCTCTTCACGACTTAAACGGCGACTTTTGGTCGGGTGATGCTCCAGCAGGAAACTGACTATAGGCTCACCAAACAGCATACAAACCTGTACCGGTTGGCAGGGATTATCCTGAGCTTCTCTGCATGGGCAATCGTAGATGGCCATCTGCGGGGGGGCCTTCAACACTATGTCTCTGGCTACAGGGTAGGGTATGACCGCCTCAGCGTCTCTAACGTCTATGTCATGATCCAGGTTGATCAGTTTTTTTGCCTGATGAACCGTCAGAGTCCGCGAGTGATAGTTCTTTGCGATTCCTAATCTGGCTTCCTCATTGAGTTTGGGGACAAAAAAACGAATCGCATTCCCGATATAGTGTTTGCTCCACCTGGCGTAAACATAGAAATGAAAGAAATTGCCGTTAAAAAAATTCTTCCAGCCTGATTCCCGAAAGAATTTTGCAGTTGACGGCAGGAGTAATCTTCCGCGCTCCCCAATAACCCATACTAAAAGAAAAATTAGAAGCGCTGAAACAAAAAACAACATTGTTAGTTCATGAACAGCCATGGAAGAGAGTCTCCTTTTAAGAAATTCCCGGTAGATCGTGCCTGAAAAAACGCAACTCCCGATTAATTGCACTAGTCATACCTGGATTATGAAAAATTCCGCCGTCCCGGCAAATCAAGAAACAAAGCGGCAAACAAGCAGCGTGGTTTGTTCCGGTCCGACCGACTGCACTGATGAGACCGTCTTTCATTTTATTCGCGCCGGTTATCTAATTCAACAAAGTTATTTTTTTGAACACCTGCGTTGGGTCATTGTAGTGTTAATTCTCCTGACCTCAATTTTTTAGTCAGGATCAAAAACCGGTAAAAACATTTTACTGAGAATTAATGTGTTGACATTGCATATTACTCACGCTAATCTTTTTCGGCTTTCCAATTAGTGTGGCTAACCACGAAGCCCCGTCTTGGATTCCAAAAATAATCAATACATGCTAGCCGATATCGCTACGCATAGTTATCTCTGGACATGAGTTAATGGAGGAAAGATATGTCCTACAGCAAACCCAATCGAAGCGCTGCGACGAAAACCAAAACCAGGGTGGAGCCGGCTCCAATATCAGGAATATGTGTCACATGTCTTGATGGCTGTCCCGGTCCTTGCGAGATCGGACGCTCAGCGTTGCGAGGACGAGAAACCCTTTATCCCCAGCCCTTTGGAAAGATAACCGCAGGCGCTGACAAGGATTATCCTGTCGATTTTTCTCATTTCAACATACAGGGAACCTGTGTTGGGGCGGTAGGTGTAGAGGCTGATTCAGATGTAGCGACATTCCCGGCGGTTGATTGTTCAACGGCAGTGGGAGCGAACGGCGGCATAAAGATGGATTTTCCCGTGTTTACCGGCGCAGTGGGATCAACCCATATAGCGAGGGTGAACTGGGAAGAAATAGCTGTCGGCGCGGCCATATCCGGCGTGATGGTAGTAGCGGGCGAGAACATCTGCGGCATGGATAGCAAGGCCGAATTCAAGGATGGCCGAATTGTAAAATCTCCTGAGATGGAAAGACGTATAGACGCTTTCAACAGATGGTATGAAGGCAAGGGTGGCGTCATCGTTCAGGCTAACGTTGAGGACACCAAGCTTGGCGTTCCGGAGTATGCCATTGAGAAGCTCGGAATAGAGATTTTCGAATTGAAGTGGGGACAGGGCGCCAAGGACATCGGTGGAGAAGTGAAGCTTTCCACCATGGAGAGAGCGCTTCAGTTGAAAAACCGTGGTTACATAGTTCTTCCCGACCCCACACAGGATAGCGCAAAAAGCGCGTTTGAAAAGGGCGGCATCTCCGAATTCGAGAGACACTCCCGTTTGGGTATGGTGACCGAAGACGGATTCTACAGTGAAGTCGAACGTTTGCGCAAGATCGGCGCCAAGTATGTGACCCTCAAGACGGGAGCGTACAGACCGGTGGATTTGGCCAGAGCCATAAAGTTTGCGTCCAACGCAAAGATTGATCTTCTGACCATAGACGGCGCAGGTGGCGGCACCGGCATGAGCCCGTGGAGAATGATGAACGAGTGGGGTATCCCTACCGTTTATCTCGAATGCATGATGTATGAAATGTGTGAGAAACTGAAAGCCAAGGGGGCCTACATTCCGCCAATGGCAATAGCCGGTGGGCTTTCACTTGAAGATCATCTCTTCAAGGCGTTGGCTCTTGGCGCTCCATACGTCAAGGCGATATGCCTGGGGCGCGCTCTGCTTACAGCGGCGATGGTCGGCAAAACAAACGGCAAGATTACTGCTGAAAAGATGGAATCGGAAGGCGCCACGGCTGAAGATGGCTACATGGGACTGTTTGCGGTAGCCAGCCAGCTAAAAGAGCGTTTTGGGGATGAATTCAAACATCTGCCTGCAGGCGCCATCGGTGTATACTCCTATATCGATCGTTTGAAACAGGGACTCCAGCAACTCATGGCTGGAGCAAGAAAATTCGCCCTGCCATACATTGATCGAAACGACATCGTTGCTCTCACAAGAGAATCAGCCAGTGTTTCCGGCATTCCGTATGTGATGGATTGCGATCAGAAGGAAATAGACGCGATCATGAACAGCTAGATCTGCCCTCAGGGCAGAGGGCTGCGATCACTGCGGTCGATAGCCATATAAAGCCGACTCCAGGAGAAACATCTCTGAGTGTCGGCTTTTTTAATGCGGCGGGGAAAAGAAATGAAGGCAGCACCAAAATATATTTTAATAAAACCTTCCTGTTGTTATAGACTGATGTCTCAATTTGACGGATCAGAAAATTCAGGAAGGGGACAAGACATTTTATCTTCTCAACATCTCTGACGGGTTCAATGGAAAAAGCTGAACTGTTGAGGCGATTAAGTGTTTGAAATTTGTCCGATGGTGTTTTGCCCGTGAGACATTTTTTCTTCACTGCATTTTTCTTCCTGATGATGTGCGCCTGTGGCTGCTCTTTCGCATTGGCAGGGTCAGCCCTGAGCGTGACTGTCGGGCAAACATTCGACATAGAACTGGAGACAAACCCATCGACTGGATACTCTTGGAATCCGGTTTTCCAATCAGACTATCTGGCGCTGAAATCCAGAAAGGTTGAGCCTAGGCCCGGCAAACTTCTGGGCGCGCCCGTGAAGGAAAGTTTCACCTTCATTCCTCTAAAATCCGGAGCTTGCGAGATTGAATTTCGCTACTCAAGAAGTTGGGAGAAGGACTCTGTCAAGACTGAGAGCTTTATGGTGAACATAAGACCTTAGGTAGGATTATTGCGTGCAGGTGGAATCGTAGGGGCATTTTGGAACCCGTTTGTGCTGTATAACCGGCTGGCAGGCTTTTCCCTCAAGTGTGTTTTTCTGCAGTTAATATGGGGATATGTTAAGGAGATAACAAAATGTTGACGGATTATCCTAAAACCATAGTCACCAAAGACGGCACTTCTGTTCTGCTTCGTCCTGTGACGCCGTCGGATGAGGAAGCGCTGAACCGTTTTTATTCTGAAATACCAAAGGATGAACAATGGTTTCTTCGTGACAAGCTGGATGAGCCCGAGACATTACACAAATGGCTGCAGAAACTGGACTATACAAGGGTTTTGCCGATAATCGCGTTAAGGGAAGACGATGGCAAGATCATCGCAAATGTTCGGTTGCATCTCCACATTGCCCCATGCATCCTCCATGTGGCCCACCTACGCGTGATGGTACACCCGGACTATCGTTCACAGAGACTAGGGAGCTGGATGATTCTCGATTGCGTTAAGACTGCCATGGACATGGGATTGGAGAAGCTTTTTGCCGAGTTCGTGTCCGGAGTGGAAGACGCGGCCATTAACGCTGCTGTAAAGCTGGATTTCATCCACGAAGGTATTCTGAAGGACTACATCAAGGACAAAAAAGGCCATTATCACGATCTGATAATAATGGTTCGCAATCTGGCAGCCGACTGGAGCGATTTTTGAACGACACTTTGTCCAATTC
>CAYNZA010000147.1:0-1501 GCA_964401595.1 uncultured Desulfomonile sp.
TCTTCAAATCAAGAAACTGCTCTATCGTACTATTCATAAGAACATCGAAATTGAAATAGTGTCTACGAAGGAAATTGATCCAATTAAAGCAGATCCCGTCCAAATTGAACAGATAATAATGAACCTCGTCCTGAACGCGAGGGATGCCATGCCTCTGGGAGGAAAAATAACTGTAGAAACTGGAAATGTTTCACTCGACTCGACATTTTGCGCTCATCACGTTGGTGTATCTCCCGGACGATATGTTCTATTGAAAATATCAGATAACGGGTCTGGAATCCCAGAGGATGTCCTGCCACACATTTTTGAGCCCTTCTTCACAACAAAGGCTCCGGGATATGGCACTGGTTTGGGTTTGTCCACTGTCCTCTGGATAGTAAACAGTCAGGAGGGGATCATTACATGTGAGAGTAAACAAGGACTCGGGACAACATTTTATGTTTACTTGCCGGTCATTGACTCCCCCCAGGTCCATGTTAAGGCCCCAGAACAAAGTAAGCCAGTTGGTGGTAGTGAAACCATTCTGGTTGTAGATGACGAGGAGTTTGTGAGAAATGTCGAGGAATCTATACTTAGGTCAGCGGGTTATCAGGTAGTCACCGCTTCTGATGGATTTGAGGCATGGGAAATTTATAAGGCGAAGCATGACTCGATCAGGCTGACCATTCTAGACATCGTAATGCCAAGGATGGATGGATTCGAGTGCATGAAACGGATACTTGAAATCAACCCCAAAGCCAGGATACTGACCTGTTCGGGTTTGACTCAGGGCACAGAACCCGAAAAGCTTCTGGGACAGGGATCCAGCGGGCACATTCACAAACCTGCGAAAAAGAACGTGTTACTTGAGAAAGTCAGGAAAATTCTAGATCAGGATTGAAAGGTTTTGGGCCTTTCTCATGGATATCGATTCGCCAGCGAGTCCCAAACCCTTTGGAATTATCAAGATAATAAATGGCTTCTGATTTGAATATGTAGATCGTGATTCTTGTTCTTTTGGTCAGAATATCTGAAATAAAACCTGCATTTGAAAAAAAATCAGTAGCAAACGGAAAACGTTTTAAATAGGTTTTCAGGGCTACAGTCAAAGAGGCTAAATTCTTTATCGAATGGACTTGTCCGTTAATTTGCAGCCCTTTGATATCTTGCCATCTATCGTAGTGTCCATAGATTGAAACGGCAGCTTTAGGATTCTGCTCAAAGGCTTGGGAGTGTTGCGAGTTAGAAGATGAGAAGAAAATCAGATCAAAGTTTTGCCTGGCATAATAAACCGGCGCTGACCATGGCTCGTCACCATGAGAGCAAGACAATGTCATGGTGTTGAAAGAATCAATATACTCGATGACGATCTTTTGCAGCTCTTCTGATGTCATCTCCCTGTCCATCGCTGAAACAGGTCATGTTCCAGCCCCAACTGATCCAGAGTTTTTCCAATGGTCTGATCAACGACATCCTTTATTGTCTTTGGTTCATGGTAAAAGGATGGAACCGGAGGCAATAT
>CAYNZA010000147.1:1601-6911 GCA_964401595.1 uncultured Desulfomonile sp.
GTCATATTTTGTTTCATGAGCCATGGTCAATCTGGCCCCATGAGTCAAGATCAGGTGAGTTTCAACATTGTCCATCCGTCTGAGAACTTCTAATAAACGAATACCATATATCGTCCCACTGGCGCCGCTGATTCCAACAATAATTTTCTTCATGCTCATCCTTTGCCGAAACCGAAAGTTCATCAGTTGTTTCGGAGTTTAAATCCTATGCATGATGATGAAGGAAAAACATTTGATGCCCATCCATGGCATACCATCCATCGACCATACAGCAGTCCTAACTCCCTATGGTAGCGGCTTCCTTTGGAGAAATAGGTACTTGGGGTTCCTCCAATCTCTTTTTAGCCATTTCTGTACGCTTACCGTTTTCCAACCATTCGCTGTTAGCTGCAATCTTTGCGCAGTTGTCCCAGGTTTCACTCCAATACCCCAAAGAATAGCCATGCCATGGGTTCTGCGGACTGAGTTCTGGCAGTTTTAGTTCCTCCCAGATGGCCTTGGCGTTTTCCATGAACTCTTTCTTTGGAAGCGCTACAGGCGGAAAATCGACTTTTAGTGTCGCATCGATAAACATTGTTGATTCGATTTGGGGCCCCTGAGTATGAGGGGCATGTCCTACTGATCTGTTTGGTGTGATATGGACGTCGTTAATTGGATTGCAACGATATGCAATCGCCCAAAGCAGAGCGTCCGCGTTGTCTGGATTTATGTCATCGTTCACGGCCACGCAAATTTTTCCTACTGCTGGCTGCAAAGATGCAAGACCTTCGAGCGCTCTCCAGACTTCGGTCTTTATCATGGACCTGTCAACAACAACGGTGACTACCTTTCTCAGGTTGGTCAACGGCTCGTGCATTACCACCCGCTTAACACCCTTGATATTAAGATGATCCCTCAAATGGGACAGGAAAAGCGGCTCGTAAGCCAGGCGCTTGATGACGCTTGATTCGGAAGGAGTAACTTGAGAAATTATTGAAGTTATGATCGCTTCTTTTCGTTTTGTTATGGCCTGGACCTTTACTATGAAGTTGTATTCCTCTACCTGCATGTAGCCGTGACTTTCACCAAATGGCCCTTCCGGTTCCAGGAACTCTGTATCGATGTGACCTTCTATGACAACGTTGGCCTCTGCAGGAACCATCAGATCGATCGTTTTACACTTGACCACATTTATTGGGCCACCTGCTAAGGCTCCAGCAACGGTGAGTTCATCGAGCCCTAAAGGAAGCTTTTGAGGACCTGTGTACTCGACGATTGGGGGAGCCCCTAGCACAATGGCTACCGGCATTTTCATACCAAGCCTTCGATAAGCTTTCCAGTGGACATAAGCCCCCGCCAGAGTTGTGCGCTCTGTCATCACGCAAATACGATCGGCGCTCTTCAGGTTGCCCCGGTAAACGCCCATATTCTGGACACCTGTCTCGGGGTCCTTCGTGATCCACAAAGCTGCTGTGAGATAAGGCGCAACATCAAAACCCGGAGTAGACACGGGAATGGGGATGGCTTCCAACCCCTTCCCACTTCCAGTAATTTCATCACCAGAGAATACTGTTTCCTGACAAACCGCTGATTCGACCTCCCTGGTTGGCACAGGATTCTCTATAGCCTTTAACCAGGTTTCACCAATTACAGCCACCGGCTTATTCATTCCTATGGAATAAATTTCAGGGTTTGAAGATAGAGCGCCTATGCTCACTTGGTATCCGGGAAATGAACGTCCTTTGCCATCCGTTATGTTGCTGAACAGAAAACCCCGTCTCATTTCCGGTCTAATTCCACCCTGAAACTGCCAGCGGACCAGTGGATGCATCTCGGTATCCTTGTTGATCACCCGGTCGATCTTGTAAAGAAGTCCTGCCCTGTCAAGTTCATCGAGATGCTCCTGGAGATCACGGTAAGTTCTCTGTGATGTATGTTGCGCCGTATCCATTGAGTTCCTCAATCTGATTCCATTTAATAGTCTAAATAGCTTTGTTGCCTTGATCGATTTTCACAATATTATGGATCAGGAATCTACGTCAAAATCATCTACCAACGGAAACCCCGTTGGATAATCGATCTCTAAAGTATCTTCATGAATTATTACTGCCGAATTGTGAGGCACTCCAGCCGTTGGACCTCCAACGGAATCCGTGGGAACAGACTTCCCGGTTCTGATTCCATTCAGGAGCCATTTCCCCTCGACGGCCCTCTCAGCGCATCTATCCCATTCATCGCACCAGTCTCCCAGGCTGTACCCAAACCATTTACGAACAGGCCGAATTTCTGGAAGACCAGCTTTTTCCCATATTTCCCTGGCTTCTTCCATGTACTGTTTTTTAGGTAGTGACACAGGAGCCATGGGATATTTTATTGTTGCATCGATAAGTATCTGGGCCTCCCACTTTCTCCCCGCCCTCAATTTTGGGGCATGCCCATTAGCCTGATAGTCACAGATCTGGATGTCAGTCACCGGATTCGTCCTGTATGCCACGGCCCACATGATCTCTTCCATTGAGTCAGGATCAATATCTTCATCAACAGCCACGGTAATCTTGCCGACAGACCTCATGAGAACCGTGGATGCCCTCATTGCCCGCCAAACCTCAGTCTTGGGGGTATTATGCTTGAACACTATCGTAGTAAACCGGGAAACTCCTATCAGGTGGTCGTACAGCACTACATCCACGACATAATCATTTTTTAGAGTTTTTGCTAAAAACTCATACATTACGGCGTTGTATCCGAGTGACTTGATTACCCCCGATTCGGAGGGTGTCAGTTGTGAAATCATCGAGGTTATTATGGCGTGCTTCCTTCGCGTAATTGCGGTAACATTCACCCGGTGGTTGTATTCCTCCGTGGACATGTAGCCATGCGATTCGCCGAAAGGAGCTTCCATTTCCAGTTCCGCAGGGTCTATCCAGCCTTCGACAACAATGTTGGCGTCAGCGGGAACCATCAACGGAACCGTTACAGCCTTCACCTTTCTGATGGGCTTGCCAGCCAACCCACCTGCAATATCCATGTCCTCAATCTCATTAGGAGTTTTTTGAGGACCGATTACTTGTGCAGAGGGAGGCGCTCCGATGACGATGGCCACGGGCATTTTCTCTCCCCTTGCCCTGTATTTCTCCCAATTCCTGTGAGCGTCACCACCTGTCTGAATCAGCCACATGCATGCCATCCGGTCTGACGCCTTGATGTTTGTCCTGTTCTGGGAAAAGTTTTCTCTGCCAGTGTCAGGATCTTTTGTAACCCACAGTCCAGCCGAAAAATACGGGGCCGTGTCAAACCCCGGAGTGTTATTCGGTATGGGTAGCCCGGCCAAACCCTTGCCCTCTCCACCAACGAGGTCATCACCTGTCAATACTATTTCGTGAACCGGGGCCTCTTCCGATTGGATTTCAATAGCAGTGACCGGCTTCTCAATGGCAGTCTTCCATTTCGCCGCCACCAACTCCCTAAGTTTTTTCTTGTCTACCTCATCCTGCGTGACATCTATTTGGGTCTCTAATCCCAAGGAGGCAGCGTAGATCTTGTCATTGCCGGCAGTAGTAGCCACGCAGACATCGCAGTCACCTTTGTACTTCCGGCCATTACTGTCCGTGACGTTAGTGAAATAGAATCCTTTTCTATCCTTGGCTTCAATGTTTGAGACATAGCTCCACCTGACAAAAGGATGCAGGTGACGGTCCTTGTTAACCTCCACGTCGACTGTGTACAATAATCCCAGGCTGTTGAGCCTTTCCAGGTGCTCTTGCAGATCCGGATACTCCCTTTTAATCGATCCCATTCGGTCCTCCCTTTTTAATCGCACGTCACTATTCCCATTTTCTTTCTGAAACCACTCTTTCGTCACTTTCGATTTCTCTTTATGGTTTACTTGCCATAGACGAAACAGGTATCTGCGAATGCATAGGGGTATGAAGGACGTTCATCCGCCATTCTGCCCAGTTTGTCCCTCAACTCTCCAAATGCCCGGCATATAACTTAATAATAAAGAAAACAGTAACTTACTAACCGGAGACAAGTCGTGCCAAAATACAACCAACCGGTTGGTTTTGTCAATAAAATTTTAATGGCATGAAATTCACACTAAAGAATTCGAGATCCAGGCATATAAAAGGCCTTTATTAAGGCTTCCACTGGCGAGCAATCATACTTCGGACAGAATGAGATCAATCTCTGGTGGTGAGGTAATTTAAAACAACCATGGTTGAAAATCTGGCCATGTCATCCAAATTGCCAATTTTTTTCTTCATGATAGAAGGAAACTTGGTGAGGTTTTTTCTGAAGGATTCTGAAATCAATGATATTAGTAGAGTTCCATTAAGAATTACATTAACTTGGTCTGAATCTGCCTTACGGAACAAGCCGGATCTTATTCCTTTTTCAATGAATGACTCGGTAAAAGAATGTATTCTGGCATACTGAAAGTAGGCTTCCTGTGTCATGTGCCGGGAACCATTTCCAAATTCCTGGGCGATTGTTCTGGGGGCCCTTTCGTCTGATTTAAAATTGTCCGCATGGACACGTACTATTGTGTTGAGACCTTCAATTGGATCCTCGCAATTTTTCACTGCCGATTCAATCTCGTCGGCAATGGCCTTGAAATGGCGCACAAGTATCATTTCATAAATTTTTTCTTTATTCCCAATATGATAATAGAGTTGAGCCTTATTGATGTTGGCCAGTCCAGCGATATCATTAATCCTGGCCCCATGAAAACCATGTTCGGCGAATATGGTCGCTGCCGCATCCAGAATTCTTTCTACCACGGGTGTGCTGTTTTTCACATTAACTCAACTTTCGCAGCTGAAAAAAGGGATATAAGATTAACCAAAACTGTGCAATAAGCTCGCGAAGGGACTTCCGATGCGCTATTCAAGTATTGCCAACAAAAAAATCCCACAACAAAAGGACGTCCTATGATGAGAATTACTTCATTTTAGACAGAGGATCAAGAGATTAGAGATCTGATCGACATATTCATGGCTCGTCGCTATCATTGATTCAAAATCGGCCTGGTACTTACATAAACGTGTCGTAATCTACCTGAAAAATCCTGACTCCTGAAACATTTATGAAATAACAATTTGTCTTAACATAGGATAATGACCACAGTTCAAATTTTCTACCTGACTTTGACACTTTTTTTTTCAAAAACACTGATATATTTATATTCATGCAGACATCGGGGTGATTTTAACTCTTTATTTCAGCATCCAGACGCCTCACATCAGTGCAAAGGTCTTTCCCGTTGGCCGGACGTTCGTCCCTCAATAACTCTAACAAATCCTTCAGGGCTGCAAGGCGGTAAGGTTTCGT
>CAYNZA010000148.1:0-6895 GCA_964401595.1 uncultured Desulfomonile sp.
CATGAGGATCTGAATGTTCTCCGGAGTATCATCCACAATAAGAACTTTTGATTTTTTGTCATTCTCGACCATCCTGGATTCTCCTTATTGTTCGCGTCAGTTCGAAAACAGTGGGGTTTTGCTTTATCGAAGAGACGGACGATTAAATTCAGCATGACAATGATTCCCGGAATGTCCACCCTGTAGAGCGTTCTTGCTTCGTTACTCAGAGAATCCTCATCTCGAGGACGGAGAAATCATCCTCAAGTTTTTCTGAGCCTGCCATCTGCTGCGCATGCTTCCACAAATCATCCATGGTGAATTTGTCAATGTCTACCGAGTCTCCAAGGTAGTCCTTGAGGCCATCAAATCCCCAGCAGGCGTCATTCTCGTCCATAATTTCATAGACGCCATCGCTAAAGATATAGAGTCTGGTCCCGGGTTTGATTTCAACTTCGTCGGATTCGAAAAGTGTGCCCTCCAGCCCCAACACAAGATTTGGCGTTTCCAATACTCGAATTCGTGACCTGTCTCCGGATATGTCATCAATCAAGAGCGCTGCTGGATGACCTCCGCTGGCGTAGCGCAAGATGCGGGACTTGCAGTTGTATACTCCGTACCAGATGGTGAAGAACATGTCACTGTGACATTCCATCGGAAAAATCCTGTTGAGTCCATTCAAGACCTGCTCAGGTTTCATAAAATCGGTGTCCGGCAAGTTACCGGAGCGTAGGACGTTAAGTATGGACACCGAATGAAGGGCTGCCCCCACTCCGTGTCCGCAGACGTCAAGAAGGTAAAATGCGAAGGTATCCTGATCGAGCCAATGGTATCCAAGAGCATCTCCACCAAGCGCTGTTGAGGGCTCAAACCTCCAATCTGCCCGGACAGGGCCCCCTGTGACAGGCAGGGGCATCAACGATTTTACGTAATCCGCAGCCTCCGCCAGTTCACTGTTGAGTTTGCCCAGTAAGGTTTGGAGTTTTTCTCGTTGTATTACTTCGAGATCACGCAATCTCTTGAGATCCAGATGCGCTTTCACCCTGGCTTTGACCACTGGAATGCTGAACGGCTTGGTAATGTAGTCCACAGCGCCGAGTTCAAAACCTAAAGTTTCGTCTTCTACCTCTGATTTTGCGGTTACAAAGATGACCGGTATGGTATGCGTTGACTCGTCGGACTTAAGTTTACGGCATACCTCGTAGCCGTCCATTTCAGGCATCATTATGTCGAGGAGAATCAAATCCGGCCGTGGTTCTGTCTGTGCTATTTTAATGGCTTTGTCGCCATTGATGGCTGCTACAATGGTGTAATGATCCTTCAATGTCTCCATGAGAACCTGGATGTTCTCCGCTGTATCATCGACGATGAGAACTTTGGGTTTTCGAATGACTTCCACGAACTTCTTCCTTCCTATAATTCGATGTCCAGCTTCTCAGCAATAATCTTCACAGTATTCATGGCGCTGTCCGTATCAAAACCCTCAACCTGTTTTTCCAACCGTTGAAAGTCTTCACGAACCAATGAATTCATAAGGCGCACTTTCAATGCTTCTAAACGGTTCATAGCTTCTATCAGGTCGCTTTCCAGGAGTGGGGCCATTTCCTGAAGTAGGGCCTTGACGGCTTCCCTGTCAATTTGGACCTCCAGCATGGTTTCCTTATGGCCTGTGTCCCCAACCCGGTTTTGCTCAAAATCTTCTATGCCATCCATTACCACTTTCAGTTGGTAACCGAACTCTGCCAGGAGCTTATCCAGACCTTCACGATCGTCCTTAATGGCGTTTTCCAGATCCGCTGCAGAGCGGTATAGCTGTTCTGCGCCGAGATTTCCCGAGACACCCTTCACTGTGTGGGCAAGTCTGGTGGCGGTGATGGAATCTCCTGCAGATAGGGCTTCAATGATCTCTTCCAATGAGCTTTTATGCCCCTCTCTGAATTTTATCAGGAGTTTCATGAAAAGCTTCCTGTTTTCACCAACTCTACTCAATCCGGATGCCACGACAATTCCTGGAATTGTAGATGGCAAGACATCGTCCATCTCGTCACCGTAAGCAATGACATTAGTCTCGAATGGTTTGCGCTCTGCTGGTTTCAGCCATTTTATCAGAGCTGATAGCAACCGATCGGGATCGATTGGTTTTGTCACATGATCATTCATGCCAGCTTCAAGACTCTTCTCATAGTCACCGACCAGGGCATGGGCAGTCATGGCAACAATTGGCAAATCTTTGAACCGTTGATCTTCTCGAATCTCACGTGTAGCCTCGAATCCTCCCAAGACAGGCATCTGTATGTCCATGAGAACAAGCTCAAAGTTACCCGTCATGACCATTTCCACAGCTTCTCTTCCATTATTGGCAATTTCTACGACAAATCCCGCCTGTTCCAGCATTTCCCTGGCTACCTGCTGGTTGATCTCATTGTCTTCGGCTATTAACACCCTAGCCCGGTGAAAATTTTTCAGCCTGTCAGCCAGATCAACCTTACATGGGGCTGCTGTCTGGCTCAGCACCGACTCATTACCCAAAACTGCCATGATCGCGTCGAAAAGGACTGATTGTCCCACCGGCTTCAGAAGAAAACCGTCTAGACCGATTTTCCGAGACTTTTGCATGACTTCTTCACGGCTGTAGGCCGTCACAATAATTATCCTGGGTTTATGTGGCAGACCGGGATGTTGCTTTATCAGTTCAGAGGCCTTGAGTCCATCCATGCCCGGCATTTTCCAGTCCATCACAACAAGTTGATAAGGTTTAAGCTGCGCTTCTCTCTCTAATTCTGCTATCCCTTCTTCCGCAGAAGCTACTACGCTTACGTTAAAACTCATCGTTTCCAGCAGAGTTTGAAGAATTTCTCGAGATGACGCATTGTCGTCAATCACCAGGACTCTCATTCCTTTGAGTCCGGATGATGGCTGGAGGCTTTTTCTTGAAATCTTTCCTGCTAAACCGAATTTTCCGGTAAATATGAACTCGCTTCCCTTTCCGGATTGACTCTTAACCCAGATTTCTCCTCCCATCATATGCACAAGGCGTTTGCAGATAGTGAGGCCCAAACCTGTCCCTCCATATTTCCTCGTCGTGGACGTATCTGCCTGGCTAAAAGCCTTGAAGAGTTTGTCCTGCTGCACTTCCGTCAAACCAATCCCAGTGTCCCGAACAGAAAACTCAAGAGTGACCGCCTGTTCAGCTTTTTCTACCAGCCTGGCAGAAATGACGACCTCACCGTCTTGTGTGAACTTTACAGCGTTATTGCAAAGATTGATCAAAATTTGACCCAGCCTCAACGGATCGCCCACCAGAGCCAATGGAACATCCGGTTCAATCTGCATTAGAAATTCTAAATCCTTCTCGTGCGCTTTGCCCCCAACCACGGTAGAAACATTATCCAGGACTTCATCCAGGCTAAAATCCGTAGATTCCATCTTCAATTTACCTGCTTCGATTTTGGAAAAATCCAGAATGTCGTTGATGATCCCGAGAAGAGAGTTGGCTGATCGTTGTATTTTACCCAGATAGTCCGCCTGCTTTGGTGTCAGATCGGTCTGAAGGGCCAGGTGAGCCATGCCAATCACCGCATTCATAGGGGTTCGGATCTCATGACTCATGTTGGCAAGAAAATCGGATTTAGCTTTGGTTGCATCCTCAGCTATCTCTTTGGCTCGACGCACTTGCTCTTCCGCAAGCTTTCGCGCTGTTATGTCCCAAAAAGTGATTACAGACCCTACGAGGACACCGTCCTTATGCACAGGGTTGCTGGAATAGGCCACCGGAAAATTGCTGCCATCCTTTCGCCAGAATACTTCGCTATCTATCTGGGTGGTCGTTCCGGTTGAAATTGACCGGTGTAGTGGACAGTCTTCCAGGAGATAGTGAGAACCATCTTCATGAGCATAATGAATCAGACCGCAGAGCTCATTACCCTCGAAATCGTCCGGCGAGTATCCAAGCATCCGACAGGCTGCCGGATTGATAAAAGTCATCTCTCCTTCCGGGTTAACGCCGATGATTCCTTCACCTACAGACTCAAGCAGCAGCCTTGTGCGTTCCTCGGAAACTCGAAGCTCCTCAGTGCGATCCTTGACCAACTGCTCCAGATGATCCTTGTATCGAGCAATTTCCCTGCGAGCCATCTCTGCGTCCTCTGCCAGGCTCAAAGCTGCGGCATGACTGCAGCGCAGTTCATCAGCCCTCTTTTTGAGGTCCTCTGCTGCCTGAGAAGCTCGAATCCGGTCTAATGTGAGCGTGCCCATTATCTTGGCGAAGCCTGAAAGGAAGCCGAGAATGCTAGGCAGCTTTTCCTCGGACATCATTGGCACTTCCTTGATGGAGGCCAAATAGTCCGCTTCATCATAACCAAGTTCCTGCGCCTGGCGACGAAAAAACTCAAGGTCCGGTTCCTGCAAATGGAACTGGCCAATGAGAATGTTGGCCACGTGCTTTCCGTCTATTATCAGCGGAGATGCGGCGTCAGTGAGACCATTCTTACACTTGTAAATAGTGAAATCCTGGCCTTCCTCCAGTCTGGAGCCGAGAATGGAGTCGCTTTCGGCGCAACGCCTGGATGAAACCTTCCCAACACGATGGAATTGGGTGCATGCCCGCCTGAAGTTTGCAAATGCCAACAGTTTCCCATTCAGGTCGGATATGGCTGAGGCAACCCCTACTGAGTCACAGAAGTTTGACAGGAGAATCTGCAGGTCATCAATGTCCAGGATGTCCGAGAGCTGTAGTTCTTTTTGACCAGACCTCAGCCCTTGATTTGATACATCCTTGGTCTGTTCGTTATCATCCACTCCCTTGTCGTCCTCCATTATGTCCAGCGACTGGTAGGGCATAGGTTTTCCAAGCGCTCTGGCCAGTTCGTTAGACTCTTTTTTCAGGTCAAGGATGCGCTGTTCTCTGGCCATGACCAGGCGATTGAATCGCTCGAACTCCTGGATCCTTTCGCGCAAATCATATTCCTCAGGACGCTCATTTGGGTGGACTGTTTCCATGGCTACTGCCAAGCCTTCCTCTTGAGGAGGCGAGAGGTGTTCGTCAGGCATGCTGAACTCCAAAAATTATTCGTAAAGTTTTAGCTGTTCAATAAAGTTCAAAACGGATTGGCGCAAGTTCCGATATTTCCATCATTTATGTCAAAAAGCCATGAGATGGCTTGGTTGGCTCGTCAACAAGTCAATTTTCAACCTTGTCACAAAAACCGGTGAATCATTCTGACTGAAATCTACTATGAGATCGAGATATCGTAAATGATGGGCTGCAAAGACAGATTCAGTTCCCATCTGATCAGACAGTTTGCTCTCGTGTAAAAAGCGCCATCCAGACTGATTCCGATTTTCGCGAACCAGAACGAAACATCGTGACGCCTATGTAGTGTCAGATACGGATGAACTTTGAGTCAAGTAAATTACGATTCCAGCCGGAGAATTGTCCCGCGACAGAAAAGAACCAGGAATACCAG
This sequence comes from uncultured Desulfomonile sp., assembly GCA_964401595.1. Classification (GTDB taxonomy): domain Bacteria; phylum Desulfobacterota; class Desulfomonilia; order Desulfomonilales; family Desulfomonilaceae; genus CAITZA01. The sequence continues at coordinate 5,445 of CAYNZA010000148.1, forward strand.
GCAAAGGTTAATTGAAAGAATGTTTATTAAATTGGTCCGGCATTCTTCCGCCTTTACCCATCTGCAAAAAGATTTTTTGTAAATGGATTTTGGGTTTTTAAAAGTTTAGCTATCTATAATAAATAAAAACATTAGCAAATATTGATAACTTGTTATATAATGACAATATTATGCTACGTAGAGAATAAGCGTTGAAACTTAAGGCATCATTTGCACTGATTCTTTATCTCCTGATTGGTTATATTCCAGGAAGCACGCCCAATGCTCAGGCATGGTTTTTCCAGGACTCCCCCACACAATTCCAGGTGCTGCCTCGTCTACTCATCGGGTATATGCTTCCCACACCAAACCATTCTCTTAATTTATACTTGCCTACTCTCTCATGGACTGACAGTAATGGCGATAATATCACTGATAGCAGTTCCATTAATGGTTTCTTGCAGTCAGCCAAAATGGAGGGGCTATGGTTAGAGTTGGACCTGCCTGCAAAAACCAATTCTCCAGTCGGCTTTACTACAAGTTTAGGATATCTGGTTCCTGCAAAATATCGTGTGCAGGAGTCCTATAAGGTGCAGCAAGGTCAGACAGCCTCAAGAATCTGGCAGACAGAAACCACTCTTTACAGTCTGAAGTTATCTGTGGACTTCACGGTCACAGAGTCCCTGACGGGGATGATCGGTTTTCTTTATGATTCGCTCATGACTAATTATTTCAGCCCCGAGAATATCTTGCCTGCCAACAATAATCAATGGTTGAACTACGCTCAGGCGTCTAACGTGGATGTGAGCATTGGTGTTCCATTCATTGGCCTTCACTACGAACAACCCCTGTGGTCACGCTTAAGCCTTAGGACATACCTGATAGGTTTTCCCGGATTGCTCGGCGCCATGAGTTACCAGGAGACCGTCCAATATTCGGTGACTCGTACTCGTGAGAATGGAGGTTCGAAAGAAACTCCGGCTAACACGGTAAAACTGGACGGGACCCAGCAAATAAGTTCAGGATATTTTTATGAGGCGTTTGTCCAGTTGTCAACACCTGTCTGGCGGGGTTTTAGTGCAGGCGCTGTTGTGAAATACACTGAGTTTTCAGCGAAATTGGACCATCTTGACTTGAAAAACGGAATAACTGATCCGGTAATGAAAGTCGATATCAACTACGCGCGAAAACCTCTGATTATAGGGGCGAACATAACAGCGCTTTTTTAAATGATGCGCTCAGGATTCAGACTTAGCCCTGTAAAGTGACGTTTTCAGAAAATCATCCGTGGCTTCAAAGACCGGTTCCGTTCCATTTTCCCTACGCATGAGCGGGATCACCTTGGTCCTGATCCCCATACCACGGGCATCCACATATCCATAATCGCGCAGGACTTCGACTATTAGAGGGTTTCTCAGGGAACGCTGACCCGCTATCATTTTTTCTATGGTCATGGAATTCTGAAGCGCCCC
>CAYNZA010000149.1:0-6842 GCA_964401595.1 uncultured Desulfomonile sp.
TCATATCACTGGCTGATGAATGCGGGGCTGGTATTATGTTGATGTATCAGCTAGTTCCGGTTGGGAGAGGACTCGATATAGAAGATGCGGGCCTGGACCTCGGTGAGAATGAACGCCTGATCCAGTTTATCAGAGAACGACAGAAAACGGCCCGAATTATAATTGAACCGGTGGCAGGTCCGCAGTACTGGCCTTACTTGCTGGAGAAAAATGGTTCGTGGGGCAAACTGAAAATGGCTTTGGCCGAAAAACTTTTCCATGGTTGTTCCGCTGGAAGAGGATTTGTCTATATCAAGCCCAATGGCGATGTATGGCCATGTCCTTTTGTGCCAGTGGATTGCGGCAATGTTCTGAAGCAGGGTTTCGTGGACATATGGAGAAATTCTTCAGTCATTAATGAATTGAGAAACAGGGAGAACCTAATGAGGGGTAAATGCGGGAATTGCATTTACAGCAGTGTATGCGGAGGATGTAGAGGCCGGGCCATGGCTTTGTCCAACGGAGATTACCTGGCGGAGGACCCTACCTGTTTCATACATACCAGAAAGCGTCGATAACCTGGAACGGTTCTATGGCCATTGCTTTAAGGCTGGGAGGAAATCTCGCTATCATGGGGGACAGGCTTTTCCATATCATTTATTAATTCTACTCCACCATTTGAGAAATAGTTGAATCGTCCGGCTCGGACATAGGTAATGACATCAATGCCCGATTGTTGGGCCATGCTGACTGCCATTGAAGAAGCGCTGGACCTGGAAATTATAATTGGGAATGAACTCCTGGAGGCTTTAATCAGGACCTCTGAAGTTATTCTGCCGGTAGTCAACACCATTTTATCCGTGTTCGAAAGATTGTTCAGAAAGCACCAGCCCGCGATTTTGTCTACTGCGTTATGTCGCCCCAGATCCTCCTGTATCATTATCGTAGAATCATTGTCAGCCACGGACGCAGCATGGACACCTTTGGTGACGCTGTAGATGCCCACAAAAGTGTCAAGTTCTCTCATTCTGGCCAGGACGGAGGAAACCTTTATCAGGGTTGAACGACTTTGTCTGTAGCCTTGTCTGAGTCCTGACTGAACTGAAAAAACCATTCCTCCGGCGCAACCGGAAGTCAGCATCCCCTTTTTCTGTACAATATTCAGCCGTTCGTCCGGAGCGTCAATGTAAACTCGGACCAAACGGCCTGGATCATCGATGTGAATTTCGGTGAGTTCTGATTTATGAACCAGCACACCCTCGGCTATCAGAAAGCCTACGAACAGCTCTTTCAGGTGGGTCGGGAGGGTCGATATAGACAATATTTCCCGGTCATTAACAAACAGAGTGTACGGAAGCTCACGGGCAAGAGGTATGGACTTACCATGCAGGATCCCGTTACTGAAACGGTAGCCCTCTATTTCGACTACCAGTTTCTCGGACCCTGAAGAATGCCGGTCGGTGCTTTCCCCATTCTGTGAGTCGATAAATTCTTGCATGTCAGCTCCACAAACATTGAATCTTCATCATTTAAATTTCTCTATCTCTTCAAACAATTCCTTGAACTGGATATCGACATATTTTTCACAACGGTTCCTGAGCCTGGTGTAAGCCCACAGCAATTCCAGACCTTCCCTGGTAAGTTTTGATCCTTCTGAGGTAGTATCAACCAGCTTAAAGCCGCATCGTTGTTCAGTGGCCTTGATCTTTCCCCAAACGGCCCTGAAAGGCTGTTTAAGTTTCTGAGCCGCTTTGTTCATAGACCCCAGTTCCTGAATGGCCTCCAGGATGCGAAGCCTTCCTGTGCCTATTACCAGGCTGCCTTCATCGTTTTGGACCCATATTTTCGACCGAACTTTGAGAGACATTGGTTAATCCTCTTTGCCTGCCCAGGTTAATACCGGAAATAAACATGGCCAGACATGTATCTGTCAGAGTGAATTATAGTCAAAATCACCTTTCAGATGCAACTTGAGGCTACATTCATATTTGTAAAGCGTTAAGATTCTGAAAAAGGTTTCTAATGAAAGCTCTTTGTGATAAGGAGCCCGTGAGTAATTTTCTGTTCGGAGGCCACATGTCCGGCAACCTGCTCACAATCGCCATTGTCTACGGTGGACGTTCACCAGAACACGAAGTCTCACTAAGATCAGCACGCTCCGTTTTTGAGGCTATAGACAGGAAGAAGTATGTAGTCATACCGGTTTACATTACCAAACAGGGTGAGTGGTATCAGGCCCCCTCCAAAGTCGAGTCTTTTACAGATCCGGCTACTTTTGAGAAAACAAACAGACTCATTTTTTCTCCTGATCCTTGCCATCAGGGGCTCCTGAAGATATCTCCCGAGGGTTTTCTCACTCCCCTGTCCGCCGATGTGTTTTTCCCGGCGCTTCACGGCATGTACGGTGAAGATGGAACCTTGCAGGGGTTGATGGACCTGGCGGGTGTGCCATACGTGGGTTGCGGAACTCTGGCTTCAGCGGTCGGAATGGACAAAGTGATCATGAAGGCGGCCTTCAGGGACGCAAGTATAAAAGTAGGGCCTTTTTTCTGGTTTCTCAACTCTGAATGGATCAACGACCCGGGTAGCATAATTGAGCGTATGAAACGAAGAGACTGTCCGCTTTTCATAAAGCCGGCCAACCTGGGATCTTCGGTCGGTATCAGCCGTGTTACAAGACCCGATGAATTCGAACGTGCAATTGAACTTGCATTCTCATTCGACAGAAAAATACTTGTCGAAGATGCCATTATAGGCAGAGAATTGGAAGTAGGCGTTTTGGGAAATGATGAGCCTCAAGCCAGTGTTCCCGGAGAAATTGTGTCCCATTCGGTTTTTTATGACTATCAGGAAAAATATCTTGAGGACACAGCTGAACTGATAATCCCTGCCGTTTTAGCTGCCCCCGTGGCGGAAAGAGCGAAAAAGGTGGCAGTGGCTGCATTCAAGGCCGTTGATGGATCAGGCCTCGCCAGGGTTGATATGTTCCTTGATTCCAGTGACCAGATAGTGATCAACGAGATTAATACATTGCCCGGATTTACCTCCGTCAGCATGTACCCTAAGCTTTGGGAGGCCTCAGGATTAAGTTATGAATCCCTGATAGACCGGCTCATAGAATTGGCATTTGAAAGACACGCAGTCAGGAGCCATTTTTCTACCGACAGATACTGTTCATGAAGGCTATGATCTTGTCTGCCGGTCTGGGAACCAGACTCAGACCACTCACCCTGGAACGGGCAAAACCTGCCATTCCTGTTTGTGGAAAGCCTTTGATACTTAGAACGCTCGAACATTTGAGCGTACAGGGCATATCATCATTCAGGCTCAATCTCAGTTGGATGCCCCATTCAATCATGCGACTGTTTGGCAACCAGCGCGCCGTTAATGGGGAAGTGAGCTTCTCCCAAGAGCCGCAAATCCTCGGAACAGGCGGAGGGCTCAAGGCAAACCAGTCATTTTTTCAGTCCGATACTTTTTTGATGGTTAACGGCGACATCCTGTTCGATTTCCACATCAAGCAGGCAATCAACTTTCATCTCAAAAACAGGCCGCTTGCCACATTATTGCTGGCGCCTCAGAATCCACCCTTCAGATTTACTCCGCTAAGAATGGACCACGATCTCAACATCATCAGTTTTCTTGACACCCCAAACGCCTTGGATCAGACCTCTGAAACCTTTGTATTCACTGGTATTCATATAATTGAGCCGGATATATTTAAATACATTGAGCACGGAGTTTTTCAGGAGATAATTTCCCAGGCTTATAAAAGAGCCTTGAAAGACGGCCGCAGGGTACTCGGTTATCGTGTTGACGGATACTGGAACGATCTGGGTAGTCCCCCGGGATACTTGCAGGCAGTGCAGGATGTTTTGTCAGGCCGACTTGGAGATTTGCCAACCGATTCGTTCATTGCCGGAAATTCGCGAATTCATCCGGAGGCGCTTACGCGAAACTGTTCTTTGGAATCCGGCTGCATTCTTGGAGCTGGTTCCAAAGTAATCAATTCCATCGTGTGGGAGGACTCAGTCATAGCGGAAGACAGTGAGGTTGTGAACTGCATAATCGGCAGCGGAGTCAATGTCACGGGCATACACAAACAAGAGGTTATAACACTGAATGGACATCTATCGATTGGCGGTCACTGAAGACCTTAAGAAAAGACTGGCATTGTTCACCCGGGAAACTGACGGTTTGAAATCCGTCACAAAACTACTTGGTGACGCATCGAGCCGAGTATTTCTGAGGCTTTATTTTGAATCCGGAAACACCGCCATCGCAATGTGCTATCCGGCAGAATCCATCTCTGAAACAAATTTATTCGTTGAAATACAGAAATATCTCTCGAGTCTCAACCTTCCGACCCCCACCATATTGCGCGAGTTTCACCAGTTAGGGATACTTGTGCTGAATGACTTGGGTGACAACCTGCTGGAAACCTCAATTCAGACTCTGGATGACAAGTCGAGATATGAATTGTATGAAAAGGCTGTGGATTTGATTGTCCAAATGATTGTGGCCGACGATTCAAGTTCATTGAAGTGCAGGGCCCACGATTCGGCTTTCGATTTTGAAAAGCTCTCATTTGAAATGAATTTCTTCATAAAAAATTTCGTGGTTGGTTTCCTTGGTCGCAGCCTTGATTCTCAAAACAAAAAGAAACTCCGGGAGAGTCTGAATGATTTGTGCGTTACACTAGCCATGGAGCCCAGATTTCTGGTACACAGGGACTACCATGCCAGAAACCTCATGGTACACGATGGAAAGTTATTCATGATAGATTTCCAGGATGCTCGCATGGGACCAATTCATTATGATCTCGCCTCACTCTTGAGAGACTCCTACGTCACACTCGACCCGGCTTCACTTCGATCATTGACCGAGAGATTTTTCGAGGCAACCAGAAATCTTTCCGGACTGTCCCACGAAAGGTTCAGTTTCATGTTCGATATGACCGCATTGCAGAGAAACATTAAGGCGCTGGGCACATTCGGATACCAGACAACCGTCAGACAAACCGACAGATACAGATCTTCAATCGACCGGACCATCTCATACATCTCAGAAAATCTATCAAGAAATCCAAATATTATTGGACACCCTGAAATACTGCTTGGTCTTCTGGGTGACGGCGCTAAAGAATTGGACTGAACCAGTGATCTGCTGAAATTACCCTCGTGCGCTTTTCTACCTCGACAAGACGCGCGTGGACGCCTGTCATTTGCCATTGCAAAAACATCCGCTCTGTCCCGCCGCCCCACATTATACTCGGCTGATTTCTCCAATGGACCACGCACTATCTAGAAGTTACATTATTTTTATGTTTCAACTATTCAAAATATATGATATATAATCAATAGAGATTAATCATTCCCACGTTTTTGGAGTAAACGAACATGAAAAAGCTCCTGGCGCTTAAGATGATTGTTTTAGCGGCTCTCTGTTTACCTGCTCCCGGCATTTGTCAAATGTCCAGCAATTATGATCTGGGACTGAGCAGTATTAAAGAGAAAATATCGACTCAGTTGGAAAAGATTAAGGCCACGAGGGAATATACCGACAATCAGATAACACTCGCGAAAGATCGTGTCCAGGACCAGGTTCTTCGGTCGCAGGAACAATTGGCTCTCCAGCTTGAATCTTTGGACTTGCTGAAGCAGGACCTTCAGGCTCAAAGCGTGACGGCTGAAACTTCCATCCAGAAAATGACCACGGACCTTTCATCTTTTTCCGCAGGAGCTTTAAAGGAAATCGAAGATCAAATAGCGCTGACCAAGACAATGCTGGAACGTTTACAAGGTCTGAAAGGGGATATTTCTACCGACTCATCGACTGCAGGGTCAATCAACACCCAAATAGTCAGCGCCGGCATTCCGCTGGCGGTTACTGCGCTTCCTACCAACACGAACACCACAGTTGTAACGTCTACGGCGCCTGTGACTTCCGGATCGACTTGACCCTATTCCAAAAGCCAGCCCTAGTTGAGGGCGGAGCGGAACAGCAAAAAGCCTTGCTTAATCACTGTGTCGATGTAACAGGTTGTCTCTGATAAAGATTTACCCACCGGTTGTGGTCGGCCAGATTGCTGGAGAATTGATGGCTGCCGTCATTCTTGGACACGAAATACAGATAATCCACATTCGCAGGATTGACGGCTGCGGTCAGTGAGTCCTTTCCCGGATTTGCAATCGGCCCCGGAGGTAAACCGGATATCTGGTAAGTGTTGTATGGGTGTTTTCTATCGAGATCAGCTCTGGTTATTTTGGCCCCCATCGGTTTAATGCCGTAGATGACAGTCGGATCGGACTGGAGTCGCATGTTCTTACGTAACCTGTTATGAAAAACCGCGCTCACAAGCGCATGTTCGTTTGCCTTGGCTTCTTTCTCGATCAAAGACGCCAAAGTAATGACCTGAGCCAGGCTCCATCCGTTTTTCTCTGCAGCTTCTTTGACATTCAGGTCGTACACCTGTTTAAAGCGGGTTACCATTTTTTTGATAATCGCCTTGGGTGATCCTTTCTCTGAGGGCCTCATCAAGTAAGTGTCGGGAAAAAGAACACCTTCCAGGGAGCAGGTTTCCACGCCAAGTTCTTTTATGAATGATTCGTCCTGGGCAAGATTCAGAATCTCCTTGCGGGCGGCGAGGCCTTTCTGGTCGAGCAGGTCGGCAACCTGGAAAATATTGTAGCCTTCTGGAATAGTCACAGAATAAACCAGGGTTTTTCCGGAAATAAGCAGATCCAGCACTTCCCCGGCGTCACTTGACGTTTTCAACTGGTAATCTCCCGCCTTCACATTCCGCTGTTCTCCCCTGATCATCGCCACCAGTTTGAAAAGAAGCTTGCTGGAAACAACATTGT
>CAYNZA010000150.1:0-6815 GCA_964401595.1 uncultured Desulfomonile sp.
GAGACTGCGCCGGCGACTGAACCCACAAAACCGCTACCGCCAGAAATGCAGTGACCGATCTTGACAAAACAGTGTTCATCAGACTCTTTATACGGGACACAGAAAAATAACTCATGCGCCCCACCATTTGGGTGTAATGGGTTTTGCAGTCACTGGGGGCGCGCCCCTGGCGGTCGTTATCGATCCGGAGGCCCGGGCCTGGAGACGTTCAAAGTCAGATGTCCCTTGTTGCTGTTGAGAATTGTCAGCTGCGGCCCCAGGAGCTATCATTTCCAGGAACTTTTCCTGGAGACTCTGCGATTTTTCGGTGGATTGCTGATCTCCCGTATCCCGATTACGCATTCTTGAACCCAAAAGGCTGAAAACAATCCATAGGACGAATATCATCAGGAATGGGAGTATCTCGCCAAGCCTGTCCCTTAAAGCTCCAAAATCCGGCATAATTCAGGCCCTCCTTTATAAAGGAGTTTGATTACTATAATTACATATTGCCACATCGCATCACACAATTCAATTTCATCAGAGTAAACAGGATGTGTTGAAAGTATTTTTCTTGAATCCTGATGGCTATCTCGTGTATATTTACAAACTTGTGTGTAAGTCAATTTGCAAGACAAAGTAGCCTGGAGGTTGAGAGACATGTCTGAAAGAATTCACAATTTTAACCCTGGACCCGCCGCTTTACCTTTGACGGTTTTGGAAGAAGCCAAAGAGGAATTCCTTAACTTCAAAGGATCTGGAATGTCCATCGCTGAAATCAGCCATCGATCGCCCCTGTTCGAAGAGGTCATCAACGATGCCGTGTCACGCCTGAAAAGACTACTCAACGCCTCAGACAATTTCAAGGTCCTATTTCTCCAGGGCGGAGCAAGCACACAGTTCGCTATGATCCCGATGAACCTTTTGCCGGCAGGCAAGGTTGCTGAATACCTCAACACCGGAACATGGGCTACTAAAGCAATTAAGGAAATCGAACTGTTAGGCAAACCCCATAAAGTCATAGCCTCGAGCGCCGACAGGGATTTCTGCTATATCCCCAAGAACTATGAGGCGTCTGCCGACGCGGCGTACTTGCACTACACATCGAACAACACAATCAAGGGAACCCAGTGGCCTGTCGCTCCCGTATCAAACGGGGTCCCGCTGGTGTCCGACATGTCATCGGATATTTTGTGCAAACCCTTTGACATAAACACTCACGGACTTATCTACGCCGGAGCCCAGAAAAACCTGGGGCCTTCCGGAGTGACCCTGGTCATAATCCGTGATGACATGCTGGAGAGGTGTCCGAAAGACATCCCCACAATGATGCGCTACTCTACTCATGCGGAGAAGAACAGTCTCTACAACACCCCGCCGTGCATAGCCATTTATCTCGTTGACCTTGTGCTCAAATGGATTGAAGAGTCAGTGGGAGACCTGAAAGCCATGGAGGCCAGAAACCGTGAGAAGGCCGATCTGCTTTACGGTTACATGGATGCCAGCGGTTTTTATAGAGGGACGGCTGACAAGGACAGCAGGTCAATGATGAATGTCACTTTCAGGCTCCCGAGCGAAGATATGGAGAAGAAGTTCATATCGGAAAGCGCCAAAAACTCATTGGGCGGATTGAAGGGGCATAGATCAGTTGGCGGATGCCGAGCCTCGATTTACAATGCAGTGGGACTTGACTCAGTCAAGGCTCTTGTTGAATTCATGAAGGAATTTGCTAGGAAAAATGGCTAGTTCAAAGATTGCTAAAATTCTCGTCTCGGATGTCATACATGACAGTGGACTGGAGTTGCTGAAAAATTGTGAAAGTCTGGAAATTGACTACAGGCCTGAACTGACTCAAGAAGAATTGACCGGCTCCATCCAGCGTTACGACGGACTGATAGTTGGATCGAGGACAATTGTCTCAAAGTCCGTTCTGGAGAAATCGCAGGGTCTCAAGGCTCTTGGCAAGGCGGGCGCCGGGGTTGACAACATAGATGTAGCAGCGGCGACCGTGAAAGGGATCGCAGTGTTGGCCTCAATCGGGGTCAACGCTGTTTCCGCAGCCGAACACACCATAGCCCTGATAATGGCTGCCAGCAGGCATATTCCATTTGCCGACGCCTCCATGAAAGCCGGTAAGTGGGAAAAGAAGAAATTCCAGGGCGCTGAGCTTGCGGGCAAGACGGTTGGAATACTGGGACTGGGACAGGTAGGCATTATGGTGGCCAGGAAAGCCTGTCATGGACTTAAAATGAATGTGGTGGGCTATGACGCTGTCATCAGCAGGGAATCCGCACAGCAGGCCGGAGTGAAGCTCGTGACTATAGAGGAGATGTTAGCCGGTTCCGACATCGTTACCGCTCACATTCCTCTTACCGAAGGTTCCAAGGGATTGTTTAATACCAGGACCTTCGGTCTGATGAAAAAAGGCGCCATTCTGGTGATTACATCGGACCTGGGCATCGTGGATGTCACGGCCATGACCGATGCGCTTGACTCCGGGCTATTGAGCTGCGCCGCTATTGATGTTTCCCAGCGAAGGCTTGACATGATCCAGCCGCTTCTGAAGCATCCTCGAACTGTAATCACGCCTGATTTAAGGGCTCAGACGGAGGAAGCGGAAGAGAATTTCTCAATTTCAGCGGCCCGGAACATGATTGATTTTTTTGAGAAGGATCTTCTCTCAAGCGCCATCAATGTGCCGAATGTAGACCCTGGACAGAGAGTGATAATAGGTCCGTACATGGATCTTTCCAGGCGGCTGGGACAGTTTCTGGGAGGCCTGGCTTCGGACAGTATTTCCAGGTTTGAGGTTCAGCTCTGCGGTGAAATTTCCGATGTCGATGTGGAACCGATAGCCAACGCCGGATTATGGGGACTGTTGAGCATAGTTGAGGGGTCCCACATTAACTATGTGAACGCTCCTGTTGCGGCCAGGGAAAGAGGCATACGGGTGCTTCAAACCACTCAGAAGGGTGACAAGCAGTTCGGGGCATCGGTCAGGATGACGCTCACTTCCGTCAGTGGCGGGAAAATTAGCGTTGAGGGCGCTCTAATTCATAGAATCGGCAATGAGCCGAGAATAATCGGCATTGACAGTTATGTCACCGAAGCTGTCCCCAGCGGACCGATGCTGATGATAAAAAACCGCGACATACCGGGAATGATAGCCGGTGTGTCAGGAGCCCTTGCCAAAAGCGGGGCCAACATAGCTCAAATGAACCTGTCACGTGACATGGCGGGTGGCACGGCAATCTCGATACTGAATCTGGATTCTCCGGCCGAGGAGAAAACCCTGGACGCCATTAGATCGATTCAGGGAATCCTTGGGGTCACACAACTGATTCTGGACGCCTGATCTCAATATCAAACGATGATAATTTCTCATGATGGTGTCGTGTCGGGCGCAGCGATGGTAAAAAAGATGGAGAAAGGTGTTTCAAATTGAGCACTCTGGTAATTTTAGGAACTCAATGGGGAGACGAAGGAAAAGGCAAGATAGTTGATTTGCTCACTAGCAGGGCGGATGTGGTGATTCGATTCCAGGGCGGCGCAAACGCCGGGCACACTCTCAAGGTTTCAGGAGAGCAAATAATAGTTCACTTGATTCCTTCAGGCATACTGTATCCGGACATAGTCAACATCATTGCCAATGGTGTGGTTATGGACCCTGCGGTCGTGCTGGAAGAAAAGCAAGAACTACGCAGCCGTGGCCATTTTCTGAAAGATTCCCAACTTTTAATTTCAGAAAAAGCTCAAGTGATAATGCCTTATCACAAACTTATAGACCTTGGACGTGAAGAATTTTTGGGCTCATCGAAAATAGGCACTACCGGAAGGGGAATTGGTCCGGCCTATGAGGACAAGGCTTCCCGCATGGGCATTCGCGCAGGGGACCTGTTGCGCCCCGATTGGCTCAGAAAAAGGGTTGCGGCAGCCTTGGAAGAAAAGAATTTTCTGATCGAAAAGCGATTCAACAAAGCGCCTCTTGATCTGGACCAGGTGGTGGAACAGTACCTGGATTACGGGGCTCAACTGGCGCCCCACATTACTGAAACAACATCGATCATTTACTCCCGGATTTCGTCGGGAAGCAATGTCCTGTTCGAAGGCGCTCAGGGAACCCTTCTCGACATAGACCACGGCACTTATCCATTTGTCACATCATCCAATGTCGTGGCGGGTAACGCGTGCAGCGGGTCAGGAGTAGGTCCCGGAGCCATAGAAAAAGTGTGGGGAGTTGCAAAAGCTTACACAACTCGTGTTGGAGAAGGCGGTTTTCCCACCGAACTCAACAATGAACTGGGAGAAGAATTGCGGCAAAAAGGCGGAGAGTACGGGGCTACTACCGGAAGGCCCAGAAGATGTGGATGGCTCGACATGGTTGTCGTAAACCACTCCATCCGTCTGAACGGCCTGACAGGCATAGCGCTGACAAAAATGGACGTATTGACCGGTATTTCACCCATCAGAATCGCCACAGCCTATGAACTCGACGGAAAGGTGACTGACAAAATACCGTCAAACATTGAAGACCTGGGAAGAGTTGTGCCCATCTACAGGGAAGTAAAAGGCTGGACGGAACCGTTAAATGAATGCCGCTCTTTCGACGATTTGCCCAAATCTGCCAGAGATTTTGTTGAGACAGTTGAACACATGTCCGGGGTTCCTGTCACCCTGGTTTCGATAGGACCCGGAAGAGAGCAGAGCATTCTACGGACGCCCCCATTCTAGAAGGGCCATAAAAAAAGCGGAAAACATGAAAACCAATCGGAAAAAGCTGATTCCGGTTGGTTTTTCAACATCTGACAGCCGGTTTTTGGATTTCCAACAATCAATAAATGGTTCGTCCATGATCAAAAAGAAGATTTGTATGGTCGGCGCTTTTGCAGTAGGAAAGACCAGTCTGGTCCAACGATTTGTCAAGAGCATTTTTTCTGAGAAATACCTCACAACGGTAGGTGTCAAGATAGACAAGAAAGCCCTGAGCATTGGTAATGAATCCGTAGACCTTATGTTGTGGGACCTTCAGGGCGAGGACGAATTTCAGAGCCTCCAGGTTTCATATTTGCGCGGCAGTTCGGGATATTTTCTGGTCGCAGACGGCACGAGGGGATGGACACTGGATAAAGCCAGGGAACTTAAGGACAAGGTGGAAGAGTCCATCGGGAAACTGCCTTTTTTGCTCCTTATGAACAAAGCTGATTTACAGGACACATGGGAAATAGAGGAATCAACACTATCAGTTCTGATCGACTCAGGCTGGTCCATCATCAAAACAAGCGCAAAAACGGGCGAGGGAGTTGAAGAGGCGTTCAGAGCGCTTGCTTTGAAGACCCTGGAAAATTGACAGTCAACATTCCCGCAACTGTTGTTAAATGCCTGCTGGGCCACTTTATCGACAAGCGCCATCTGGCATACTGCTTTGTCGGTAAAGACAAACGCCTCATCTCTTCAGGAGGTGACCTCGCGTTTTATGGCCTGGAAAACCTGAAAAACGGTGATCTGGTTGATGATGCCCTCCAGTTTATGGAGGAGTCAATGTTTTCCGACTGTCAGAGCATATTCATCGAACATGTGTTTTTTACCTCTGATTCCACGGCCAACATTTATATATCAACTGACGGGCAGGGTATTTGTGTCATACTCACGGACGTCACCCCTGAGGTTAGGCGAATAGAGGCCATGCAACAGACCGGAAACGAACTGAATCTGTGCAGGGAGCGACTACGGCAATTGGAACTGAGGCTCCGGTCGGCCCAAAATAGACCGTAAACCCTCCGACATCTGTTTGAAAAACACCTTGAGTCGGCTTTTTATTGCACGGTGTACCTTACGACGGACGCCTCATCCGATTTCCACCTTCTCTCGGACGCGGAATAATATTTGAATCTGAGCGTAACGGTGTGACCATTGACCTCACCAAGGTAATAACCGAAATCCGTGTTGTTCACATAAATCGTGTTCTGTGGATCCTCCAGATCGGGTTTACCTTTGGTCAGCGGCGCTCCAGCGCTCCCTGACATTATTTGCCACATGTCCGGCCTGCCGTTTTCCCGGATAATGTTTACAGCCGTGTAATGCTGGTGTCCGGTGAGATAGACACGGCAACCTCCACGTGAGACGCTGTCGCGGAATCTGGTCACAAGTTCAGGGTAATGGAATAATGATTTGTCGTTGCGGGTTTTGAAAGCCGCCCAGGCAGGGGCATGACCGAAAACAAACACGTGGTGTCCCGTCTTTTCCTCCCTGAGAGTCTGGTCCAACCATTCAAAATTTATTGAGGGGTCGTATCCCGGCGCCACATACTGGTCAACCGCCACAAAAAGAACGCCCCTGTGTTTCACGAAATAATTCAGGCCCTTCTGAGGGTTGGTGTGGCCTGATTCAACAACGGGGGGTGGGGGGCCGTTCTGCGGCATTTCTTTACCAAATGAGGACATCCATTCTTCAAGCGCCTGTTCCTGGGTGGATCCTGTTTTTTTCGCATAAACCTCGTGGTTTCCACGCACGACATAGATTGGAACCGGCGTTTGTCCCCTCTCCTGAAAAGCCTCATAAACCGGCTTCATGGAATGTTTCCACTCGAGGAACTGCTCGTGATTGGACCTGGTCGTGTTTTCTCCAGATTGACCACGAATAAGGTCGCCGCCGAACAGCACAAGTTCGCATTTGACTCTGCTGTCCTTTATGTCTTCGGCGACTTTTCGGGCAATCAGGTTCAATACTTTTGAATTTACTCCCGAAGTTTGATTAGGCTTACTCCTGGAATCGGCAAAAAAGACAAAACTCCACGAGTCCTCATCCGCAAAGGAATTGAGCGGCAGGATACACAGCAG
>CAYNZA010000151.1:0-6805 GCA_964401595.1 uncultured Desulfomonile sp.
ATTGAGAACCACGGTAAAAAGAGTTTCCTCACGGTAATGACTGATGTTACCGAAATCAGAAAAGCCCAGATAAATGTCAGAAAAAGCGAAAAACGGTTCAGAGAGTTGGCTGAACTGTTGCCGCAGACAGTGTTCGAGATGGACATGGATCACAACTTCACTTTTGTGAACGCCGCAGGTCTGCGCCTCACCGGTCACACTCAGGAAGACTGCCTGGACATCGCCGATCCCTTTGATTTGATCGTACCGGAAGATCGAAAGAATTTGAAGGAATTTCTAAAAAAGGCGTCGATGAGTGAGCAGATGTCGATGACTCCCCTAACCGCCTTGAAAAAAGACGGGTCGACTGTTCCAATTTTGCTTTACACGGCCCCAATTCATGAAATCGACAAAATTGTCGGATTAAGGGCAGTAGTTGTTGATATTAGCGATTTGAAGAAAACCGAAGCTGAAAGAGATGTATTGAGAGACCAGCTCTTTCAATCGCAGAAACTTGAATCCCTTGGCACGCTCGTGGGAGGAATAGCCCACGATTTCAACAACATGCTACAGGTCATAATCGGCTACGTAGAACTGCTTCAGGGCGACCCTGAATTTGGTGACCGCTTCCGCAAGGAATTGGAAACCATCAGCGAAACGGGACTGGAGGGCGGCGCCCTGGTTAAAAAGCTCATGGCTTTTGGTCAACAAACCCCAGTAGCTCGAGCCAGAATAAATATCAATAGCCACATAAGGCGTCTCGAAACACTCATGTTACGCGCACTCCCTCAAATTGTCTGCATAGAGCTTGATCTAAGCGCTGATCCGGATGTCATATCGGTCGATGGCGGAAGTCTGGATCAGGTTTTGATGAACCTGGCCATAAATTCGGCCGAGGCAGTGTCGGAGGGCTGCAAGATAAGTATTTCCACCACATTTGTGACATTGGATGCAGAACACTGCAGACGCCATGTCTGGGCCAAGCCAGGTCCTCATGTAATGATTTCCTTTGAAGACAATGGTCGCGGTATCAAAAAGGAAAACCTGTCAAAAATATTCGATCCTTTTTACTCCACGAAACAACGAGGATCTGTCAGAGGCACCGGACTAGGTCTATCAGTCGTCCGAGGCATTGTCCAGCAGCACGGAGGGCATGTAATTTGCGAAAGCGAGCCAGGCAAAGGCACATTGTTCAGACTATATTTTCCAGCCCTGCAAACCGTTTGTGTGTCGGATTCCAGAGAAAAACCCAAACCTGCTCTCCCGCATTCGGGCATTGTCCTGATTGTTGAAGACAACGAGAGCGTGGCTGAACTTGAACAGGCGGTCATCCATAGAGGTGGCTACGAAACGCTTCTGATGAATTCTCCCGTAGAGGCCCTGGAAATGTTCAGACAAAAACATCAGGAAATATCCCTCGTCGTGCTTGATCTTGTCATGCCGGAGTTGTCAGGAAAAGAATGCCTCAAGGAAATGCAAAGAATTGATCCTGACGTAAAGGTGCTGGTAGTGAGCGGCTATGGTCCTGAGGATTATATGGTTCAGGAGATCAGGCATCAGGTAGTTGGTTTCCTGTCCAAACCCTGCTCCAACAAGGAACTGCTTCAAGCGGTGGAATTGGCGCTGTCTACAGAAAAATGTGGTCACGATACGGCTGAATTAGCCGGAAGTGTTATTTCCTGCACGATGTCAGTAAAGTGAACCTGGAGAGAGAGACGCTCTATCACTAAAATAAATCATGGTTTTCGACCCGTGGATTTTTGTTGATGGGGCTTGTGATGCTTGTTCCCCAAGTGGAAGCACAATTGATGGAATGGGGATTTCCGAGGCTATGACATTTTAAGCCCCGCTGTAAGGCTGAAGTATCTTCTCTCCCTTTGTTGCAAAGCGTCTTCGCGGACGGGGGTCGCCTTCAATGCCACTCTCATCGAGAAACCAAAGGTCAATGTTCTGATCCGACAACCATTTTTTGATCAATCCAACAAAAGCTTTTCTCTTTTCCTCGTCCTGACCATCCGGCCATGGTCGGAGTACTTTCAACCGAAAACCTTCTTCGTGGATCCATCTCATCAAAGTACTGTAGCCTGCCTCCAGTTGGCAGTGTCCCCAGGATATCCATGAAATTTACGCCCCGTCCAATTAGTCTCATTGACACCGAACTAAACTGCAACTTGCTCATGGGTAATACATATAGTTAAAGCCCTGATGGCCATGAGTCGGAGGTTTGTCCGCTGGATTGGGCTGTCCGGCGAATACAGGTGGGTAAACCCGGAGCCAAAACAGGATACCATGTTCCCTTGATCATGAGGCTTACGAAAGAAAGGTTAATCCGCCACCTGCATCATGGATTCTATGGCCTGCGATAGCTGATCAACTTTTATTGGCTTTGATAAATATCCATCCATTCCCGCATCGATACATTTTTCACGATCGCCTTCGATGGCGTGCGCCGTCATAGCTATTATCGGGATATGATCACCGGTTTTCTTCTCTTGGTTCCGAATAATTCCGGTAGCTTCGAGTCCGGTGAGTTCAGGCATGGAAACATCCATGAGAATGAGATCGAAATTCTCCTGAGCCAAAGCGTCAACAGCCTTTCTGCCATTATCGGCAATTGTGACAACGTGGCCCATTTTCTCCAGAATCTTTTTTGCCACCTTTTGATTAACAAGGTTGTCTTCGGCCAGTAGTATGTTCAGACATCTTTTACTCTCCCTTATGGAATGCCGTGTAATGAGAGATTTGCGCGGAGACTTGCCCAGGGAAGCTTCAAGAGCGTTTGTGATTGCGATAAACAGTTCATCCTGCTTCAGTGGTTTGGTGAGGTAGGCGGATATTCCCAAATCCATGCTCCGTTGAGCGTCCCCTCTATGGCCACCGGATGAAAGCATCATCATGGTGACAGCCTCACAATGAGGATTCTGATTGAGGCGCTCAACGAACTCAAAACCATCCATCTCAGGCATCATAGAATCCGTGATGATCATTTTAAATTTTTCCCCAGATTTACAGGAGTCTTCAAAAATTTTAAGAGCCTGTGAACCGTTGGACACTACGGTCGGTTTCATACCCCAGTAAGTAAGCAACTGTTCAAGAATCCTTCGGTTGGTTGCGTTATCATCGACCACCAAGGCCCGCAGATTGTTCCAATTGACAGGTTTCGGACTTTTGTTCTTCATTGCGCTTTCATGCGCCACACCCAGGATCACCTCGAAATAAAAGGTGCTCCCCTTACCTATTTCACTTTCAACCCAAAGCCGTCCACCCATCAGTTCACATATCCGTTTGGAGATGGACAATCCCAGGCCCGTGCCTTGATAACGTCTGGACATGGAGCCATCCGCCTGCTCAAAAGCCCTGAAAATTGTGTCTGTTTTCTCGGGATTGATACCTATTCCGGTATCTTTGACGGAAAAACCGAGCCTGATGCTGTGGTCCGGTTGTATTTGGGATTCTGCATTGAGTAGGACTTCTCCTTCGTCCGTGAACTTGACCGCATTTCCGAGCAGATTGACTAATATCTGCCTGAGGCGTCCCGGGTCTCCCATCAGGATGGAAGGCATATCGGGCGAAACATGGCTCAGCAGCTCCACCCCTTTTTTGGCAGCCGTAACCGCCAGCATCCCGGCAGCGTCATCAATGAGTTTTCGGACATTAAACTCAACATTTATGAGTTCCAGTTTACCGGCCTCTATTTTCGAAAAGTCAAGTATGTCGTTTACCACTGTCAACAAGGCCGTTGACGCAACCATGACGTCATCAAGATACTCTCGCTGCTCCGATGTCATCTGAGTGTTGAGCGCCAACTCCGTCATTCCCATGATACCGTTAATGGGAGTGCGTATTTCGTGGCTCATGTTGGCCAGGAAATCGCTTTTCATTCGACTGGCGCTTTCGGCCGCCAATCTGGCCTCCTCAATGCCCGAGACATCTATGACGTTTATGATGGCTCCACGATACCTGTCCTCATGAAATATGGGCTGAAGACGAATGGTGGCATGCATCCCCATGAACTCCCGGTTGATTTCAAATGGCTCTCGTTTCGCTTCATCCCGGTATTCAGAAAAGACCCGTTTGATGTCATCGATGTTTCCAGATCTGAAATACTCTCCGGAGATTTCTCTGTTCAGGATAGTGTCACGGCTCAATTCAACTTTTTCGAGAAACCACCTGTTCACGCCAGTGACGCGAGATTGGTCGTCCACTATGACCACCCCCTGCTCCATCCCATCAATCAAGGTATGAAGTTTATGCTCCTCAGATTTGTATTTCTCTTCACTTAACCTCAGTTCGGTTTCCCGAAGGGTCCTTTCAAGACGATTGCGCTCTGTCACATCTTTAACTACCACCAGGTCGAGGCGTTTACCTCCGAGAACAATAGGGCCCGGCATCACATCTACCTCACGCTCCTCGCCGTTGGCCAGGATATGTCGGACTCCTGCATGCTCCTGAGGTTGAAGATTGGCTTTCTGAACATCCTGATTAACAGTTTCTCGTGGAGCAGGATTCAGATCAAATACCGTCTTGCCCTTGAGCTGATCCAGGGTGTAACCGTAGAAGGCCAGCGCAGCAGGATTTGCCTCCACTATCGCGCCTGTTTCAGGGTCACAAATGATCATTGTGATGTGACGATTCTCGAATATCGAACGAAACCTCTGTTCACTCTCCTTCAAAAGTTTGTGTGATAGTTTGTTTTCAGTAATATCCCTGGAAATTCCCACCGTCCCGGTTATGCGACCGTCATGGTCATATATAGGGGTCTTGACGGTTTCTAGCCAGTGAACCAGGCCTTCACTATCCGTCAGAGTCTCTTCTATCTTTTTTACAAGCCCTTTGCTGATCACTTCCATGTCGTCGGAATGATATTTTTCGGCCTGCTCTTTTGGCCACAAGTCAAGATCAGATTTACCTGCAACTTCGTTGAGTTTCAAACCTACAGCCTTGGCCAGAGGCTCATTTGCTGCGCTGTATTTACCTTCCCGGTCCTTGAGCCACGCCATTGCCGGGATGTTGTCCAGCAAAGCCTGTTGTTGCAGGTCTCTGTGTCTTAAAGATCTTTCTGATTCCTCCCTGCGGGTTATCTCCTCTTCGAGCTTTTTTCGGGCAATCGCCTGCTTGATCAGATGCTGTCCTGTTTCATCTGAGGCTTTCTGAATTCTGGCGAGGTATAGACTGATGAGACCCGTCAGTAACAATACGGTCCCGAACGCTAACCACGGCGTCATTGTATTGACGCTCTTTTTCAATGCGGGAGTCGGCCATACCACTACTGTCCATTTCACATCGCCTATGCTCAGATCCTCGCTAAAATGAATTGATTTCAGTATATCCGAACGGACTTCAGGTAAAGAAGCCTGTTCGCCCGGCTGTGGAAAAGACCGAAAAAACAGTAAACGATCATTTGCCGTATCCGGTTGATCGAACACGGCCAGGTTTATTCCGGAAAGTTTAAGATCATCCAGTATGCTGTTGAATAGATCGGGAATTCTAAAGACCGCTGAATAAATCCCGGCAAGGTTTGCTCTACGTGCTTTAATAGTCCGAGTTGAATAGCCATATTTGTAAACGGGAACAAAAACCACAAAACCCGGCTCATCCCTTTGTTCCACCGCAAGTTTCAGTGGAAGACTGGCCGCCAGTTTTCCCGTTTCTCTGGCCTGTTCAATCCCCCGCAGTCTTAGCGGCTCAGAGCCAACGTCAAAACCCAGCGTTTTTTCATTGCCGATGAACGGCTCAACAAACATCCGTGGAAAATACTCTGATCTTTCATCGGCTTTGACCAAAGCACTGTTGACATCACGTTGAGTGAACTGAAAATTCGGAAAACCTTCCTTCCTGATTTCATTTTCTACCTGATCTCTATGGGCATGGCTGACAAGAGGCAACCATTGAACAGAGTGAATTCCTTTGCCTCGTTCCAGGTAATCCTCAGTGAATCGCTTGAATTCACCCCTGGATATTTCATCAGACGCCTCGTGGAAGGCAGATAGTCCCCTGAGCATGTTCAGATGTAAATCAATGGTCTGCTTTAGGGCCGAGACGGTTGCCTGGCTTTCCCGTTCGAAAATGATCTGAAACTGAGTCTCATTCCATCCCCGAACAAAATGAAACGCTGATACGGAGGCCGCCACGCCCACGATCAATGTTATCAGCGCCACCACATTTCCTGCTAAGGAAAAGCCTGATCTCTTAACTAGTTGAGTTTCTTCGATACTATCCACAAGAACTCCTGGCATTCCGGTTGGTCTTGTTTCCCCTCCATCGAATGTCCTGATTATGGAGTGAGACATTGGTTCAGGAAGCAATCAGACTCAAGCGCTGTTAGCCCGCTGAAAAGCAATGTTAATTGAATAAATTATACCCATCGCAATAATCAAAATCAATCTTTTTGGATGAAGCTTAGTGTTGCGGGGACTTCATCGTACGAACGGCGCCCTTTGGCTCTGATACAGGTATTTTCAGTGGCGCACCGGTAATTCTAAGTGATGTCAGCGAATTGAAAGAGATGGGACAAGACAGGAGTTTTCTTCAGGAGAGACTTTACGAATCACAGAAGGCCCATGGAGGCTTTGAACTGGCAGAGAAGCTGATAACTTTCTCAGCAGGTCGGTAGAACGACGTGTTTTGCGAACCGGGATGAGGCCATACGCCCCACTCCGGTTTAACCTTTCTTTTCAGGAACTACTGCAATTCAGTGCTTTTTGTATGGCAATTGCCAATTCTCCCCTCTTTACAGGTTTGTAAAGAACCGCGCAAATCCCCGAATCGGCCATTTCAGGGTCCAGCACATTGGAACCGTGTCCGGTGCACATTATTAGAGGCATCC
>CAYNZA010000152.1:0-6773 GCA_964401595.1 uncultured Desulfomonile sp.
AAGAGAGACTTATGAAGACTTAACTCGAGGAGAGCATATCCCCGAGGAAATAAATTATTAAAAGGAGCTCACTATGTTTCCAGGAGCGTATACTGCCGTAGTCACACCTTTCAAAAACGGGTCGGTTGATGAAGCGGGATTGAAAAAACTGATAAAATTCGGTGTTGACGGAGGAGTGTCCGGATTTGTCCCCTGTGGTACCACTGGTGAGTCTCCGACGTTGTCGCATGAAGAGCACAACAGGGTTGTAGAGGTAACGGTCAAGGAATTGGCTGGTCAACTCAAGGTCATCGCAGGAGCGGGTTCCAACAGCACCGAAGAGGCCATCAATCTGACACGCCACGCTAAAATGGTGGGGGCAGACGCCGTATTGCTAGTTTCGCCGTATTACAACAAGCCTACACAGGAAGGCCTTTACAGGCATTTTAAGGCTGTCGCAGAAGCAGTTGATATTCCAATTATTTTGTACAATATCCAAGGTCGGACGGCAGTCAATATTGAAAATTCAACGGTTGAGAAGCTGTCCAGACTGTCTAACATAGTAGGAGTGAAGGAGGCGTCAGGCTCTATACTTCAGATGAGTGAAGTCATGCGACTTTGCGGGCCCAAGTTTGATGTTCTGGCCGGTGACGACCAGATGACCTTTCCTCTCATGGCAATGGGCGGCGTAGGAGTAATATCGGTAATCACCAACATCATTCCCGATAAAATGTCGGCTTTGGTCAACCACATGTTGAAGGGTGAGATAGACCAGGCCCGAGCCATTCACTTTGAAATTTTCGAATTATGCCAGGCCGCTTTCATTGAGACAAACCCAATACCGGTTAAGGCCGCTCTTGGGCTAATGGGGAAAATCACGCCTGAATTCAGATTGCCTCTATGTGAACCCTCAGCGGCCAATCTCGAAAAACTAAAAGGCATTCTTGAAAAATATGGTCTTGTTTAATCCAGGAGTTTTTGTATGAAAATAGCAGTGAGCGGCTCAGCCGGGCGAATGGGAAGGCGCATAATTGCATTGGCTTCGGAAAATCCATCAATCAAGTTAGCGGCAGCTCTTGAAGTGAAGTCGAATCCCCTGATAGGTCAGGATGCCGGGGCGGTGGCAGGAGTAGGGAACCTCGGAGTGCCCATCTCGGATGATGTGGATGAAGCGATAGCCAAGTCTGATGTCCTGATTGATTTTTCTTCGCCTGAAGCCACGATCGAGCACCTGAGGTCAGTATGCAAAGCTGGCAAGGCCATGGTCATAGGTACTACCGGACTGTCGGAAGCTCAAAAACAGGAAGTTGTTGAATTATCCCAAAAGACAAAATGTTTGATGGCTCCCAACATGAGTCTTGGAGTGAACCTGCTGTTTAACCTGGTGGGAAAAGTAGCAGAGGCGTTAGGTGACGCATATGATGTCGAAATAGTGGAATCGCATCACAACCTGAAAAAGGACGCTCCCAGCGGCACAGCCGTAAAACTTGCCGAGGTTATAGCCTCGTCCTTGAAACGGGATTTGAAGGAAGCAGGCGTTTACGGCCGACATGGGATTGTTGGGGCAAGGAAACCAGCTGAAATAGGAGTGATGGCTTTGCGAGGCGGCGACATAGTTGGGGAACACACCATCATGTTTGTCACAGGCGGTGAAAGACTTGAATTGATCCATCGCGCCCACAGCAGGGACGCCTTTGCCAAAGGGGCGCTACAGGCGGCAATGTGGCTTTACGACAAACCCAATGGTCTGTATGACATGAGGGATGTGCTCGGATTGAAGGACTGAAAATGAAACTGGTAAGATTTGAAGTTGATGAAAAAGTTTACTCCGGAAAACTCGAAGGGAACGTTATTGAGCCGTGGGGCTCCAGCAAAGCGCCAAAGGATTACCAACTTGATAACGTTAGGCTTTTAGCCCCGTGCCAGCCGACAAAAGTTGTGGCGGTTGGACTGAATTACCGGGATCACATCATAGAAATGGGGCGCCAGATGCCGGAAGAACCGGTGATTTTTCTGAAACCGTCTTCTTCCGTGATTGGTCCCGATGAATTCATCATCTTGCCACCTCAAAGCTCCAGAGTGGACCATGAATCCGAATTCGCCGTGGTGATCGGAAAAACCGCTTCTCGAGTATCCAGTCAAGACGCGAGGGATTTTGTTCTGGGATACACATGCCTCAATGACGTGACAGCTCGTGATCTCCAGTCAAAGGATGGTCAATGGACGAGAGCTAAAGGTTTTGACACATTCTGCCCAATCGGACCGTGGATCGAAACCGAGGTTGACCCTGGAGACCTCGGTATAGAATTATTTCTGAACGGTGAACGTAGACAGGCTTCAAGAACATCAAATCTTATTTTCAACCCCTATTTTCTTATAGAGTTCATTTCAGGCATAATGCAATTGAATCCCGGAGATGTTATAGCCACCGGAACACCTTCCGGGGTTGGTCCCTTGACCGAAGGAGATAGGGTTGAGGTCAGGATAGAGGGCATAGGCTCTTTGTTCAACATCGCCAAGAAACCGTAGATCATGACCGTGATTGCTTACATAGGATTTGGCGCAAACCTTGGTAATCCTGTGCTAAAGTTTGATGAGGCTGTTCATGAGTTGGACTCTATTGATGGGGTTCGGCTTATAAAAAAGTCAAGCCTTTATGAAACGAGGCCGGTAGGATTGGTAGATGGCGGACCCAATTTCGTAAATGCTGTATTGGTGGTGGAAACCGATGTCTCCGCTGAAGTGATGATAAATGAAATGCGGGGAATTGAGAGAAAACTGGGAAAATCTACCAACCATAGAAGTGATTTGTCCCGAGTAATAGATTTGGATCTGTTATTTTATGGTTCTGAAATAATTGATTCGGATGATTTGGTAGTCCCACATCCACGTCTTATGCATAGGTTTTTTGTGTTGGGTCCAATGGCTGAGGTAGCTGCTGATTTTGTACATCCAATAGAGAAGAAATCAATGAAGGAATTATTGGAAATGATTGGGCCTGAAGAGCAGAAACCACTAAAACCGGTTTCACGCAATTAGCTCTGGAGGGGGCTTGCTGGTATGCTACGATTGATTTTTTATGTGTTGTTCATTTTTTTGGGCTACAAGGTGTTTAGGTGGGCTCTGAGGTTTTTGGATTCAGGCGAATCTAATCCGCTAATTCGCGGACATCAGGACAGGCCCGCTGTGGATGACCTGGTCAAAGATCCCGTGTGTGGTGTTTATGTACCAGTCAAGACGGCTATTTCGACAATAGTTGATGGAAAACAGGTTTATTTCTGCTCTGAGAATTGCAGGAAAAGATATCTAGACAGTTAAAGGGCGTTAACATGCCATCCGCAGACCTCAATCCGAGAATCCTGATAGCAGAGGATTCAACAATACTCAATCACATGTTAAGAGACGTGTTTGAGGAAAATGGCTTCGAAGTATTTCAAGCTTTTAATGGTTCAGATTGCAAAACAATATTTGTCAAAGAAAAACCGGACATATTGCTCATAGATGTTCACATGCCGCGCACTGACGGGATTGATGCGCTAAAATTCGTAAAGGAGCGATCTCCCAGGACTATTGCTATTCTAATGTCGGGAGCTGGAAACCCTAAAATAGCGGTCAGCGCCATGAAATCGGGAGCTGACGATTTCTTGAACAAGCCTTTTTCGTCGGAAGAAGTTGTTAAATTGGCCCAAAAGCTCTTGGAGAACCGGCGATTTGGCGAAGAGAACGTAAAACTTAAAAGGCAGATTCGTGAGAGTGAACGCTACTTGGCACATCTCACCACTATAATCAATGAGGCTCTGATCACTACGGATTCTAATGGGAAAATCCAGTTTGTGAATCGTGCGGCCTCAAACATGTGGGGATATTCCGCAGAGGAACTAAAAGAGAAGGATTTTCATTTTCTCATAAGAAGCGAGTCCCGTTCTCCACTATCCCGTGATTTGGTCAAGGATACAATTTCAAACGGAAAAGTGGACGGTGAATTTTATCTGCGTCGAAAAGACAACAGCGCTTTTCCAGGATATTTATCCACGTCGGTGATCAAGGAAAACAGGAAGGTAACAGGAATAGTCATAATAGTAGCGGATCTCACTCGTCAGCACGACATAGAGCGTCGCCTCAGACAATCGGAGAAACTTGCATCTCTAGGAACTGTGGTTGAAGGAGTGGCTCACGAAGTCCGCAACAGCCTCACCTCTCTGGGCGGGTTTGCTTTGCGCCTCAAGTCCATGACGGCTGAGAACCCAACCTATTCAAAATACACTCAAATTATCCTTGATGATGTTTCCAGGCTAGAAAAAATGGTGCATGACATAGAGGATTATGTCAAGTTTTCAAAACTTTATTCTTTTGAGTTCCAAAAGATAGACCTGATATCAATTGTTGAGAGAGCCAGGGACAAGGTATTGAACAACTTGTCTTCGTCCCAACAGCAGGCCGTAACATTCAGTATAGAGGCAGAAAAGAAACTTCCACAAATAGAAGCTGATCCTTCGGCCCTTGAACAAGTGTTTCATAACCTGATATTAAATGCTTACGACGCCATGCCTAACGGCGGACGACTGAAGGTTAAAATCAGGAGCTTGCGCTCGGCGGTATCGGTTTCTTTTGTTGATACAGGAGTTGGAATTCATAAGGAAGATTTATCGGAGATATTCAATCCATTTTTCACTTCCAAGACGGTGGGAGCCGGCATGGGATTGTGCAAGGCCCATCTCTTGATTGAGGAACACCGAGGAGCAATAAAGGTCAGCTCAACGCCCGGGAAAGGATCTGTTTTTGAAGTCTTTCTTCCGTCTGAGAGGATTTTGACTGGAACTTATCCCTGGGAGAACTGAACAACAAAATGTCTCTGATTTTTGGTGGGCTATTCCAAACAAATGATCTTGAACTGAGATTTAAAGGATAAGCCGGATTTTACAATGAAAAGGCATCTTCCCAATTTTTTAACACTTGGTCGTCTGGTTCTTGTTCCACCGATCATAATATTGCTTTTCTTTCCGGGTAAGGCGCCGTCTGCCTTGGCGGCGGCCCTCTTCTTTGTCGCTTCTCTGACAGATTTCTTTGATGGGTTCATCGCCAGAAAGTTCAAGCTCGAATCATCGTTCGGTCAATTCCTGGATCCGATAGCCGACAAAGTTCTGGTCACTTCTGCGCTCATAATGTTAATTGCCCTCGACCGCGTAGACGCTTGGATAGTAATGCTCATTATTTCTAGAGAAGTTGCAGTGAGCGCACTTAGAGCGACAACAAAGACCTGGGATACTACATTGAAATCCAGTAAGGTCGGCAAATGGAAAGCTTTTTTTCAGTTTGCCGCAATAGTTCCCCTAATCATAAACTATGAGTACACCATTATTGTGCCTATAGATTTCCATGAAATTGGCACAGTGCTGTTGTATTGCGCGTTGATACTGACATTGTGGTCTGGCATCGATTATTTTGTGAAGTTTTACAGGGAATATCATCGAAGAACGAATTCAAAGACTGAATGAGGCGGGAAATCTACGAGACGACCTTTGCAACATTTGGTTGGTGGCGGAGGGAGAGGGATTCGAACCCCCGGATCTTTCGATCAACGGTTTTCAAGACCGCCGCCTTAAACCACTCGGCCATCCCTCCATTCAGCAACGAAGAGATACTTTAATTCACTACGCCTATATTTGTCAAGGTATCGGAAATTGACTCTCACCCCTCAGCAGAATATGTCAGTAACTGTAATTGATTACGAACAAGGAGGGTTTGTTGGCGTCCATGTCAACAATGGCTCCATGTGGGAGAGTCAGATTAGGTAGCGCGTGACCATGTGGAAAACCCGATATCACAGGAAAGCTTAAGTTTTGAGTGAGTTCCAGAAGCAGCCTTTCGACCTCGTGTCTCTGGTCCTCACCGTTGGGTCCAACAAAATGACCTAGGACAAGACCGCCGATTCTATCGAATATCCCGTTCAGTTTCAGTTGCATGAGCATCCTGTCGATTCGATAGAGCGGCTCACTGACCTCTTCCAGAAAAATTACCGCACCAGAAAAGTCCGGAATGTGACTCGTCCCCATCAGAGCCGTCACAAGGGACAAGCACCCCCCCAGCAAGTGTCCTCTGGTTTGACCGGGTCTTACGGTCTGGACGTTTCCAACCCCCGGCTGAATCAATTCTGTGCCTATCAAGTCATTTGTGATTGATGAGATCAGAGAATCCATGGAGCTTTTGTCCATATTGACACCATTCTCAGTCGCAATCATGGGACCAGCAAAAGTGACCAGACTACATCTTCTGAAAAGTGACAGGCTCAGGGCTGTCAAATCACTCATTCCGACCATAATTTTGGGGTTTCTTCTAATCGCCATCAAGTCGATGTCTTCGAGAATACGCATGATCCCGTATCCTCCCCGAGCAAACATTATCGCTCTTATAGCGGAGTCTGCCAATGCAGTGTTAAGGTCGGAAGCCCGTGTCAAGTCGCTTCCGGCCAGGTAGTTTTTTTTCTTGAATATGTTCTTTCCTGTAAAAGAGTCGAAACCCATGTAATGAATATTTCGCAAACCGTCCAGAAGCAATTGTTGATCCACAGGACCAGAAGCCGCAATGATCCCTATGCAATCGTATTTTTTTATAGGTTTTGGTATTAGGGTGATCATAAGTAGTAGAATCCCAATCCTTTTTTGTCATTTTATGAAACAAGGTAACATAAAACGTAATACAATGTGTCTTGTCAATGAAGTTCGTCAGTTGTAATATCGATGCAGAGGTTACGATGGCTCTTATATTTCACATAGAGGACGAGAGTTCTGTTCGCT
>CAYNZA010000153.1:0-6616 GCA_964401595.1 uncultured Desulfomonile sp.
GGCTGTTGTTGAGGCCGGTTCAAGACGGGTTCGTCCTGCATTAATGACTACGGCTACAACCATACTGGCATTGATCCCAGTGTTGACCTCTCAAGGGAAAGGGTCGGACGTCATGGCCCCGATGGCCATCCCATGTTTTGGGGGAATGGCCATTGACATAATTACGATATTCGTAGTGCCTACGCTATACTGCTGGGGACAGGAAATAAAATTCAAAATTTTTCAGAAGAGCCTGGTCTAGGGACTGTCAAAAAGGAGATCGAAAATGAAAAGATTTGCGTCAAAATTTTTTTTGACAACATGTATGCTTGTTTTCTGTGGACTTACGGCAGCTTATTCCGCCTCTGCATTGCAGTCGCTTGATCTTCCGGATGGTTCAAAAATCGATCTTTCAAAACCTTGCCCTGTTTGTGAAATGAAGTTGGAACCAGGTCCTAACAGTCCGGCAGCAGTTGTTTTTAATGATGGGACCGTCGTCGGGCTTGACGCCAACTCAGATTTCTTCAAATATGTTCTGGAGCCCGAAAAATACAAGTATTCAAAGAACAGCATAAAATCTCTTTTTGTGAAAGCGGCCGATATTCAGAACTTTACGGACGCCAGGAAAGCCTATTTTACCATCGTTCAGTCTGATTCAGGGGAAATGGGCTTTGAAATTACCGCATTCACAGCCCGACCGGAGGCGGAAAAACTTGCAAAAACAAAAGATGGGGCAAGGGTATTAGCGTTTAATGAGGTTACGCTTGAGGATCTGCAACCCAAGAAGAAAATGCTCAAGATGAAGCGGCCCGACCCTGAAGGTTCTAAATCAAGGAGTCCTCACTCAGGGCATTAGCATGCTCACTTTGTTCAGCCCTTGCGCAGTGAAGTGGAATGAAGTAAATAATGATCACTGATTCTACTCTTTGAGAGTCATAATCGTTTTTATTTGTCTCTACAGTAACCGAAAAATAGAAAAGAAATGATATTTTCATTACAAAAAAGATTTTTGCTGTTTGTTCTTTTGCCGGTGGCTATAGTAGTTGCTTCTTTCGGTTTTGCCGGTTTCATCTATACAAAAGGATATCTTATTGATCAGTGGCTGACTTCTGCGCAATTACAACTGGAGAGGGCTGCCCACGAGATTAACATGAGTCTGGAGCAGAAGCTTGATCTCGTTGGGCTGATTGCCAAGGCGGATGAATCGCCACACCGGGAAGTAACCCAGGCATTCCTGATTCATGAATTGATTGAGAAACCAGGGGTCAGATTTGTTGACATTGTCAACACTGAGGTGGCGCCAAGTTCCGCTTCCCAGCAGGCTTTGCAGGCAGAAGACTTTGGCCTGGTTTCGGTGGCAGGTTTATACACTATGGAGGTATGCGGTGATTTTGGGGTGTGTGCGCCTACGCTGGATCCTCAGGCAGCCGATCGTTCGCTCAAGGTTATGAGGGTTTTAGATTCCGGGTCGGAAAATGTTTCAAAGCGTCTTATTGTACGAATAAGTTTTGATTCATTCCTGGAGCCCATAAAACAGATGGGATTTTTAGGGGGAGGCACCGCCTGGCTGGTAACCAGCACCGGTCTGTTTCTGGCCTCTACCGACAAGCATGACAGTGATAGAAAAAGGCTTGGTGAAAACGACAACGCATTAGAAAAAAAGCTGCTTCAAGAAATCCGGAGGAAGCCTTTCGGTCGTGTTTTCAGTGATGAATCCTTCTTCAGTCCACCTGAAACGGTTGCAGGATTCTACAAGATCCCTTCGATTAACTGGTATATTGTCTTCCTGACCAGAGGCATTGACATTTGTAGTCCAATAATAAGGTTCAGGACTTATTACGCCCTGACGGGACTGTTGGCCTTAGGGCTTATACTGTTTCTGATACGCTTGACAACTCGATCGGTGGCCCAATCGGTGAGCGAGATTTCATCCGCAGCAGTCAGAGTTCAAAATGGAGATTACTCGGAGAGGTTGCCGGAAAACAGGTCGGATGAAATAGGCCAGTTGGCCAAGAGCTTCAACGCCATGACTGAAAGCCTCAAGGAGCGTGAAATAATAGAGCAAACCTTTGGTAGGTATGTTGACAAGAAAATTGCGCAAGAACTCATGAGTCGGCCCGAAGCGCTCAGACTTGGCGGAGAAAAAGGCGTGGTCACTATAATGATGTCCGATCTCAGGGACTTCACTGTAATGAGTGAAAAGCTCCCCCCTGAAGTGGTCATCAAAATGCTGAATCGTTACTTCTCTTTAATGATCGCTGTGATTGAGAGTTACCGGGGCATAATCGTTGATTTCTACGGTGACTCTATTCTGGTTTTCTTTAACGGAGTGGAGTCTTCCATACCTGACAGAGCCATGGACGCAGTAAATTGCGGACTTGACATGCAGGAAAAAATGGGAGTGTTTCAGGCGGAAAACGCCAGGCTTGGTCTGCCATATGTAGCTATGGGAATTGGAGTTAACACCGGCGAAGTCATAATAGGCAACATAGGCACCGAAAGTCGAGCCAAATATGGGATTGTAGGCGCTGACGTCAATCTTACAGACAGAATTCAATCTACTGCAAATGCTGGAATGGTTGTAATCTCGGAAACGACCCACCATCTGGTAAAGGGTAATTTTGACGTTGTGCGAGACTTTGAGGTTTGTCTCAAAGGGGTCGAGGAAACCAAGAGACTTTTTGAGGTTCAGCGAATCAATTCGTGAACATGCAGCGGACCATCAGGATTTATTTTTAGACTCCCAACGCATCCGGAGCTTTCACTTCCAGTATTTGGAGGCTAATAAACTATCGCGGCGTACCCCACAAAGCTTGGACCGGGCATTATGTCATGGCTCGTGTAATAATCTATGAGATGGCTCTTTCTTGATCCATTTATCAAGGCGCAAGTCATAGCGGAAACTATGGGGCCCGGAGAGCAGGTGTTCTGAAGCGTTTTTGCGTCGTCCAGCACTCCTTGGGCGTCATATTTCAACGCCTTGTCAACAAGCGACTTGTCATTGACAGTCTTTACCCATTCCACTGCCATGGAGCCTGAACCCCTCGGAGAAAATCCATAGTTAGTCCCGTAATGAGTCAGGTCGGCGGATCCCAGGAAAACAGCAGACAATTTTCTACTAACTAGCAGTTCGGACAATTTGGTTGCGAAAGATCCCGCTTCCATAGACGCTGGGGAATGCGCTGCAATAAGAATAGACTTCGGAAAAAACCATTTCACAAACGGCAACTGGATTTCTACCGTATTATCTGCAAAGGCTTCGGGGGCTTCAAAAGCATCAGCGATCGAGATTATTTCCCTGGATAGTCCGATGTCCATGGAGAGGTTCCCGAAAGGAGTCTCCCAAGAGTCTTCAACATAGACCACCGGACGATGTCCAGACGAAAGATGCCCGCCAAAGACCACTGTAACATCAGGTTTTCTGACTGAAGCCAGAGTTTTCAGAACACGTGCAGCAGGCTTTCCTGAAAAATACCAACCTGCGTGTGGCGCTACCCCCGATATCCAGTTACCATCCGGTGGAGTGAAACCATTCACAAAATTTCGGATTTCAAATTCACACTCTCTAGCTGTGGCCGGATACCAGCCAGTCGGCAACGCTCGTCTTCGTGTTCTCATGGTCGTAGCCCCGATTTCCCGATGATAGGCCTCAACTGAATCTTAGCTCGTCGAATGATACTCTTGCAATGACCTGGCTCTGAATCCTGCGCCCCTGCACATCGACCTGAGTCCCAAAGAAAAGGCGTTGGCTCCGGCAAGTGTAGTGAAATACGCCACATTATGATTTAGCGCTGCCAATCTGATAGTAAAAGAATCCTGGAACGATCTCTTATCTGATGACGTGTTGATAACCAGTGACACCTCATTCCTCTTGATGAGGTCTATGACGTCACTCTCACCAGCTTCGTGGACTTTTGACACGATCATACTGGATATTCCGGCAGACTTGAGCGCATTGGCAGTTCCTTGAGTGCATACGAAAGAGTATCCGCAATCCTGGATACGTTTGGCCACAATGACAGCGGCCTTCTTGTCACGACCAGCGACGCTCAGAAACACCTTGCCTCCTCGAGGCAGAGGGAAATCCGTTCCATACTGGGCCTTCAGGTAAGCCAGACCAAATTCCTTGTCAACCCCCATGACTTCACCCGTTGACTTCATTTCCGGGCCTAGGACTACATCCACACCATGAAATTTGATGAACGGGAAGACTGCCTCTTTTACGCTAACGTGATCGGGAATGATCTCTTTGGTGAATCCTGTTTCCTTCAAGGATTTTCCTGCCATAACCAGAGCCCCAATTTTCGCCAATGGTTTACCGATAGCCTTTGAAACGAATGGTATGGTGCGTGAAGCCCTGGGATTGACTTCAAGAACAAATATTTCTCCATCCTTGAGCGCCAATTGCAAATTCATCAAGCCTTTCACCTTTAATTCAAGGGCCAGCATCCTGGTAATTCTTCGTATTTCATCGAGATAAGAGCGCCCCAGACTGTAGGGAGGCAACGAACACGCCGAATCACCAGAATGCACGCCAGCCTCTTCAATATGTTCCATAATTCCACCGATGACAACATCTTCTCCATCAGAGACGGCGTCAACATCTATCTCCACCGCCCCCGTCAGGTAACCGTCCACGAGTATAGGATGGTCGGCGGAGGCCTGAACGACATTTGTAAGGTAATGCTCCAGATCATCCTGGCCATGAACTATCTCCATGGCGCGTCCACCAAGAACATAGGAAGGACGCACTACCAAAGGATATCCAATTCGATTTGCAACATCCATGACCTCCGCATAGGAGTGCGCTATGTCATTTGGAGGCTGGTTAAGTCCAAGCGACTGAAGCATTTCTTTGAAGCGTTTCCTGTCTTCGGCGCGATCTATGGCGTCAGGAGATGTTCCAATAATAGGAACGCCGGCCTCCCATAAAGGAACGGCAAGTTTCAGCGGAGTTTGACCCCCGAACTGCACTATGACTCCATCAGGTTTCTCTTTTTCAACTATGGCCAAAACATCTTCCAATGTCAGTGGCTCAAAATACAGGCGGTCCGAAGTATCGTAATCCGTGCTCACCGTTTCCGGATTGCAATTAACCATGATGGTTTCAAATCCGTCTTCCTTCAGGGCAAATGCTCCGTGAACGCAACAGTAGTCGAACTCGATACCCTGGCCAATCCTGTTAGGACCTCCGCCCAGGATCATTATCTTCTTGTTCCCTGTGACAGCCGATTCATCCTCGTCCTCATAACTGGAATACAAATAGGGAGTGTGTGCTTCAAATTCAGCGGCGCAAGTGTCTACGCGTTTGAAAACAGGTTTAACATTGTGAGCCAGACGCATGCTACGGATGTCGGCTTCCGTGGTTCCCGTCAGAGACCCCAGTCTCACATCCGAAAATCCCATAGATTTAACTTTCTGAAGTTTCGACCCGATATGTCCGTTTTTTATCCAGTCAGGGTCTGATATCTCGTCCTCTTTCAAAATAATCTGTCTGATTTGATCCAGGAACCAGGGATCAATTGCACATGAAGCATAGATTTCATCTATGGTTGCGCCTGACCGGAAAGCGTCAGCTATTTGCCACAGCCTCTTGGGAGTCGGCCTGGAAAGGATTGAAACTAGTTCATTTTTGTCCATTCCTGCGCAGCCCGTCGGTTCAAAGCCATACGTGTCCGTTTCCAATGATCTGATCGCTTTTTGCAGTGACTCTTTGAATGTTCTACCGATAGCCATGACTTCGCCTACCGACTTCATCTGGGTTCCCAAAGTGTCATCGGCTCCGGGGAACTTTTCGAATGTGAACCTCGGAATTTTGGTCACAACATAGTCAATAGTAGGTTCAAACGACGCAGGAGTCTTCAGGGTTATATCATTGGAAATTTCATCCAGGGTGTAACCCACTGCGAGCTTTGCCGCTATCTTGGCAATAGGAAATCCGGTAGCTTTGGAAGCCAGCGCGCTGGAACGACTGACTCTTGGATTCATCTCGATCACAATGACGCGACCGGTATCAGGATGCACAGCGAACTGAATATTTGAACCGCCTGTATCTACACCTATTTCACGAATGATGGCTACAGCCTGATCTCTAAGTATCTGATATTCTTTATCTGTAAGTGTTTGAGCCGGCGCCACCGTGATTGAGTCCCCTGTATGAACCCCCATCGGATCGAAGTTTTCAATGGAGCAGATGATAACAACATTGTCAGCCGTATCCCGCATGACTTCCAGCTCGAATTCTTTCCAACCCAAAGCCGATTCTTCAATCAGGACTCTTGTGACCGGTGAAAGTTCAAGCCCCCAGCGAGCCAGTTCCTCGAATTCGTCTTCGGTGTATGCGACACTGCCACCAGTACCCCCCAGTGTAAATGACGGACGGATGACATTAGGGAAACCAACTTCACGCGCTATCTTCCAACATTCTTCCACTGTGCTGGCATAGCCGCTACGAGGCAGATCCAGACCTATGTTCTGCATGGCAATCTTGAACAGATCGCGATCCTCCGCCTTGTTTATGGCATCGATCCCCGCCCCGATCAACTCCACTCCGAACTTCTTGAGAATACCGGCTTCGTGTAGTTCAACAGCCCTGTTGAGAGCAGTTTGACCACCAATTGTCGGAAGCAGTGCGTCA
>CAYNZA010000154.1:0-6524 GCA_964401595.1 uncultured Desulfomonile sp.
CAATCAATTTTTCAATTTTAAGATTGCTTGTGTCAATATAAAGAGTATTCTAAACGACATCCGACAAACTGGGGATACCGGAAACACCGGAACAGACTAATGACAGCGATCGGAATGATTTTTTGGAAACGCCCGTTATCAAACAGCACTATTTTAGCCACCTTTTGAACCTGGCTGTAAAACTGCCGGATGGTGTTTGTGTCGGTGTGACTGTAGATTTTGCGGTTGATCTTGACAAACCTTTACCTGAAGTAATTGAATTGGTGTACAGGAAAAAGTGGTCAAACAAGAGATTCTGCATTAAACTTTCCGGGGTCAGGCAACTTACTCATTCCACCATCATCATAGATGACCGAATCCCCCCGCCTAGTCCTTTTGACGCAATGGACTACCAGAACTCTCTCGTTTTGCTGAGGGAGTTTCTGCTGGATAAACAGATAGTAGACGTCCATGGGGCCAAAGTCGAGAGGGTCAATGATTTAAAATTCGTTGAATCTGATGGAAAACTGATTCTAGTTCAGGTCGAAGTGGGCCTTGTAGGTTTGTTGAGGCGACTGGGTTTTGATCGACACATTACAAGATTCTGCAGATGGTTTTTTGACTATGAACTAAAGGACAAATTCATAGCCTGGAACTATGTGGAACCCTTGGCCAAACCCGATCACCTGAAACTTCAGGTGCCCCAGACCAGGCTTGCTGAATTACACCCGGCAGACCTGGCAGACATCATCGAGGACATGGATGTTCATGAACGCTCGGCGCTCGTGAATTCCTTGAATGAGGAAGTCATAGCTGAAGCGCTTGAGGAAATGGATCCCAAGGTTCAGGTCGCCATCATGCGGCAGTTGGAACCGGAGAAAGCAGCAGACATCATTGAAGAAATGTCGCCTGATGAGGCTGCGGATCTGATTGCGGATCTTCCTCAGGAAACGGCTTCCGGCATTTTCAATGAAATGGATGATGAGTATGAGGAGAAAGTCAAAGGCCTGCTGGCTCATGAAGAAGACGAAGCCGGTGGATTGATGACAACCCAGTTCATAACCCTCAGTCCCAACAAAACAATTGTCGAGGCCTTGGCCCATATACGTAAACACGCAGAGGATATGGATGTAATTTATTACATTTACGTTGTTGATGATGAGGCCAGGCTGTTGGGAGTCATAAATCTCCGTGAACTGTTGACAAACGAGATATTTACTCCTCTTTGCGACATCATGACCACACGTCTGATTACTGCCAGAATCGATGACCCAGCAAAAGACCTGGCCTATTTGTTCGCAAAATATGGCTTCAGGGGAGTGCCCGTAGTTGATGATGAGAATCACATCGCTGGGGTTGTTCGCTTCAAAGCCCTTCTGGAAATAGTGGCGCCCCAACTTGGAAAATAATAGTTAGAGAGGGAATTCTATTGTCAGTGGACAAACAGCGCCAGTCAGGTGAAGTAAGTAATCATCCCTGGAAAGCCCGGTTAATTGCCATATGGGGGGTAATGGTTTTACTTGGTCCGGGGATCATCACATCTAATGTTGACAATGACGCTGGTGGCATAACCACATATTCTCTGGCCGGGGCCAATTTTGGGCTATCATTACTGTGGTCTCTCATCCCAATTACCTTGGTGCTCATTATCGTTCAGGAAATGGGAGCCAGAATGGGAGTTGTGTCAGGAAAAGGACTCTCAGATCTGATAAGGGAAAGATTTGGTGTTAAGATAACGTTTTACCTAATGATTCTGCTCATTCTCACAAATTTGGGCAATACCGTAGCCGAATTTGCCGGTATCGCAGCGTCTCTGGAAATATTCGGAATTTCCAGATACCTGGCTGTCCCACTGAGCGTACTCTTCCTCATGTGGCTTGCCGTGAAAGGCACTTACAGTTCAGTTGAAAAGGTTTTTCTCACGGCGTGCGTTTTTTATGTGGCATACGTGGTCGCCGGATTCTTGGTCAAACCGGATTGGATCGAGGTCATGGAAGCCTTCGCCACCCCCACCTTCAGACCGGACGCTGCTTTTGTGCTTATGCTAACTGGTCTCGTAGGAACCACCATTGCGCCATGGATGCAATTTTACCTTCAGGCTTCAGTTGTAGACAAAGGTTTACGAGTTCAGGATCTCCGCACCGTGCGCATAGATGTGGCCATAGGATCCATGGGGGTTAGCATTGTGGCTTTTTTTATCATTTTGGCCTGTGCAGCCACCTTGTACAAAGCCGGTATTCAAATTGAGGAGGCATCTCAGGCTGCGTTGGCCCTGGAACCTATAGCGGGAAAATACTGCACCTGGCTTTTTGCATTCGGCCTTTTCAATGCATCCATGTTCGCCGCCGCAATTCTGCCGCTGTCCACCGCCTACACCATTTGCGAGGCTTTTGGATGGGAGTCCAGTCTGGATAAGAAGTTTTCGGAGGCCCCTCAGTTTTATGGACTCTATTGCTTCACCATTATTTTTTCCGGAATAATTATACTGTTACCCAACCTACCCTTGATCTCATTGATGTATTTTTCTCAGGTCATAAATGGATTAGTCTTGCCGGTAGTCTTGGTATTTATGCTCAAACTGGTCAACGACAAAAGCATAATGAGAAAACACACCAACGGAAGAATCTACAATGTGATCGCTTGGCTGTCAGTGTCCATACTGATCGGACTGAGCGTGACAACCATAGTACTGATGCTTGCAGGTGACATACTACAGTAGTCAATCAACCAACTGAGCGCCAACTCACACCCGAAAAACGCGCCCTACCTGTAGCAACTCGTGTTCATGCTCTTATTTTCAAAATTTTTTCCCGATTGCCAGCTTCAGACACCAAATTTGAACAGGAAACGCCCCTTCCATGCATTTTGTCTCATTTATCCGGAGCATTGCCGACCCGTACGCGACCATTTTTGTTTTGGAAGTCCATAACTATATTCATTACTTATGTTGATGAAACGGATCTGGCCAAAAAAGTCCTTTAGTGAAAACTTTTATTATCAATATAAATATCAAATATATAGATCTATTTCTTAAAGTATTTTATTGACTTTTGGTCTCGTTTTTTCTATAGTCATAACTGTGAGAACGTCATTCGGTTATTACCGAAAGATTCTCTGGTTAGACCTCCCCCGGGTGGACACCCTCCCTCCCCCATAACCCCCCCATCCGGGACACGAGGTCCTTTTAATCCTTGGGCTTTTATTTAGGCCCGTTTCATTCATGTAACGGCGGTCCTTTTCATTGCAAGGCCCGCCGTTCACGCGTTAGAATATTGACTCTTGAAGCCCGTTGGTATTAACTGAGAGGCAAGTTGACCAGGACATGGAACTCATGAGACATTTTTCATGAGACTTTCGAGTATTGCAGATGTCAGGTGGAAAAATGAAAGCGCCCTTATCGTGGATGGCAATAGGGCTTTTTTTGATCGGAAGTATTTTTTTCTTAAGGTATGTTCCGGTTTTATTGCCGTAAAAGCAGTTCTACATCCTAGAATCCAGGTGTTCGGCTTATCCTTGCTCACTGGTAAAGCCACTTGAATATATTGGAGAATTCCAGTCCCAAAGTGGAAATCGATTCTTCGAGGATGGATGCAATGGTCGTTTGATTGTCGTGGTGGATTTCTTCTTCCCGAACCACGACCTGCACCGGTTTTTTGAGCCAGTGGTAGCATCCACGATCGTTCTTCCTCAGTGAACCTATCCCAATAACTCGAATCAATTCCATCTTAAAGCTGCAGGGATCAGAGATCCTGACACAGCCTGCGGAGACTGCTCCAAATGTTTGTTGGTTTATAGAGCCTGAATTGGGATGATAAGCGGCATGAAATCCGTGTAGACCCAGGTGATTGAACCTCCTGCAATTCCTGCCTTGATCACACAGGTGCAATGGAGCAAAAAAGGCTCTGTACAGCCCTTTTATCGGTTTGGAATTCTCCGGAAAAAAAAGCACATCAGGATAACAATAAATGTGATTGATGATGAAAAATCCGTCTGGAGTTGGGGTTTTTGGGTCTCCGACAGCCACGTTCTGTCTGACTATTTCCTTTTTCCCTCCGTTACTCAGGATGGCTTCCAGGCGTATTTGGTAATTTCTCGGGTCGATGGAAATAGTTGCTCCAACTATTTGATTTGAACGTCTGTAGTCTTCCATATCGATCGAAAACTCGCTCCAGTCTTTATATAGCGCGGGCAGACACGGGTCATCAAGATCGTGGGCACGCTGTTCGATGGCTCCAGGTGGAACCACTGGCCCTTCCGGAATATTTATGGCCTCTTCTGGCGCCTCCAGGAAATGATCATGTTTTTTTTCTCTCTCTATCGATTCCAGGCTTATGTCGGCCATAGCCCATGTGTGGACACACAACAGGAACAACATGGCACAAAAAGAAAGGTGGGGTTTGATGGGGGCGTAGACGATGTTTCGGATTTCTTGAATCATCATGCTCATCCGATCGAGCTAGTATTCAATTCCGTATCGTGAATTCAATAGTAAGCTGGATCAGCTTTCTTCGAATCTGAATCTGATTAGCGGCGTATGTACCGCGCCTGATGGTCTGAGGTCACTTCTGAAAAGAGTGACGCCGGTTACATGAAAACAAGGCCCGAGAGATTCTGAAATATCAGAGATTGCATCTTCCAGCCGAGGCTTTCCTGAAGCGGATCTGACTCTGCCTAATGTTATGTGGGGATTGAATGCCCGTTTCTCAGGGTGGAAACCAAGAATGTCGAACGCTTTCTCCAGTCTGTTGAACAAGCTTTTCAACATACCTGATTTGTCTTCTATTCCTACCCAAACCACACGAGGCTTTTCCAGATTGGGAAAGGCCCCTGTGCCCTTCAGGCACAATTCGAAAGGTAGCTGAAACTCAAGAATCCCTTTTAACGCTTCCTCTATGGCAATCACAGAGTAACCGGTAATGTCTCCAAGGAACTTGAGAGTCAGGTGAGCGTTCGAAACTTTTACCCAACTGACATCAGCCTTGCAACTCCTGAGTTTTGAGGAGATTTCATCCAGATATTCCAACGCGGGAATGTCCAGTTCAATAGCCAGAAAAGCCCTCATCGTTTTAGTGTCATTCATTTTGAGCCAACTGTCCAAAGTTTTAATCCAGTGTAGCGCCTACGCCGAGTCTTTCCTTTGCATGATCATACAACTTTCTGGCCTCTGGAAGGCGTTCCCTTAGATTTTCCAGACGCGCCTCATCAGGGGGATGAGTGGACAGCCAGACAGGAATGGACCCCTTGTTCAGTTCTCCCATTCTTTGCCATAGCCTGACAGCCTCTTCCGGATCATATCCGGCTTTGGCCATATAGATTTGCCCTATTTTGTCGGCTTCCAGTTCGTGGGTCCGGCTGAACGGCAAGATTACTCCCACGGTAGCCCCAAATCCCAAAGCTCCTATAATGGCGCGCGATTTTGCATCAAGGTTTCCATCATTCGATCTGAATATTTCTGATCCGATGGTCGTTATCCCCTTGAGGGTCAATTGCTGACTAAGCCGTTCAGCTCCGTGCCTGGCTACCGCATGCGCGACCTCATGTCCAATTATGGCAGCCAGCCCTGCTTCATTCTTGGCTAAAGGCAGTATGCCCTTATAAATGACAACCCTGCCCCCCGGCAGGACAAAAGCATTCGGAATATCTCTATCTATGAGTGTGAACTGCCAATCAAACCCTGGCTTGTCGGTCTCATCCGCAACCTTGGTAATTCTATCCGCGACCTGTTTCACTGCCCTGGTGAGCTGTTTATCTTCTGATATCGGCTCGCGTGAAATGATTTCCTTGAAAGCTTGAGACCCCAATGAATCAAGCTGTTGATCAGAGACAAAATTGAGCTGTCTTCTGCCTGAGTGTGGCACCGTGGCGCAAGAAACGAGCAATGACAAAACACAGCATAGTAATATCGGTAGCCTGGCAGTCAAAAGCATCCCTGGTGTTGAGGCAATGTCAACTTTCACCTTCATCATTAAGTGACTACATGATATTTTACCCCATCTTGTGAGCGATATCAAACAAACATCACCACGCGTTTGAAAGCGAACTCCGGATCAGAGCAGACAATGGTCACAGGCAAACTAATCCTGAGTTTCAAGAGGCCATTTGCCTGTTTCCTGTAATGTTTCACGCAACACTTTCAGAGCTTGATTGACTATAGGCATTCCGCCATATATGCCGCACTGAAAAATGACCTCCGCTATCTCCTCGGGCTTGCATCCCACATTCAGGGCAGCGAAGATATGCAGTTTAAGTTCTTCGAGTCTCTCCAGGACAGTTAGAGCAGCGACGGTAATCAGTTGTCTGGTTGGGTGAGGGATTCTCTGTCGCGCATACATCTGCCCGGTGATGAACAAGGACAGATCTTTTGCCAAACCTTTGTCAAAAGACCTCCATAGGTCAAAGGGACGTTCACCCTTATAATTTTCAAAATACAACTTGGCTGTTTCGGCCGTTTTGCTTTTCAGATCGTCAGACATAAAACCTCCTGTGTTGAGGACCATGATTATTTAATGCGAACAGTGCCTCTAGTGGAAGGGTTTAAAAGTATG
>CAYNZA010000155.1:0-6522 GCA_964401595.1 uncultured Desulfomonile sp.
AGCTAACCATCTCGGCCTTGGTAAGCCGTTACCTTACCAACTAGCTAATGGTCCGCGGGCCCATCTTCAGGCGCCGGCTTCTTTGAGAGGCCGACTTTTACCCCGGAAACCGTAGTTTCCGTGGTCTTATCCGGTATTAGCGGGCCTTTCGGCCAGTTATCCCGATCCCGAGGGCAGGTTACCCACGTGTTACTCACCCGTGCGCCACTTTACTCCACACCCCGAAGGATGTGTTTCTCGTACGACTTGCATGTGTTAGGCACGCCGCCAGCGTTCGTTCTGAGCCAGGATCAAACTCTCCAGTTTGA
Source organism: uncultured Desulfomonile sp. (assembly GCA_964401595.1). Taxonomy (GTDB): domain Bacteria; phylum Desulfobacterota; class Desulfomonilia; order Desulfomonilales; family Desulfomonilaceae; genus CAITZA01. Next base: position 309 of record CAYNZA010000155.1, read on the forward strand.
TTTTTCTCTTAAAACATGTATCTTCGTCACGAACTATCTGCTATTCAGTTTTCAAAGATCAACGTTTTTTGTGTTTCCACTTTCCGCCAGATCAGTTTACCATTTTTGCTTTTTGTTTGTCAAGCTCTTTTTTTCTGATCTTTTGTTTCCCCAACCATTGGGGAAGTCCAAGGTTTATACCTAATCGGACTTTGTGTCAACAAAAAAGTTTCGAGGCTCGGTCTGTTTTTCCTGGTGGTGTAGTGGAAGCCTGTAAATACGGGTAGATAGGCGTGACCTCGTCGCAAAAAAAAGTGGACTGTATTCATTTATAGTGGCGGGAAATATTATTTTTGGTGCCAGACTTTGGTTTTTTTTCAGTTAGCGCGCCGGGTTTTTCGATCGGGGGCGCGCTCCAGGGAGGCTAAAGGCATTGCGGAAAGGGCGTCTAAGGGGCTGAATATGCGACTTAGGGGCTAGTGCGCGCTGCGTGGCGCGCCTGGTTATCGGGTGGGGTGGGCAGTTGGAGTCTGGTCTGCGCTGGGATTTTAAAGGGGCTTTTAGCGATTAGGAAAGGGTGAAAGGTATTGGAAATAAGTGGCGCGCCAATAGGAAAAGGCGCGCCGGAAGTGGATCAGGCGGATTTTCTGAGTTCGTGTGGCCAGAAGAGTTGAATGGCGTGGACAGGACACGCGCTTTCGCATATTCCACAGCCTACGCAAGCCTTGGGGTCGAATAGGGCTGCCACGTCTTCATCGTTGATGACAGCGATTCCGAGCGCCTGGAAGGGGCAGGAGGCTACGCAGACTTCGCAACCCACACAGTCCTCGGTCCATACATAGGGTTTGGGCCAATCTGATTTCTTGATTTTCTCCGGTTTGACCCCTGTGTTGTCGCGTATGGCGCCGTAAGGACAGGCTCTGCCGCATACACCGCATTCTATGCATTTGGAACCATCTATGCTGTGGGGTTGTTTTTTCTCGCCATTGGATGCTCTCATTGGGCATACACGCGCACAGGTTTGGCAGCCTTTACACTCTTCCTGGACTATTCGATAAGGCATTTGACTCCTCCAAAAAGATTTTTTCGAAATTGACGGGATTTATATCAGTTCACCGATTCAACGCTTTTCACTGCGGGGACTTTTTCTTTCAGAATTCTTTCAATTCCCATTTTAAGTGTCATCTGGCTCATGGGGCATCCGCCGCACGCGCCTTTCAGTCTCACTTTAACAATTCCATCTTCAGTCACGTCTACTATTTCCGCATCGCCTCCGTCGGCCTGAAGTTGGGGTCGGACGAGGTCCAATGCCGCCTGAATTTCCTCTCGCTTCATATTGTATGCTCCTTTCAATAGGCACATCTTGAATCATACCAATTGTCTACAATAGCACACCGCCCCCTTAAACACAGTGAAAAAAGTCCATTGAGTTGTTTCGGACAGAGGAAATTTCAGTAAACAGAGCGAGTTGCCTTCCAATCAGAGAGGGCGTCGTCAAGGTCCGTCCGGTCAATGCTTATGTGCGCGCCGATTTCAGAATTTTGCGCCATTTCTTTTTTGGCTCCCATCAGGACTGCGCGTCGGCATATCTCTTCCACGTCGGCGCATGAAAGCCCGCGGGCCTGGTCTACCAGCGCCTCATATTCGCCGCTAAAGAAGACGTGATCAGTTTTGAGGAATTTTGTGAAAAGCGCGTTGAGGTCGTCGTCCGACGGGAGTTTCAGTTTCAGCTCATTGGTAAAACGGCCTGTAGCAGTAAGCGCTGGAGGCAGGTCGGCAGGCTGGATTGACGTTCCTACGACCAAAATTGGTTTGGAATCCAGTGTTGAGTTCATCTCCATTACGAGTTGATTCACGATACGATCGATGTATTTTGCATCTGACCACCCTTTTGACGAGAACGAATCAACCCCATCCAGTATTAGAACGGTAGGGGCCATTTGCCTGGCTTGTCTGAACAGTTCCCTGACATTCTTTTCGCTTTCGCCCATATACTTCGATAAAAGTTCAGGGGTGCGGATTTCAATGACATTAAAACCGCTTTCCTTGGCCATTGAACGCGCAAAAAGAGTCTTCCCGACACCGGAAGGCCCCGTGATCAGCAATCCCTCCGGTTTGGACATGCCAATTTTCTCCAGGGCCTTGGCGTTTTGAAGAGGCCACAGAACTGTTTGCTCTACGTAGGTTTTTTCTTTCCCATATCCTGCAATGTAAACCCAGCCGGCTTTTTTCAGATTTACTTCGAAATTTCTACCGGAAGATGGCCTCATGTCTTTGAGGGCTTCACGAAAATCCTCGGCCTCAACGGTGAGGGCCTCCAGGAAATCTTCGGAGAGCTGCTGAGGGGTGTTCTCAAGTCCCGGAAGAATCCGGCGCATCGCTTCATATCCCGATTCCTGGCATAGAGCCTTTATGTCTGCCCCCACAAACCCATGGGTTTTTTCGGCCAACTCATTGAGGTTGACATTCCCCAGGGGCATGTCCTTGGTGTGAATTTCCAGTATCCTTCGACGTCCCGCCAGGTCTGGGGTGCCGATGAGCACTTCTCTGTCAAACCTTCCGGGCCGTCTGAGCGCAGGATCGAGGTTGTTGGGTAAATTGGTGGCGGCTATGACCATGACCTGACCGCGGTCCACCATTCCGTCCATGAGGGCAAGCAACTGGGCAGTCACCCTTCGTTCTACCTCTCCCTCCGCAGTGTCCCGTCTGGGAGCCAAGGCGTCTATCTCATCTATAAAGAGTATGGAGGGAGCGTTCTTTCCTGCTTCGTCGAACGCTGCGCGCAGTTTTGCTTCGCTCTCCCCATAATGCTTGTCCATTATTTCTGTGCCTATCACACTGCGGAACCAGCATCCCGTTTCTCCCGCGACTGCGCGCGCAATCAAAGTCTTTCCGGTACCCGAAGGGCCATGCAATAAAACTCCCCGTGGGGGATCAATCCCGAGTCTGTAGAATATCTGAGGGTGCTGAAGCGGTAATTGAACGACTTCTCTAACTTTCCTGATGGCTTCATCCAGACCGCCGACGTCGGCAAACGAGGTGTCGGTCTTGGATACAAATTCGTTACCTTCCTCGTCTACCAGTTTTACGCGTGTTCTGGGTGATAACCTGGATACCGAGCAAGGCTCGGTGGAGACTATCTTGAAGCTGATAGTAACTCCACGGTTATCTTTGAGGTTCAGGTTACCCGATCCAACCAGTACGGCGCCGCTAAGCTTTTCAAGCATGGTTCTAAGTTGAGGTCTGGAGATCGAGCATCCCTGAGGAGCCTCCAGGGTGACCAGTTCGCTCTCAGGACAACGCGCTTTTCTCAATTTTACCTGGGAATATAACTGGAATTTGTTCTCATCCATGGTGAGCCTGTCCAGAGAAACCATTCGCGTATCAATCCACGCGTTAGGATGAGGTTTAGCCTGCGCTATGCATCCCCCTGCATCCAGTATTTCAACCGGGTCACCGTCGGTGAGTTCAAGCTTCTCCATGAAGACGCTTGAAATGTACACGGTTCTATTGCCGGGATCATGGTCCATCACCTTGGTCACTACAAACGTGTATGTGGGATGTTCACTTTTGTGGCAGTCACAATCATCGTGGGAATGCCAACTACCCGGTAAATGATCCTTACAGTGACAATCCATTTCAAACTCCATTGCAGAGGGTTATCAACGCACCGAAATTGGATAGCCTGGTTTCCGATACAAAAATGGAGCGTCTCAACGCTCCATGGTAATTGCAGTAGGTTGATATTTTTGAAGAAAAGAGTTTTAGATATACTACATTACCTTTATTGACTGTTCTCGGGTTTCTTGTAGGCTTCGGTTTTCAACCACGATCTCAGACCGTCCGATATACCGCAAGCCTTGTTCTTGCACGCGAACTCGAAGACGGACTCATCTATAAGCTCCTGTGGTGCGTCCACTTCATATAAAACCTCATAATCGTGATGACTCTGCTTCACCAGAAACAGCCTGGCAGGTGAAGAAACAGCGTCTATTTTAAAATAAGCGCTTTCCTCATTGCATGCTTTTGCGTGATTCAATCCCCGAGACCAGTTCGTGCCCCATTCCAGATATCTGGTAACCGCTTCAAACGGGTGAAGGTCCCAGTCTATCAACATCGCCATATTCCTATCAGCTATTATATCTCCGATTCTAGTCACGGTAATACCTCTCCATTAACGTATTTAATAATTAAGATGATGGTGAAAAAGAAAAGTTTCAGCGTTATGCCCAAACATACCAGTCACCGAAGCCCCTTATTAACTGGGGTATCCATAAAGAAAGCGAGTTTTGACATCCCCCGGAATCTTCCAGGATTCGAGAAATTTTCAGGTCTGAACCTCAAGGCTGCCCGCACAAAAAATCATTCGGATTTTTTTTGTTGAAGTGACACCATGTGACCTCCGGACAAATTATTACATGGGCCATCAAATTGATGGTCATAAAAATTGAAATCAGATAATTTAAACCCAAACAGGTTACTTTTTAACGTAAATTCTCGTTTTAAAATGGCTCAGAATCCTGTCTGATTAAATATGGATCCGTTTAAAATTATGTCTGTTAGAAGTGGAGATATCCCCACTGTCGGTAGTTTCACGGAGTATCTGAGGACAAGATTCCAAGGAATTGATTCATGCCCGATCTGGAAAAGACCAAGGACCAACTAATTCTGGAAGTCTCCCGTTTACGAAATAAAGTCGAAAAGCTTGAAAAAGAAATTCGGCTTCAGACTGCGGGGTCTATAGAAAATTCCGAACTCAGACTTCTGGAAATGGTGGAAAAAACCAGTGAATCCATTTTTGTCGTGCAGCATGGCTCAATTAAATTTTCCAATCCTGCATGTTCGAAATTCACAGGCTACTCTTCCGAAGAGATCCTCAATATTGAGGACTTGGAGAGGGTGGTTCATTCCGCCGATTTATCGATCATAAGAAATCATTTTAGTTCTCAAATTTCGGGTCTGGACCACCCCCCACAGATCGAGTTTCGAATTATCTGCTCTGATCTGACTGAAAAATGGGTGGAAATCCATTCCTCGTTCATAATCTGGGACGATGAACCGGCTTTAATGTGTTTCATGAGAGATGTCAGTAGACGTAAGATAATGGAGAAACAATTGTTGGACAAGACTCATGACTTGTCTGAAAGGGTTAAGGAAGTATCCTGCCTGTATCACATCTCCAAACTTACACAGAATCAAAGATTATCCCTGGAAGAAATCCTGGAAGGAATAGTGCTTCTGATTCCACCTGCCTGGCAGTTTCCTGAGATTACCTGCTGTCGCATCAATGTTGAAGGGCATGAATTCCAGTCTGGGGATATCACCAGTTGCGTGGCGGTTCAATCCGAGGCCATTTTCATAGGTGAGGCCTCGTTTGGTCAGGTTGACGTGGGCTATTTGAGAGACATGCCTCAAAGCGATGAAGGACCTTTCCTGAATGAGGAACGGCGTCTCATTGAGGCTATCAGCCAGCAAGTGGCTGACGTCATGATAAAAAAGAGATCCGATGAGGCCCTGAAAATTCGTGGACTGGCAATGGACACATCTATCAACGGAATTCGCATGATAGATGGCGACGGAAAGGTTTTCTACACTAACCGGGCTTCTCTACAAATGTGGGGGTATGGTTCTGAAAGCGAATTGCTTGGAAAGCATGTGTCTGAATTCTGGAAAGACAAGGATGAACTTGACGCGGCCCTAAAACAGCTAGTGGCGGTCGGCTCTTTCTCCGGTTCATTAACTGCGCTCAGAAAAGACGGGACAACTTTTGACGCTCTCGTGTCACTGAACCTTGTAACAGATGAGAAAGGCAATACTCTTGGAATGGTGGGGTCATACACCGATATAACGGAACAAAAAAGGGCGCAGGAACATATTATTGAGCGAGAAGCCAGATTCAGGGCAATAACCAATTCAGTATTTGACGCTATAATCCTGATAGATGACCACGGCGACATATCTTTCTGGAACCAGGCCGCGGAGAGGATTTTTGGATACGAGGCATCCGAGGTTCTGGGCAGAAGTTTTCACAAGTTATTCGCTCCTCAGGAATATCATTCGGATCACTTTAAGGCATTTCCCGGGTTTGCAGTTTCGGGGCAGGGGAACGCCGTCGGGAAGATAACAGAGTTGGTGGCGATGCGCAGGACCGGTGAGAAGTTCCCGGTAGAGTTATCTCTCTCCAGTTTTCAGATGAACGGTCGCTGGAACGCCGCCGGAATTGTCCGTGACATAA
>CAYNZA010000156.1:0-6435 GCA_964401595.1 uncultured Desulfomonile sp.
GTCCAATAATGTAAAAAGAACATCTGTTTTCGGTGACCTGAATTCACAACCCGGTCGGACGAAATAAAGTTTTTCCTTAATAATTTTTAATGTAGGAGGGTGGAATGGCTTTTCAGGGAAAAGCATGGAAATTTGGAGATGATGTTAACACCGACGAAATTATTCCGGCTAGATACTTGAGTTTTACAGATCCTCAAAAATTGGCCGAGCACGTCATGGAAGACGCTGATCCTACATTTCCCGGCAAGGTCTCAAAAGGAGACATAATCGTAGCAGGGAAGAATTTTGGTTGTGGCTCGTCAAGAGAGCACGCGCCCGTTGCAATCAAAGGGGCGGGTATCGCTTGTGTCATAGCCTCTGGTTTTGCCAGGATTTTCTACAGAAACGCTTTCAACATGGGGCTTCTTATACTGGAATCCCAGGAAGCCTCTGAAAAAATTAATCAGGGTGACATCATCAAAGTTGATCAATCGAGCGGCGTAATCGAGAACCTCACAACGGGTGAAACTTTTAGGGTGACTCCCATTCCAGGATTTATGGAAGAATTGCTCAGTCATGGGGGCCTTATTGAGCACATAAAAAAATCGCAGTAAATTTTCTAGCCGTTTTTCATATATGACTTGGCGTTGTTTGATGAAGAAGACCAATCGACTTGGTGTGAAAGATATTTTGTGTTAAGTTGTGTTGTGATTGTTCCAGGTGTATAGCCCGCTTGGTGTTCCCTGACTTCTTTGTTGCTGGAAGAAACTGGCGGTAGCTTTTTTAAGGCCTGGACTAGATCGATTAATTGCCCCGAAATGATCGGAGGTCCTTCGAAGTGCGCGTTTTAATGATTACGCCTGAAGCGACGCCTTTTGCGCAAACTGGCGGTTTAGGAGAGGTGATCCAATCTCTACCCGCGGAATTATGCAGCCTCGGAGTGGAAGTTGATGTATTGATGCCAAAATACCGGGGAATAACCGGGGATAAATTCAGTATACACCAGCTTGACTTCAATATTGAGGTGACCCTCAACGCCAAACAGATCAAAGCCGGGCTTTGGGCGCACGAAACTCCCAGTGGCGCACGATATTTTTTTGTGGATTGTCCTGAATATTTTGACAGGGATTATCTTTATGGCTCTCCCGAAGGCGACTACGAAGACAATGCAGAAAGATTCGTTTTCCTTACCAGAGCCGCTATTGAAGTATCCTTGGCCACAAACACCCATTATGATGTTTTTCACTCACATGACTGGCAGGCGGCCCTAACTCCAGTTTATCTTCGAACGTTGTACGCCGGTGAGTCTTCGCTTCAGGAAAGCGCTGCCATAATGACTATTCACAACCTCGGATATCAGGGAATATTCTGGCATCTGGACATGCCTTTAGTGGGTGTTGGATGGGAATTTTTTACGCCCAGCCACATGGAGTTTCACGGTAAACTGAACTTTCTGAAAAGTGGCATCGTTTTTGCCGACGAGGTCAACACAGTCTCTGTGGGATACAGGAATGAAATCCTCACACCCGAATTTGGTTTCGGACTGGAGGGTGTTCTTCAGGAAAAAGGCGACCGATTGTCGGGAATTCTGAACGGGGTGGACTACAGCATATGGAATCCCGAAACTGATACTCTGATCGATACTAATTATTCACCTGAAAATCTCTCCGGGAAGTCTAAGTGCAAGGCAGATCTTCAAAAGCTTGCATCACTTCCTGAGAGTCCTGACACACCTTTGATAGGTATGGTTAGCCGATTGTCCAGTCAAAAAGGTGTTGACCTGGTGCTTGAAATCATTTCATCGGTAGTGCATAAGGACGTTCAACTAGTCATTTTAGGCACCGGAGACGCCCACTACCAAAGAGCTTTCTCAGAGCTTAACCAGCTACACAGTGATAAGGTCGCTACTTTCCTAAGCTATGATTATCTGATGGCTCACAAGATATTTGCCGGGTCGGACGTGCTTCTGGTTCCCTCACGATATGAACCGTGCGGGTTAAACCAACTCTACGCAATGAAGTACGGCGCTGTTCCAGTTGTAAGAACCACTGGCGGGCTTATGGACACAGTGGATGAATTTGACGCGGTCAGTGACTCAGGCAATGGTTTCAGGTTCCTAACTCCGTCCTCTGTAGAACTGGAAGATTCAATCAACAGGGCCCTTAATCTTTACAATTCGGATCCGGACACCTGGCGACGGCTAATGATCAGAGGTATGAAGAAAGATTATTCATGGCATAGATCAGCCCGGGATTATTTGAAACTTTACGAAAAAGCGCTGCAGGACAGGCGGGATTATTTGAGCAAATAGGATTTGGGGTTGGGAAGAGTCCGTTCCACTCGCAGCTTTTCGGCCAGTCCTGTAAAACGACGTTCGGCGTTTTTTTCCGACACTGCGATTTCCAGAGCTTTGGGATTGGCAATCAATATCACGAGTTGTTTTCCCCGCGTCATGGCCGTGTAGAGCAGATTACGCCTCAGCATGACATAGTGCTGGGTGCTTAAAGGAATTATAACGCAAGGGTATTCGCTCCCTTGGGATTTGTGAATGGTGACGGCGTAAGCAAGTGATAATTCGTCGAGTTCGTTTACATGGTATTGAACGCTCCTAGAATCGAAATCCACCATTACCTCGTTCCAATTCTCGTCATATGAAATTATCGAGCCTATGTCCCCGTTGAAAACTTCCTTGTCATAATTGTTTCGCGTCTGCATGACCCGGTCACCCACCTTGAAACGCCCTCCTCTGATGGGCTTGCCCTCGCTGTTTAACAATTCCCTCAATTCACTGTTCAGATTTTCCGTTCCAATCTGGCCTCTGTTCATCGGGGTCAAAACCTGAATATCATCTGCAGGATTAAATCGGAAAGCATTCGGGATACGCCTGGAAACCATTTCCCTTACCAGACGCAACATTTCTTCCGGCTCATCCTTCTCTATGAGATAGAAATCACTCAGAGCACGCTCCGCAGAATTTTTGATGGGCAGTAGACCAGCGTTGACGCGGTGAGCATTTGTGACTATTTCGCTTTGTTGAGCCTGCCTGAAGACCGTATCGAGTCGAACAACCGGAACTTCGCCTGAATCGAGCAAATCCCTCAGGAAATTTCCAGGACCTACAGAAGGCAATTGATCTGCGTCGCCCACCAGGACAAGACTGGACATCGGGTCAATAGCCCCTAACAAATGGTTGGCCAAAACAATATCCATCATCGATACTTCGTCAATGATTACAACATCTGCCTCTAATGGATTGGCTGCAGTACGCTGAAATCCACCTTCGGACGGAGAGTATTCCAGCAATCTGTGAACTGTTTTAGCTTCTTTTCCACTAGATTCTGACAATCTTTTTGCAGCCCTGCCGGTGGGAGCCGCCAAAAGCGTCCGTAGTTTTTTAGCATCAAGGATTTGGATGAGAGATTTGAGGAGAGTAGTCTTTCCAGTTCCCGGACCACCTGTGATGATCAGGAGTTTGCTGGTAAGGGAAGTTCTGATCGCCAGCTTTTGAGCCTCGGAAAGGCCTATCGTAGATCTTTTTTCAACCCAGTCTATGGCTGAGTCAACTTTTATTCGTGGTAGCATGGACGGAGAAATGAGAAGATCTTTGACTCTTGCAGCCACTGAATTCTCAACCCGAGCCATCAGACTCAGATAAACGCGCCCGTCCTCCATGACGACATCACGATTTGAAAATAGGTCTGAGAGCGCTTTTTCAAGGGTCATGGAGTCAACACCCAAAAGCGCCCTGGCTTTTTCAATCAAATTCGAGTGAGGCAGATAAGTATGTCCTTCTGACTGCGAAATATCCAGTGTGTGAATCAAACCAGCCTTGGCGCGCAGTGGTGACTTGAGGTCTATACCCAAACTGCCTGCAATTTTGTCCGCTGATTTGAACCCTATTCCGCGAATGTCCGTCGCCAACACGTAGGGGTTGTTGCGCACCACATCTATTGAGCGTTTTTGATAGCGCTTGAATATTCTGTACGCGTAGGTTGAGGAGACGCCGTGGGTCTGCAAAAAAAGCATTACGTCCCTGATCTCTTGCTGTTCCAGAAACGCCTGAGATATTTTGGCGGCCCTTGCCTTCCCTATTCCTGCCACACCAAGTAGTTCCTCCGGGTTTTGCTCAATAATTTCAAGTGTCTGTTCACCGAATTTCGCTGTAATCCTCCGGGCCATTTCCGGCCCAATTCCCTTTATGAGGTTCGATGAGAGATATTTTTCAATCCCCCGTACTGTGGATGGGGCTTTGGTTTCCGCATGGGTGAATTTAAACTGTTCACCAAAATTTCTGTTGAACTCCCAGCTACCTGAAAGAACAAGTGATTCACCAGGGTGAGGTTGAGCGAGTCTACCCACTATCGTGACGGGTTCAGACCTACCCAAAATAGTCAGTGTCGCCACAACAAAATCGTGGTCGTCATGACTGAATATGATCCTTTCCAGAACACCTTCAACCGTCTCGGTGCGATCGGGGTTGGACGCTGTGTCTCGTGTTGCCATCTTGTCACCGTTCCAGTAGAGCCTCTCCACATGACATGATGTCAAAACGACGCCCCAATGGCAAGGATGCTTCAGGAAATTTGTCCAGTCTGAAAAAATCCCGGGTAAGCAAAAAAATACGGGGACATTAAGTCCCCGTAGGATCGGAAGGATTACTAGTTTGATAAGTTCGCTATTTTTTTAATCCGTTTACCTGATTGTGATAGTTGCAACTTTATGGATCACAATCATGAGTGTAGGTCTATAAACCCAGGCCGAAGCCACCGCTCAAGCCTCCGAGAATCCCGGAACACAATTCGAGGCATGGCAAGCCACCGAAAAGACCTCCACCCATAGCGCCCGCACCATAGGGCGCCGGACCACAACCAACAGGAGCAACGGGTCCACATACCGGGGGCGCACAATTAGGAGCCATGGGAACTGGAGCAAATCCTCTGGGAACGGGCTGGCCATACATCGGAGCAGCCGGTGGAGCGACCGTGTTACCACCCAAAAGACTACCAACGACCAGGAACGGCAGCGCTACAACTCCACCACATATTCCAGGAAATGGAGCATCTCCCCAGAAGGCTGGATTTGGACCAACTGTCGGACCGCAAGCTACCGCCGGAACACAAGGCTGCGGAGCACAAACTACCGGCGCCACCTTACCCCCCGCCAACGCAAGTGACGCCATCATTAGCGTCGTTAAACAAAGTGAAAAAATAAGAATTCTCTTGACCATCATACCCTCCTTTATTGGGACAGGTCTATACACATCAAAAGTGTGTAAGCTGAGGAAATACATTTATTCGTTACCCCAACATCAACCCTGGCGCAGGGACGTATCATGCAGGTTAATGTGTGTCAAGAAAATTATTAATGTTGATGGCTTATATTTTACTTAAAAAGTATGTTCTTATATTAAGCGCCATTTGAGTTACCATAAATATGATTACTATATGATACTATTTGTTTTTATTGACATAAAGTATAGATCTGTCTGAACTCTTCCGACCGTGGACAGTGCCCATTTCATTACAGCGACTTGATTCGGACAAAAGTCTCTAGAACCATTTGATAGACTGATTTCTTTGGGTCAAGACAATTTGTGAAACGTGCCCTGTCATGATATATTGAGGTTTGTGAGACTTGGTCGGTAAAAGAGCGCAGCCGACCTACATGAGGGTTATACAGTGATATTTTGGAAAAGTTTGTCGGTGATGTTTTTCCTGATCATCTCTTCACAGTCCTTCTCGCAGTCTTCTGGAGGTATCACACCCGAACAAATTTATCAGCCCAGTCTGGACTGGCAATCTGTCATGGGGAGTTGGGAAAAGCTACCCGAAGATAACCCGTTGGCTGAAAAACCTAGATCGGTCAAGGCTCCGTCCTTTCGCTCACTCATTACACTCAGAAAAGATGGCACGTGTCGAATATTCAATGAATCTTACCCCGCCGGAGTGGATGGCGTTTGGACTTCTGACGACCACGGAATATTTGTGACGTTACCCGACAAGGCTAAAATGGAAATGTACGTTTATGGTGTAAAAGGGGATTTCATGATTACCCGAACTCCGGTGAAGAATGGCCTGGATCAACTATGGTCGCGCGTAAAATGACTCAAATCTCTCAAGCCTCACCCCGATAGGATCACGGTAACCCTTGAGGTCGAGAGAATTAGACTTGGTGAAGTTGGATTTTATTTATTACAGTAACCGTAACTAGTTAGGTTCTTTCCTTAAAGCCACATTTTTCGCCGGAAAAGTCCTTGATCGCTTCACAAAACTTCGTTGACATTCATTTGCTTCTTGGATATACTTAGCGCAGAGAATCAGTTTTTATACATTGTCAAGATACGCTTGTATTTACAGTTAATTGAAATGAGTCTTTAGAGTAATTTCTCAAAAGACTTGAGGGTATGGAAGTAGAGTGAGCGCTTCAGTAAAAAGTGCAAAGGAAGATAATACCTTC
>CAYNZA010000157.1:0-6406 GCA_964401595.1 uncultured Desulfomonile sp.
CGAGTCATATCAAATTCGGGAGTGACCAACATGCTCGAAAAATCATATTTGGCGGGTAAGTCAATTCTGGCTGTGGATGATGAAGTAGACATCCTGGAATCTATCGAGGACATTCTCGAGGGCTCCAGGCTCGACACGGCCAGGGACTACAGCAGCGGATCCGGGAAAATCAAAACTGGGCGATATGATTTGGTAATCCTGGACATTATGGGTGTAAACGGGTTGAAGCTGCTGGAAGAATCAGTTGCCCGAAATTTTCCTACCGTGATGCTCACCGCACATGCAATGAATCCTGAGACACTTTTGACAGCTATCAGAAAAGGGGCAATAGCCTATCTTCCCAAGGAAACTTTGCCGGAACTTGAAGAATTGCTTGGCGAAATATTTAAGGCTCACGAGCAGGGGGACCCACCGTGGAAGGTTCTGTTTGAAAGGCTGGGAGAATTCTTCGAACAACGGTTTGGACCCGGTTGGAAGCAAAAAGATGAGGCTTTCTGGAGAGAATTTGATTTAACCTATCAAGTCGGTAGGGGTATGCAGCAGAGAGTTCTGCATGACGAACGAGTTATAGGAAAAGGTATCTGAGACGGGTCGATAACTTTTAATCCGGATCAAGGTGATCTGGACCAGCAACCTTACTTTGTGGCCGTGGTCTTGCCATAGTCGGCATTCTCAAGTCCGGACTTTATGCAAATTGTCTACTGTTTCAGATATCCTGCCCATTCTATATCTGAGATCGCAGTAACGGCGTGTAAGCCAAAAACAACATATAACCAGAGAAATAACATGGTGCATGTCGCATGAGAGTAGCCTTGTTAGACCCCAAACGATGCGCTTCAGAATGGCGACCATTCTATTTTCAGGATGGGTTGGTCGAAAATATTGTTCAACACATGACCACTGGTGGGTGGGAGGTCGTCCAAGTGGACCTTGGCGAGGAGACTTCATCAACCCTTGGGGCTTCCAGTAATCAGTCGGTCGCCATGTCAGATTTGTACGAGGTAGCGACATTTCTCGGAAACACCCATGAATATGGTCTATTATACAATTTATGTGGGGTGACCCCGGCGCTTCTTTCAGAGATCAGTCCTACACCGATGATCACGATACTGGACTGGGACCTCTATAAAATGGATTCCCGTGTTTACAGTGAACTTGCCAAGTCACGAAACTACTTCTGGATTGGGACAAATGGCCAATTGGAGAAGCCTGTTCCGGGTCCAATGATTGAACTGCCTGGAGACCAGAGCTCCGATTGGAGTGTCCTGATCGCAGATGCCCTGGTCAAGTCGGGAAAAGAACTTCTGAAGCGCTTACAAAAGGAAGATCACCGTCCCTGGGGTTATTACGTTGTGCTCTCAGATCTCGATGATCACAAGGTGAAGAGGATTATAGTCTATCCGGGCAAGAGACTTAGTTTGCAGAGTCACAAGAGAAGATCTGAGCATTGGATGGTCGTTAGTGGCAAAGGGGTAGTGACTCTGGATTCAAGGGAAGTAGAACTCTCTCCAGGTGACTCGGTGGATATTCCAGTGGGAACGAGACACCGAATGACCAACAGATCGGACGCTCCGGTGGTATTTGTGGAAATTCAGACAGGAGATTATTTCGGAGAAGACGATATAGAACGATATGAGGACGATTTCGGGCGAGCATGACCCTGATGACTTCACCGGGTTGTTGTCGAGTCCAGACTCCAAAGGTTCCTGTGATTGGTCCTGTCTTTTCTGAGTCCACACGGGTCGTTTGAGCAGACGACGCATTCGGGGTCTTCACATGGGTCGAGATGAACGAAGATCTCCGTTTCTTCACCAAATTTGCGTTTAAAGAATGTCTCGAGTTCTTTGACCTCACCATGCGCTTTCTCAAGAGTTACGTCCCTTGGCAATATCAGGTGGAAGTCAATGAACACCCTCTGTCCGGATCGCCATGCCCTCAACTGGTGAATGTCTATCCACAAGTCTTTCCGGTGTCTGGTGAGAACATCACAGATTTCTTCAAGTAGTAAACGGTCAGATTCATGCATAAGACCGCTGAACGCCCTTTTTACCAAAAATAGCCCCGAAATGATTATGTTGGCTCCGACCAGGCAAGCTATCAGACCGTCAATGAACCATTGCCCGGTGATCATGACTATCAGTAATCCTAGTATTACACCCGCCGAAGTATACACGTCCGTTATAATGTGCTTGCCATGGGCAAAGACGGCATCGGATCTTATCTTACCGCCTATCCGTATCAGGGAATAACCAAGAGCGGCGTTCATGGCGCTGACTATTACCAGCAGGCCTATTCCGATGTCCAGGCGCGGTAATTCCTGAGGATTGACAATCTTCTGAAGGCCCTGATGAAATATGGAGACTGCAGCCAAGATTATCATCGCGCCCTCAAAGCCCGCAGAAAAATATTCAATCTTCCCATGCCCGTAGGGGTGTGATGAATCGGGGGGTTTTGCCGAGAGAATGACGCTTCCGAGAGCAAAAGCGGCCGCTACAACGTTTATTATTGACTCGAGCGCATCTGAGAGTATGGCTGAAGATGCCGTGATATAATACGCAATGAATTTAGCGCCCATAAGCAGGGCGCTAAGAATCACTGCTACACATAGTATTCTCTTTCCGGCCTCAAGCCCCCTCGGGCGTCCATCACTCATTTCATCAAGGCTGTGGTCGTTCATCTTGAGACCGTAATTTACTATTAACCCTGTTGCGGCAAAATAGACTGAATACTTTTTGCCATTTCCTTTATGTGACGTTTGATCGACTGTATGGATTCAAGTATATCAAGGTAGAGAGAAGACGCCTTTGGCGCTGTGGACCCTTCCAGGAGCCTGTCCACGTGGCTCAACTGCATCTCCTGGCACTTCTGGTCAAGGGCCTCTGACTGTGAGATCACGTGCTGTATAAGATGCTTGTTAGGCGCAATTATTATGTCTCTGAGGTCACTCAAGAGTTGTTGAACCGTTTGCAGCGTTTCACCGATCTCAGAGATATTCTTGTCGCTCAGAGGAATCGATTCACGCGTCATTATTTTGCAGCAATTGAGGATGCTCTCAAGATAATCGCCGATTCGTTCCAGTTGTCCCGGAAAAAGTATAACTGCGCGACACATGTCAGGATAGTCCGTGATCGTGCAGGCCAGATTTCCGGTGAGGAGTTTCTCCTGCTGATGAACTTCATCCGCCAGCGCTTCACAATTACTGATGCCGTCCTGACTACTACCTTCAAAACCAATTCTGACCAGACGGGTCATTTCCACCAGTTTGCTCAGCATTACCAGCAGACCCTCTTCCAGAGTAAAAGATTCCGAAATCGGGTGCTGATACAATTCCTCCAGTTTTATCGCTTCGGAGTCCAGTTTAGGACTAAGCATGCGAACAGGGTTAAAAAAAACGCGCTTGTCTTTCATCTAGCGAGACCTCCTGAAAACTTGATTGCATATTGAACTGTCAGATTCCATGTTTGGTAAACACATTCAGCGCCCTGGCAATCCAGGGGACGGGCGCTCCAAGTTCTGCATCCCTGAATGAGACCGACGGGCAGACACGAAGACAAACATGCCTCGTATCCGGAAATCAGTAGCATATCACAGTAACGGGAACTAAATAAAAAAAATCCCCTGTCTTTATGACAAAAAATCCCGGCGCTTTTCTTAGTGACTTCAGATTTGTTTCTGATGTGTGCTAAAATTTTTATTGATGAGCTTATCAATAACAAATTCATAGCAATGTGACAATCCGGTTTCGTCATTTTCATGATTGCCGCCGTCACGGAAAAATATCCGCCTCGGAATGCTCATGGAAAGTGGTTGTTCAAGAGTCATGCAAAGAATGGCAGGGTCAAAAAAAATCAACATGAACATGAGGATTCTTGAGGGCTGCAAAAAAAAGCAGTGTAGGGACGCTTGGGTGAGGCGTCCCTACGACGGACGATGCGTCTGGCTTGGGTAACGCACCGGGGGGAAGCAGAAAAGATTCATTATTAGATCAGGCAATGCTTTGGGTCATGAACTGGTAGAGCAAGTAGCGTGCCATAAAATCTGAACAGCAGGACGGGCAGCATTCAGGCGACAATTCAATCCGGAGCGTTATTTTGATGAAGACTATTCAAGCAGGTAATGTAGAGTGGTGTGTCAAGATATTTTACAGTATGTAAAAAAACCTTTTACTGTTTTGCTGGGTGGCGTGTGATCGTTTTTTGTTCTATCAACTGCGGGGAGATTTATTTTTCTTCAGAAAGGTATGATTTGTGAAAGCGCTTGTTTTTGATGGAAAACTGGAACTCAGGGACGTTTCGCTTCCGAGGACGGGAGAAAAGGACGCATTGATTCGGGTTACACTTGGTGGCGTTTGCATGACGGACCTTGAAATTGTCAAAGGTTACATGAATTTCAAAGGGGTTTTAGGCCACGAGTTTGTTGGGGTGGTTGAAAGATCAGTGAACCCTCAATTGTTGGGCAAGAGAGTTGTGGGGGAGATCAACGTCGGATGTGGACACTGTGAATTTTGTCTGAAGGGTCTTGAAAGACACTGTTACAATAGAACCTGCCTTGGGATTTTCATGAGGGACGGGGCATTCTCGGAATACGTTACGCTGCCTGAGGCCAACCTTCATGTTGTTCCCGAAAACGTATCCGATGAGGCGGCAGTATTTGTGGAGCCTCTGGCGGCTGCCCTGGAGATTCTGGAACAGATTCACGTCGAGCCGGCCATGGAAACACTCATCATCGGTGACGGGCGCCTGGGTTTGCTGGTCAGTATGATCCTCAGACTTACGGGGTGTTCCATAACAGCGCTTGGCAAACACAGTGAAAAGCTGGAGATGTTCCAGAAACTGGGGGCGGCTACTGTCAAACTGGAAGATGTTGACAAACTGGGACAAAAATTCGACCTGGTAGTCGAGGCTTCCGGCAGCCCGTCCGGTTGGAACACCGCCATCGAATGTGTCAAGCCTCGTGGAACAATAGCTCTGAAAAGCACTTATCATGGGCAACTCAAGTTCAACCCGGCCCCTTTGGTCATAAACGAGATCAACGTGGTCGGTTCAAGATGCGGGCGTTTTGCTCCGGCGCTGCGTTTGCTCAAAGAAGGGTTGGTTGATCCCCGTCCGCTGATAACAGGGACCTATCCGCTGGACGAGGCACTTGAAGCATTCGAAAAAGCCTGTAATGGCAAGAACATGAAAATTATCATCAAGATGTGAGTTCAATTCTTTATCCAAAAAGTCTGAACCCTGGCGTTTGCCGCCAATGCGAAAAATAAATACAGGGTTGGTACGGGATTACGAATAAAAATTAATTTGTGGCTCTAAGGTAACTTTTTCGTTAATATCGACGTAGCCTGATTTACCGATTATTAAATAACATGAATTGCCCGTTGGTGACATAATTCTGACATTCAGGGCCTCGGGGCCTTCCGAAACAAGTTAATCATGACGCCATGAAGAAAGCCAACTTGTCATACATTCCGAAGACACGACTTTTGGGAGCCGGGCTGCCAATTGTAATCGTCTTTTCGGCTTTAATAATAACTACAGGCTATTTGATACTAAAACTATACACTACCACCACTCTGCTGGTTGAGACGACAAGAAGTTCTTTCATTCAGGACATAAAAAGCAAGGGAGAAATATTGGACGAGTTTCTCTCCCAAAGCTTTAATGACCTGGAGTCACTGGCAAACTCCAGCGTGTTCCCCAGCTACTACCATTCCGTGTCTTTGGGCATGTCGAAAGAATACGGGCTTTTTGCGCTCATTTCCCAGATTCAGCAGGAGCTTGATCAACGCATTGAATCACAGAGGGATTCAGGTAAACCCGTTTTTTTATCCGGGGTTTATTATGAACTGGAAACATCCGAAGCGCTGGCAAAGTCGAATGTGGGCAATTTCCGGGAATGGATTTCGCCTGAAAGTCTCGATGAATTAATTTCGTGGAAGTCCGACAATCCAAAAATAAAAACCGAGTGCCGAAAATCAGGATGCAGGATATTCGTCTCTAAAACGGTCATCTATGACCATTTGGAACGGGGTCTTATCATCCTGGAGCTTTCGACTGAATTGCTGTCAGAGAAAGTGCGCCACACTGACTCCACCGAGAAAGACTCCCTCTACGGACTGACCAATGAAGACGGTGTTCTTATGGTCGGGCCATCAACGCTGATCGGTGGACACGTCCAGCATTTATTCGGCGTTTCATCAAATCGTTTGGCGCCCCAGATGATGGTTAACCCGGGCAAATGGGGATCATTGGATGAATCCAGTGAAGCAAATCTGTTTTCGAACGTTTTGGGTGGCGTGGACTGGATCGTGTTCAGACTTGTGCCTGGGTCCGTGTTTGGCGGCGCTCCTTCGTCCGGCGTCTGGATGGCATGGTTTTTTCTTTTTGTCCTGAGTGTGATCCTGTTGATC
>CAYNZA010000158.1:0-6343 GCA_964401595.1 uncultured Desulfomonile sp.
CCACCTGAGTGTACAAATTGTTATCCATGCCTCGTAAGGTCAATCCGACGACCGCCCCAAGAACTGCCAAGGGGACCACAGTGACTACTGCGATAGGATCAGACCAACTCTCATACTGCGCCGCCAGTATCAATACAACAATCAACACCGCCAACCCAAAGACAATGAAAATTTGTCCGCTTACCTTTCTTTCCTGATAAGCCATTCCACTCCATTCATAACTCATGCCTTGGGGAAGAATCTGGGCTGCAAGGTTTTCCATTGCTTTAAGAGCCTGACCAGAACTCACGCCTGGAGCTGCATCTCCAAGAATTCTCACGGCAGGAAACATATTATAGCGGTCAATTCTGATCGGGGCGACGGTGTATTCCGCCTTGACCAGAGTTCCCAGAGGCACCATCTGTCCGGACTGGTTTCTTACCTGTAATCTTTGAATATCCTCCAGTTTGGATCTAAACCCGGCGTCTGCCTGCGCCATGACTTGCCATGTCCTGCCGAACTCGTTGAAGTCGTTGATGTATGTCGATCCAAGAAAAGATTGGAGAGTATCGAATACGGATTGTACCGGGACCCTGAGTGACATGGCCTTGACACGGTCGATGTCGGCAAAAACGACCGGTGTCGCCACGCGGAAAGTCATGTTCACCTGTCTGATATTAGGGTCTGAGTTGGCAGCCAAAGCCAGTTCCTGAGCTATTTGAGCCATGGCCGTTGTTCCTAGTCCTCCCCTGTCCTCCAGCCATAACTCGAAACCGCCACTTACACCTAATCCTGAAATCGGAGGCCGTGAAAATGGAAACACTATGGCCTCGGTAATTTGAGAGAACTTCTTTCCCAATTCGGCCATGATGACGTCTTTGGAACGCCCCTCTTTCAAGCGTTCATCCCAGGATGTCAGTGAGGCGAAACCAAGACCCAGGTTAGGCCCCATACCATCCAGAATGGAGTTGCCAGGTGTGACAGAAAAATCCTTCACCCCTTTCGTTTCTGCAAGAATCACTGATATCTTTCGGGCCACCTCGTCGGATCGCTGAAGGGAAGCGCCATCAGGTAGCTGAAAATTGATCATTAGCAGACCGTCATCCTCAGCGGGAAGAAAGCCGGTAGGCACTTTGGTAAAAGCGAAATAAGTAAGTCCTATGGCAGTCAACCAGATAATAAACATCAGAGGGATTCTTCTAACAAGAGTCTCAATGATCCTGGTATAGGCTGCTGTAAGTCTGTTGAATACATAATCAAAACGTCTGAAGAAAGCATTCTTGGCGCCTTGCTGTGGTCTTAGCCATAGGGAGCATTGCACGGGCTTCAACGTCATGGCGTTAACAGCGCTCAAAAGAGTAGTGAAGGCGATAGTCAGCGAAAATTGCCTGTAAAGCTGGCCTGAAATCCCGCCCATGAAAGAGGCAGGCACAAAAACGGCCATGAGGACCAGAGTGATCCCTATAATGGCCCCCGTTATTTCGTCCATTGCCCGAATTGAGGCTTCTTTAGGGTTGAGGTGGTTCTCCACCATGTTCCTGTCCACGTTTTCCACCACCACAATGGCGTCATCAACAACGATTCCGATGGCGAGTATCAGTCCGAACAGTGTGAGCATGTTAATGGAGAAGCCCAACAGGTAGAGGATGGCAAAAGTTCCGATGATAGTTACTGGAATGGTAGTAGCCGGCACCAGAGTGGCTCGCCAGTCCTGAAGAAATATGAACACAACTATGAAGACCAGGATGAACGCTATGATCAATGTCATTATGACTTCATGAATTGAGGCCCTGACGAATTCAGATGTGTCATAAACCACCTGATAATCCATATCCGATGGAAATTCTTTTTTCAGGTCCGACATAAGGCGACAGACCGAATCGGCTACGTCCAGGGCATTTGAACCGGGGGACTGGTATACTATTATTGTGGCGGAAGGCAGTCCCCTGAAATAGGATTTGGTGTCGTAACTTTTTGCCCCTAATTCAACCCGGCCTACATCCTTGATGCGTAATATGCTACCACCCTTCCCTGTCTTGACGATTATGTCCTCAAATTGTTGAGGATCAACCAAACGTCCGAGGGTGCTGATGTTGAAATCGAAACTCTGTCCCTGAGGAGCAGGTTCCTGTCCAAGACGTCCTGCCGCAACCTGAACGTTCTGGTTCTTTAAAGCCTCCACCACCTCATTCGTGGTAAGGTTGTTGTGCTGCATCTTGTTCGGATCGAGCCAGATCCTCATACCGTAATCCTTGGAAGGAAAAACATTTACGTCTCCTACTCCGGAAAGACGGCTTATCTGATCCTTGATTACAGTTGTGACGTAGTTTGTTAGCTCAAGATCACCATATGTTCCTTTGGGTGAATAGAGAGAAATCACGTTTACAAACGAGGTCGAGCTTTTCTTTGTGATTACGCCTTGTCTCTGCACTTCAACCGGAAGTTTCGACATGGCCCAACTAACCCTGTTCTGGACCAGCACGGTAGCCATATCGATGTTAGTGCCGAGTTCAAAGGTAATCTTGAGAGTATAAGAGCCATCTCGAGCGCTGGTGCTCTGCATATACAGCATTCTCTCAACGCCGTTGACCTGTTGTTCTATCGGGGCGGCTACCGTATCGGCAACAACCTGGGGACTGGCTCCGGGGTACGATGCCGTCACCTGGACCATTGGAGGGGTAATCTCCGGGAACTGGGCAACTGGAAGCGCCATGATGGCCACAGCGCCGGCTACCATGATCAGAATGGACAGCACGGAGGCAAAAATGGGACGATTAACGAAAAATCGGGCAAACATGTACAGCCACCGTTATTTCTTTTCGTGGGACGGTTTGGGATTTGTTGAATCTTGCCGGGAACTGGGCGCTATAACTCTCACCGGCATACCCGGCCTGGCACGAAGCGTTCCCGTGGAAATAACTCTATCGGACGGGGAGAGGCCTTCTTCAACAATTGTCATCCCCCCTTCTTCACGGCCCGCCTTGATGCGTCTAGGCGCCTCAACCTCATTCTTGTCATTCAGAGTCAGCACATACTTGCCGGCCTGGTCGAATTGTATGGCAGAATTGGGGACGAGTATGGCCTTGCGTTTCTGATATGGTAAACGGACGCGTGCAAACATTCCCGGTAGCATGAAGCCATCAGAATTTGAAAAAATGGCACGGGACTGAACAGTTCCCGTCTCGGGATTCAATTTTACATCAGAAAAATCAATATATCCCTGATGCGGGAAATCTTTCTCATCCGCCAGGGCAAGCCTGACAGGTATTTTCTTTTCTTTCAGTTTTTCCTTGGTGTCACTTTGATGGATTCTTTTAAGGAGAAGAAGGTCGCGCTCATTAAGATTAAAATAACAGTAAACATTTTCATCATTGACCACGGTTGTGAGTTGGGTTTTCTCAACGGCGCCAACCAGATTCCCGATGTCTACCAGATTTCTACTCACACTGCCGTTTATTGGAGTTGTTACCTGAGTGAATTCCAGGTTCAGCCTGGCGTTTTCCAGCTCGGCCTGCGCCACATCCAGCTCGCCTTTTGTCTGGCCAGTGCGGGCCACTGCCTGCTGAAGTTTCAGCCAACTCACCGCCTCCTTTTTTTCCAGTGACTTGGCTATTTCTTCATCGATTTTGGCTATGGCGTAGGCGGCTTCCTTGGCCTCAACCTGTCCTTGGGCCTGTTTTACGGCCGCTTCATACTGCCTTGGGTCTATTACGAACAGCAAGTCTCCAGCTTTGACTCGGGCCATCGGTTCGTAGTTCATTTTTGTCAGGAAGCCCTGGACTCTGGCGCGAATCTCAACTGTTTCAATCGCCGATATGTCGCCGGTGTATTCAAGATAGTCTACAATTTCCTTCTCTTCTGGAGCCACTACGGTCACAGCAGCAGGAGGAACGACTGTCTTGGGAGGTTCTGAACAACTGACAATCGTCAACAGGACAGTCAGACAGAGCAAAGCGGTAATCGCTCCTGATCGGCTATTCATAATAAACTCCTGAAATAACTTGGTATCATTGGGCTTTTCTGGACCAGCGTCAATATTCGGATCTGTCTGCGTCTCAGGTTCTACTCCACAGCCCCATCTATTACAACCATTATAAGTGGGCTTGAGGGTCAGAGAGCGTTTTCATTTGACAAATCTTGTTTAATTTCGGGCCAACTTCAATGGCCGAGCACTCCAGAAATTGATTGGACAGCGTAGACTAATCAGTTTTCAGTGAGAATTCGACGGCAGCCTCTGAATGAATCTCTGCCGTGTTAAACACTGGGATATCCACATCCCCGGGTTTTAGAAGAAAAGGGATTTCCGTACATCCCAGAATGACTCCCTCAGCTTCCTTTTCCCTGGCAAGGCGGTTAATTATCCTCACAAAGTTCTCTCGGGATTCATCAGCAAAATTGCCAATACACAGTTCATCGAAAATGACATTGTTGATGTATTCTCGTTCTGATTTGTTTGGGGTCACTATCTTTAGCCCGAAACGATGCTCAAGCCTCTCTCGGTAAAAGTGATGCGCCATAGTGTATTCAGTTCCAAGTAGAGCCAGTTTTTTGAATCCCTTTTCCTTGATTTTTTTGCCGGTGGCGTCAGCAATGTGCAGGACAGGCAGTGAGACGGCGGCTTCAATAAGGTGGGCTGTTGAGTTCATAGTGTTTGAGGCTATCACTATGAATTTTGCGCCCCCACTCTTTAGCCTGCGAGCAGAATCGATCATGACCTCAACCAAGTGCTTCCAGTTGGCGTGTTCACCAAGTCTTTCCTGTTCGGAAAAAGGTCCGAACCCTATGGAATACATTAGAATTTCCGCTGAATTCAACCCGCCCAGTCGTTCCCTCACCATTTCGTTCATCAGACGGTAGTATTCCATAGAGGACAGCCAGCTTATCCCACCAATGATTCCTATGGTCTTCATCTGACCCTCGCAGAGTGCATTAGGATTGATCGCCCCTTTTCATTTTTCAATACTCCACTAGGGACATTTCTCTCAATTTAAGCTGTCTTCGTGTTGGCAGCCTGTTCCAGCCCCAATTCCTTTATAGACTCCTCACGCATCAGGAATTTCTGTATTTTTCCTGAAACTGTCATAGGAAATTCATCGACGAACTTCACATAACGTGGAATTTTATAGTGGGCGATCTTTCCTTTGCAGAAGGCCTTGAACTCCTCAACAGTAGTGATTGAGCCCGGTTTTCGCTTGACCCACACCATTATTTCCTCTCCGTATTTCACATCCGGCACTCCTATCACATGCACATCGGAAATTTCAGGGTGAAGATACAGAAATTCTTCAATTTCACGAGGATAAATGTTCTCTCCTCCACGGATGATCATGTCCTTGATGCGTCCCACGATTTTTACGTAACCCTCTTCATCCATTTCCGCCAGGTCACCGGTGTGCATCCATCGGGCGGAGTCTATCGCATCACGAGTTCCGCTCTCATTGTTCCAGTAGCCTGACATTACACTGTAACCCCTGGTGCATAGTTCCCCGGGAACACCTGTGGGAACAACCTTGCCCGTCTCAGGATCTACAATTTTTATTTCCAGATGCGGGTGCGTCACTCCAACAGTGCTAACCTGTTTCTCCAACGGGGTGTCAGCAGTAGTCTGGGTGCTGACTGGACTGGTTTCTGTCATGCCATAGCATATGGTCACCTCACTCATGTTCATCAAGGTGTTCACTTTTTTCATGATTTCTATCGGACATGGTGAACCGGCCATGATGCCTGTCCTTAGAGAGGAGAGGTCATATTTTTCAAAATCAGGATGATCCAACTCGGCTATGAACATAGTGGGCACGCCGTATAACGATGTACAACGTTCCTCCTGAACCGTCTGCAGGACAGTCAGAGGCTCAAACCCATCCGAGGGGTAAATCATCGTCGCCCCATGCGTTATACATCCGAGGTTACCCATCACCATTCCAAAACAGTGGTAAAGAGGAACAGGAATGCAAATGCGGTCTTTTTCGGTTATTGCCTGACTCTCAGCTACAAAATAACCGTTGTTGAGTATGTTGTGATGAGTAAGAGCTGCGCCCTTCGGAAAGCCCGTGGTTCCACTGGTGTACTGGATGTTTATTACTTCATCAAACTCGATGTTGGCCTGTTTCTCCGCCAGTTTTTCATCTGAGACCTTGTCTGCAAGACTTATTATGTCATCCCAGGAATACATCCCCGGCATTTGCCCATCACCCATACGAATCACGGAGCGCAGGTCCGGAGCCTTTGCCGATCTCAGGTCACCTGGGTTGCAATCATGTAGCTCGGGACAAAGGTCATACATCATTTGAGTATAGTTCGAGGACTTGAACTCGGGAGCTATAACAATCGCTGCGCATCCAGCCTGACGGAGCACATACGCGAG
>CAYNZA010000159.1:0-6326 GCA_964401595.1 uncultured Desulfomonile sp.
TTGATCATCATGTTTTCGACAAGTAAGCGCCAGGCCGGCAGGTGTCCTGCGTGGTGAGCCCCAACCCTGCATGACATCAGTCTTTTTAACTGGCGTTGGTTTCGCAGGTCAGGATACTTTTCAAGAAACATTTCGATCATCCCAGCCATGTCTCGTGAATCTTCTTTTTCAGGAAACTGAACCAATTTTGAGACGGAGTTGTCACAATCCGATCTGGATTTGAAAAAAAATATGGCCGGCAGTAGATCAAACTCACGCAAACAACTAAGTATCTTGTTCACATTCAGGTCTATTTGCAGCGAGTATCTTCTTTTTCCCTTCTGCAGTTTGTCTACTGCAGAAACTGTTGGAAATAAGCGTTTGCCACTTAGAAAAGGGGTCAGTTCTCCGGACGGCGCCAAAAACAATTCTTTGAGAGGAACCGGACGATCCCTGGAAAGTACAATTTTGCAGTCTCCACCCCTAATATGCTCAAGCCAGCGAGCTATTTCAGCCGCATTGGAAAGAGTGGCGGACAGCAGCAATAGCCGCACTCTAGGGGGTAGATAAATCAGGACCTCCTCCCATACCACTCCGCGGTCAATGTCGCCGAGATAATGAGCTTCGTCGAGAATTACAAGTGAAACCTTGAGGTCTTCTCCAGTCTGCATGGAGTCGTACAACTGATTCCTCAATATTTCCGTAGTGCCAACAATTAATGGGGCGTCTTTATTTTCTTTCCTGTCCCCAGTAAGGATTCCCACGTTTTCTGATCCCAGGGCTTTTCCAAACTCATCAAACTTTGCATTGGAGAGGGCCTTCAATGGGGTGGCATACCAAATGAAATCGCCTCTTCGAAAACTTCTTTTTATAGCCTCCAATGCGATCCAGGTTTTACCTGAGCCGGTGGGAGCGCTAACCAGGACATCAAAGTTTTCAATCAACTGGACTGCCTTCAGTTGGAACGGGTCCGCCTTGAAGGAAGTCGGTTCAGGTAACCCCATATCCTCAAGCATTTTGATAGCATGACGATTCAGTCGAGGTGTCCAGGCGGGTTCCGGGTCGGGCTCAGTTTTCTTGGGCCTGTGGGAGTCACCTTCTTTGGGCCTTTTGAAATGACCAGGTTTTTGATGTCGGATTTTTTTCATGACTCTTTCTTCGGAAGATTCTGGAAATCATTGGGATTCTGCTCTGCCAATCTCTCCTGCAGGCGGACTGTTTGGCTATTTGGAATGCTCTAACCTTACGCCTCACAGTTTGAGTCTATAGGCTCTTGAATGCCCCATCCAGGTCTCCAATGATGTCGGCAACATCTTCAATTCCAATAGACAAACGGATCAGCTCATCCGGAATTCCTGCTTCATCTCTCTGTTTAGGGGTCAACTGGGAGTGTGTGGTGCTTGCCGGATGAATGACCAGACTTTTGGCGTCTCCGACATTGGCCAAATGGGAGAACAACTTTAGATTGTCAATGAATTTCTCTGCCATGAGACTTGTTCCGTCAAGGCCAAAAACAACCACTCCACCGGACATTCCTTCCCTGAAATACCGTTGGGCCATCTCGAATGAGGGATCTTTGATCAGGCCAGGATATCTGACCCACCGAACCTGTTTATGCTCGGAAAGGTAATTGGCAACTTTTAGCGAGTTGCTGCAGTGCCTCTCCATCCTCAGGGAAAGAGTTTCCAGTCCCTGGAGGAACATCCAGGCGTTGTCAGGGCTAATGCATGCTCCCAGATTTCTGAGAGCCACAAGACGCATGCGTAGGATGTAGGCCAGTTCCTGCAATGATCCAAGGTCATAGCCGAACCGTATCCCATGGTATGATGGTTCTGGCTCCGCAAACATCCTGTATTTGGAGTCGGTCCAATCGAAGGTTCCTGCGTCAACAACGATGCCACCAACAGCAGTGCCGTGACCCCCAATCCATTTTGTCAACGAATGAACCACTATTGATGCCCCGTGCTCGATCGGTTTGAACAAGAAGGGTGTTGTAAACGTCGAATCGACAATGAGAGGTAGATGAAATTCCTCCGCCACCGCAGCTATTCTAGAAAAGTTCGGAACTCCCAGTCGAGGATTTCCTATCGATTCAACAAATATGGCCCTGGTGTTTTCATTAATGGCGTTCTTAAAAGAATCCGGTCGATCATACTCCGCAAAGACTGTCTTTATACCAAATTTGGGCAGTATGTCGTTGAACATGGTATAGGTGCCACCATATAGATTGCGTGAAGAAATGATCTCATGCCCGTTCTCAGCCAAATTAATAATTGAATAAAATATCGCAGAGGTCCCGGAAGCTGTAGCCAATGCTCCGACTCCACCATCCAATGCTGTCATCCGTTTTTCCAACATGTCTGATGTCGGATTCATTAGCCGGGTATATATGTTGCCCAGGCGTCTCAATCCAAAAAGGTCGGAGGCATGTTTGGCGTCCTTGAAAACGTAGGAAGACGTCCTGTAAACAGGAACTCCCCTTGAAAGAGTCGTTTCGTCAACAGTTTGTCCGGCATGAACTGCCATTGTGTCGAAACCAAAGGGTTTGGCGGAATCGGTCATGATCGAGGCCTCGCTCTCATAAATTGAAATTCTGAATCGCAATCGTACTGGTTATCATCCCTCACTCAGTCTATCATTTTTTGTGAATACGACAACTTTTTAGGTCCTGTTTTTGGACCTGCCCTAAAAAACTCGTTCACTTTTCATCAATTCAGACACTATGACATTTTCGTTTCATACCGATCGGTGAGCATTTCATCATCACGGTCGCATGTTGTTCATAAATGAGCCCTGTTTACTAAAATTCTTGACTTTTAGCATAATAGTAAATATTTGAATAAATATGTTAAAGTTACTATTTAAAGAAATTGAACGGCGTTCACGTTTTGATTCTATTCCAAAACGCTTTCCTGATTTGTTCGAACTCAGCAAAGGGTCTGCGCATTTCAGGGACGAGGCGTTTGATCAGTTGAATGTTTACCTGAATTCAGGAGGTTATTCTTTTCAGAATGTAGCTGTTCAGGTTGGTGTTCGCTGGGGGTCGGCCTCCCAGAAAGTATCTTTAAGAAAGTCAATCTGCGGTCGGGGTTTCATGACACCCTCATGTCTGTGGGCTTATCGTCAGTTGCGAGGGGCCCCGGAGGATATACTGAAGGATTTTGAATCACCTGAGATGAGCTACATGCAAGTTCTGCTTCTAAAAGAGATAGATCCCGGCATATCGGCGCCATTCCAAATTGAGAAGTTTATCGCCAACAAGCTGGTTGCAGATGAAATAAGAGAAACGTCAAGACTATGTTGTCTAAGATTGCTTGACTTTGGCTTAAACCCGGAATTGTTGAGAAGTCTTCAGCAGAGGTATCCTGGAGTTGAATTGTTGAAGAACTGGAGGCCTTGTATTCCTGGGGCCGTAATAAGACCGGAACATTCTCAGGCCAAGAACATAGTGGATTTTCACCAACTGGTGCGTTCCTTGAAGGACCTCAAGGAATTGTCTTCGCTCACCCGGGTTCTTTACATATTGAGTCTGTTTTACGTGCCACTGACAGATCGGGAATTCAATTCGCTTTTATTGAGCCAAACAGACACACTCTTTTTTAATCGTCTGATAAGCGCGCGCGTAATAGACGTTTGTGACTCAGGTTATTCCCTGACTTCAGACAGTTCGAAACAAAGTCTTGTGAAAAAGTTTTTATATGATTCATACCCGTTAGCCAGAGAATCCCTGAACAGAAGGAGGGTAGCCAAAAAAAAGGAGGATAGGGAAAAACGGGTAAAAACTCTTGAGTTGGACAGACAAGCGCTTGAGATGTCCCCAGATGGAGTGATATGTGTCGATCACAAAACCAGCCTGTATTACATGAATAAGGCCGCTACACGAATGATTTCCAATTCCGTTTCTCTCAAGAACTATTTATTTGGTGGCAGGAGCATTGATGATGAACTCAGGGCATATTCCCCCGAGAAGATTATTTACAATGTTTCGAAGGCGCAGGGAGAGAACGGTGATACCGTAGAGGTATTTGGCAAACGAGTGCAGATTGGAGCTGATGGCCGACGATTTGAACTGGAACTCGGACCTCAGGTAATGCTTGTCAGAGACACTACAGACCAGTTTTTGGTAAGCAAGGAAATTGGAAAGCTTTATCGCCACGAACTTGGCGCAGCTCTGGACATAATGGGGATTGGACTTCAAACAGCAAAACATATGGTTGCCCAAAACAAGACTGACGATGCGATAAATTTCATAAATCAGGTTGAATCAAAACGTTTGCAGCTAATATCCATGCTCGAGGAGCGTATAGATTTCATAAGGCTCCATTCGGACACTTTCAGGATAACTCCTTCCCTTATCAATCTGAATGTGGTTCTCGAAAAATGCGTCTCATCCTACCGGCAGGCTGCAGACGACAAAAAGATCACTATTTCAACGAATCACCTTAAGACCGGCGCTATCTACATTAGAGCTGAGGAGAGATTTCTCGTCAAACTTTTTGATAACCTATTGAGAAACGCCATAAAATTTACGGAAGAAAGTGGTTCAATAAAAATCGGTCTTGGCGTAAAACGTAACGAAGCCCATGTAAAAATTGAAGATAATGGAATTGGCATTCCTGGGAATAACCTGAACAAGATATTCAAACTGGGTTTCACGACAGGTGGATCAGGAAGAGGCTTATATCTGGCCCACAAGATTGTATCAGCCCATTCAGGCAGGATGGAAGTAAAGAGCAGGGAAGGGCAAGGGTCCTGTTTCTCTGTGTTTTTACCTCTGAGTTCAGAGGAATAATCATGCAGCCTCGACTAAAATTGTTGATAGCCGATGACGAACCAATAATTAGAGACACCGTCAGGTTAATGCTTGGGAATATATATGAAATTGATCAAACGGATTGCGCTAAAGGCCTCAGAAAGATTATCAGCAAAGGTTTTGACGCTGTATTGCTTGATATCATGTTTCCCGATGGAAACGGAATTGATCTCTGCCGTGAGATTAAGACCGCTTTCCCCGACCTGACCGTGGTAATAAGTTCTTCCATGGAAACTGTTGATGCCTGGAATTCAGCTTTTGAGGCTGGAGCCGACAGTTACATGGAAAAGCGTGAGATTCTGAACCAGGATCCTCGTAAAATTTCCCTGATGATCAACAACCTTGTTGAAAGAAATCGACTCAGACGAAAGGCTGATGAACAGAACAAATGGCAGGCCGAATTATTGTCCGTCTTGTCGCATGATGTGCGAGCGCCTTTTCAATCTCTTCTCAGCTCTCTTGATTTGCTTGGAAGAGCAGACATAAAGCCTGAACTGAAAGATGTCATTAGCGAGACACTTCAGTCGGCCAGGCAGCAATTGTCTTTCATCAATTCATTGTTGGAATTGTTAAGACTGGAATCCAGAGCCATCAATCTCAGGATATCGACCTTTGATCCCAATTTACCGGTTAATCAGAGTGTTCAGACGCTCATGAGTTTAATAAAAGAAAAAGATATAAATCTCGCGCTCCATCTTGACGAAGATTTACCAGAGATTACTGGTGACATAGCGCAGATCGCAAGAATGGTGACTAACCTGCTCAGTAATGCCACCAAATTTACTCGTCGTGGCGGACAAATTGAGGTTTGCAGCAGACACTTTTTGAATGGTGGCGTGTCTACAATAGAGATTCAGGTAAAAGATAACGGCATAGGTATCAAGAAAACCGAATTGGAAGAAATTTTTGATAAGTTCCATAGGGCGAAGGACAGAGGAACCGAAGGAGAAGCTGGATCAGGATTGGGGCTTGCAATTTGTAAAGAACTGGCCCTATTGCATGGTGGTGATCTTTCCGTGGAGAGCGCCTTGGGGACAGGCAGTTGTTTCAGCATTCGGCTACCTCTGGGCAAATGATGCGGCGTTTCTCTCCAGAAAATACCAACGCAACTTTATCGACGAATTCATATCGTCCTCCAAAAAAACTATGACAAGAAAATATCATGCTTTGAAAATATTGTTGTCCGTAATCTTCGCTGCCGTAGTTTTGTCCGGATGTGACCTGGCTCCAGCCAAACCGGAAGAAGTCTTTAATGTTTACAGGGACAAGATGAAAAATGGCCAACTGACAAGCGCCCGACAAATGCTGTCTCCGGAGACTGTAAACATTGTTGAAAGGATTGAGTCGAATCATCACCTGGATCAACCGTCCGAAAATATTGCGGTGCTTAATACACTTGATCCGACCGTGGCTCCTTCAATCGTCAAAATTGAAGAAACCCAGTCCCTGTTGGAAGTAAGAACTCTCAAGGGTTCAAACAAACCCATCAGCCTGAAGCGAACGGGAGCGAAAGATAAGTGGAAGGTAGACTGGG
>CAYNZA010000160.1:0-6246 GCA_964401595.1 uncultured Desulfomonile sp.
GTCAATCAAGGCTCAACCGGTTGTTTTAACTTCTGATGAGTCCATGATTGCGCTGATTGTGCCGGTAGTGTTGACTCCTTTGGCTGTGGTAATCGCCGGTGTTGTTGTCTTTTTCTATAGAAGAAGAACATCGGCCGTGTGAAAAACGACGGTAATTTTTCAATCACCCGAAAATTTTTACTCAAGAGAGCTTCCGGAAATGAAACCATCTCGGTTACTTTTATATGCTCTGGTTCTTGCAGCAGTTTCATCCTACATCTTTTTTGTCGAGCATGGTTACAAAGAGCGTAAACATTCTCAGGAAATTCATGATGCGAAATTTTTTGGCCTGGACAAAGAAAAAATAATCAGGATAGACGTCTACGGGTCCTCTGGAGTCAGTTTTCAGTTACATAAGCCCGCCTCCGATTGGGTCATTGTGAGTCCCATAAAAAGCAGGGCAGACGAATATGTCGTGAACGCCATGCTCAATGCCATCTCCGAGGCGTCTCCTGAAAGGATGATAAGTGACAGGGAGATTAAATGGGATGATTACGGATTTGACAAACATACTCTCACCGTGGCCATAGGCACAGAGCAGGGGAAAAATCACAAGCTGGTTTTTGGGGCTCAAAATCCGTCAAAATCTTCATACTATGCAAAACTGGATGATAACAACAAACTGTACCTTGTCGCAGACACTTTGAAAAATGCTCTTGATAAAACTTTGTTTGATCTCAGGGATAAGACCGTGATGACTTTCGCCCCATCTGACATCGACAGGTTGGTGATCCAGACCAAAGGTATAAAGAACGAGTTTCTCAGAGAGGGGGTGTCACAATGGAAGATGGTGGCGCCCGAACAGTTCCGGGTTAAAAATGTAGCTATAAGCACCTTCCTGAGAAAATTATCGCACCTGAACGCTGCGCAAATAATAGATAACCCGGGAAATGATCCTGAAATGTTTGGATTAAAAGTCCCTAATGAAAGTATTTTGTTGTTCGGAAAGGACTTTCATCAGGCTCTTCACATTGGCTCCCAGCTAGCGCCCGACGGAGATTCCCCTTTGAAAAGAGGTCATTATGTTAAGGTCGATGGTTCTGACACCGTATTTGTGATTGATGACCCTTCCATTACGGGTTTCAAAATGGATGCGGACGTCCTTGAGGACAAATCCCTGCTCAGTTTGAACACGCAGGAAGTTAGTAGCATCGAGGTGTCACTGGATAACAGGAAAGTGAATATTAGAAAATCAGGAGACCAAAAGTGGATCCTTGAGGAGCAAGGGAGTGTTGAATCCGTCAAGGAGTGGCAGATAACAGGGATATTGTGGAAGTTACGTGACCTTGACTTTGTTTCATTGACATCCCCCATCCCGAACTCTCTAAATGAACTCGGACTCTCCGATCCGGAAATGGTCATAAACCTGAATCCCGGTGATTCTTACAAAGCTAAGACTCTTAGATTTGGCTGGGTCAAGAAAACTGGGGCTGAAAGTAATGGAAGTCAAACGAATCAGCAGTCAACGGAGCCTCAACCACGGATAGAAGAAAAAAGTTCTCCAATTGACGAGGAGATTAGCATCCCGAGTTCAGTCAATGTAATCGTGGAACCGTCTTTTTATCCCAACACTCTTTTCCAGGTTGACGGGGTTCTTGTCAAAGGGTTGATCGATGATCTTCTTACACTGCTGAACAATAAACCGTCTGACATGAAAAACGGCTCAAACAATTAAGGGCTCTTTCCGGAATACGTGTATGAATTGTATCTTCCGGCCGAGTTCTTCTTTTCTCTTGTTCCCAGGCGCCTGTTTATCAGGATCTCGACGCTGAACGAGATGAGTGAATCGCCCTGATCCCGACCATTAGCGCCGTGATAGCAGCAGGAGTCATTCCTGAAACCCTCGATGCCTGACCCAATGAATTTGGACGAAGTTCGGACAGACGTTCGGTCAATTCTCTAGAGAGTCCGGCAATGACTGAATAATCAATGTCATCCGGAATCAGTGTCTTTTCGAGTTTCTGGAACTGGGCGGCTTCCCGTCTCTGCCTCTCAATGTATCCCTCGTATTTCAGTTCCACCTCAAGCTTGAAAGCAAGATCATTCTGGACGTCTTCGTCGAAGCCAAATTCCATCAGATCTGCGACAAAAATTTCCGGCCGCCGCAAAAGTCTGGCTGCCGTAACAGTCTCTTTGAGTTCACTTCCGTTTCTACTGGAAATCAGACTATTGATTCCAGGTGATGGTTTGATCCTGGTTTCCTCCAATTTCTGCAGCACAGCAAAAAAGCGTCTCTGTCTCTCCTCAAGCTCGTCCACCAACTCCCTGTTGACAAGGCCGATCTCGTATCCTTTTCTCATCAGACGCTCTGGGGCATTGTCCTCCCTTAACAGAAGACGGTATTCCGCTCTG
The DNA here is from genome assembly GCA_964401595.1 of uncultured Desulfomonile sp. Classification (GTDB taxonomy): domain Bacteria; phylum Desulfobacterota; class Desulfomonilia; order Desulfomonilales; family Desulfomonilaceae; genus CAITZA01. Next base: position 2,392 of record CAYNZA010000160.1, read on the forward strand.
GACGTAAACATCCTGTAAGGTTCCTCCACCCCCCTGGTGACAAGATCATCGATCATCACTCCGATATATGCTTCACTCCGGTCCAGAATGAATTCATCTCTGGATAGTATCGATCCGGCTGCATTGATTCCGGCAATTAATCCCTGGGCTGCAGCCTCCTCATATCCCGATGTGCCGTTGATCTGTCCAGCCAGGTACAAACCCTTACAGGATTTAGTTTCTAGTGTCAGTTTTAAACAGCCGGGATCAATGTAGTCATATTCAATGGCGTAAGCGGGTCGCACAATTTCCGCATGTTCAAGACCCGGCACCGATCGTACCAAATCGAGCTGCAACTCAGCAGGTAATGAATTCCCCAGACCCTTCAGGTAAAGCTCGTTTGTTCGTAGTCCTTCAGGTTCAGCGACAACTGGATGACGTTCCCTCGAAGGGAATCTCGCTATTTTGTCCTCCAGAGAGGGGCAATATCTTGCCGGAGCGCCCGTTATCGCTCCGGAGTATAATGAAGACAGACGGAGGTTTTTTCTAACTATTTCATGGGTCCGGTCAGAGGTATAGCTTCTGAAACACGAACGATTGGGCCGGTCTATATTTTTTGTGGAAAAGGAAAATGGTTTAGCCGTCTCATCCCCTTTGTCTTCAAACATAGCGATCAAATCAACCGTAGTCCCCTTGACTCTTGGAGGGGTTCCCGTTTTGAAGCGACCCCAGGGCAAGCCCATGGACCTCAGAGATTCTGCAAGTTTTTGGGCGGGAAACTCGCCGGCCCGCCCTGCCCCGTAACAAACGGGACCCTGGTGTATTACTCCGGCCAGAAATGTGCCGGTCGCAATTATCACGGCATCGGAAAATATCCTGTAGCCTGAGCGCTCCACCACGCCGACACAGCGCAACCCGTCAAGAATCAGCCCGTCCACCATCTCCTGTCTGACAAGAATGCTCGCTTCGGATTCAACTGCGCTTTTCATGGCAATTGCGTAATCGAGGCGGTCGCACTGCATTCTCGAACCTTGAACCGCAGGGCCTTTGCTGGTACCGAGATTCTTGTACTGGATACAACTGGCGTCGGCAGCTCTACCCATCTGACCGCCCAAGGCATCGATTTCCTTGACTAAATGACCCTTGCCCAAACCTCCTATAGATGGGTTGCACGGCATCAGGCCGATTGTGTCGGCGCTTAGCGTGTAAAGCCACACACTGAGCCCAAGTCTGGAAGCTGACAAAGCCGCTTCACATCCGGCATGACCGGCGCCTACTACTATAAGATTGACATCACTTATTTTGGGCCGCCTTTGTGTCTTCTTTTTGTGGTTGTTCCATTCTGACCATTAGGATCCGCTGTGTCTTTTCTTTTCCAAAATGTACAAGAGCCTCTGTCTGGTCGAGAGTCAGGTTGTAAATCCCAGTTTCCATAACTACATCGGTATTCTTACCGTCTGCAAAAGACCAGGCTGCTCTTTGGTTTTGCCTGTCTACAGAGCCTTTGATCGGTCGAGTGGCCTGAGTGCCGGTGTTATAGTATGTGCCCTTGATGATGCCCTGTTTATCCACTGCTAACTGCAGCATTGTATTTGACGAAGTAGTGCCGAGCTGAGTCAGGGCAAAAACACCTAAAGGCATCAATTCCTCGTCTTGGGCGTTTGACGCCACTGCCGGTGTCGCCAGGGCGCTTGCCTGCTGGTAATAGTCCGTGGCGGAAGCTATAGGGGCGTCATTGGCATAAACGTTGTCGCCCTCGTAGTAAATGCCTGAAGAATAGTCGTAGTACTGCGGGGAGGACCATGCGGATCCGGCGACCCATCCTGCCAGAGCTCCCCAGGCAGCCGGTCTCCACCAGTGATTCCATGCATACTGGTAGCGTCCCATATTGTCCCAGTACTGATGCGCCAGATTGGGATGATCAGCCCACCATTGCGGTGTAAAAAGGTTGTCGTAGCGGTCCTTGATGTTATTCCTAACCTGGTTGGCATTTGCATTGTCACGATTTGCAATGCGGTCAGGTCGTCCCTGTTCGGATGGATCTCTTTGAATTTTTTCAGGGCGATCTCCACGACCCGGTTTTTCCATGAGATGTTGAGCCCCAACAACTCCTAAGGCGCCTACTGCTCCGCCAACTCCTATTTTTCCGAGGTCGGATAAACCACCTCGCCCTTCAGGTGGAAGATTCAGAAACTTTTGAAGATTTTCAGGAGTGGGTTTTGCCTGAATGTCTTTGGGGATACCCTGCTCCCTTGGAGTTTGCCTCGATGGTCTGGCTTCCGACTTCGGTGATGACCGGCGCTCTCCCTGGCGGTTCTCTAATCCCTGAGGGCGCTCCCGTCTTTGTTCCCCACCAAAGTTACCCCTAAATTCTGAACCACCCCCTCTGAATTCAGCTCCGCCGAATCCTCCACCACGACCGCCCCCAAAACCGCCTCTGGAATAAGAAAGGTCAACCGAACAAATGGTAGCCCAAATGATTGCTAAAAGGATCATACATATTTTTTTCATGGCGCTCTCCATAAACTCCAGATTAGTTTTCAGCTCACTTTTTCTTTTGATCAAAATTCCTTATGACGATCGTTTCCTCAATGTTAGGTAGTGGAGCCCCCGCCACCTCTCTTCCTATCGATCTCCATGCCAACCTGTCTGGGCCCAACGGACGGTATATGTTTATGGCCGAAGCTTTTCTACCATCCGCCAGAGTGGAGGACATGCTGACCCCCCAACCGGAGCTTTCTTTTGTCCATACTCCGTGCCCGACTCCGCCCTCTGAATCGAAAACCCATGATTTCAGTTGCTTGGATATTGGGTCCCAGCCTATCACCTGGTTGCCCTCAAAAGCCACATTGCCGTCCATGTTGATCCTGAAATGACCGGTGATGAAGCTTTTGTTAGGGGCCCATTCAAATTTGGTGTCTATGACATCAGCGCCTTCCAGATCTATCCATTCTCCTAGCAGCCAAGACAGTTCGGAAAGTTTTTCGTACGCTTCAAATGACGCCAGATGCTTGTCATCCATGTGAAATATTTTCCACTGATCATTGTCCTTGGAAAATATTGCCGTGTATTCCACATCATTGGATACCTTGTCTGATATCTGGTTTCGGATGACCCCACGCGCCACTGCTTTGGTCTCAGAGATAATCATGATTTTAGGCTCATTCAAAAGCGATGCTTTTACTGATCCATGCTCTTTGAAGAACGAATCGAGCCTTTTCTTCAGGGCATCACGACCCTTTATCTTTTTACCGCCCGGAGAGCTATACTCAGAGTCACGCGCCCAGAAATTCATGGCCAGTGACGTGTCATGTTTGTTGAATGCCTCAAAATACTGTTTTAGCGTCTTGTTCACCAATTCTGTATCCTGTTTGTTCTCTTGCGCCCATGACAGACCGGCAAGAAATGCGTGCACACTTGCCAGAATCACTACAATCAGCAGCTTTTTAGACATGGTCGATAGCCTCTCCATTTCTTGTTGGAATCAAATGTGGTTGAAATCCCTGTTTCTGGAAATTTTATACCATAATCAGACAGGATACGTCTTCATTTCAAAAATTCATAGGTGTCAACAAATTTTAAATTGCTCTAAACAGCTTGCGGCAAACTCACTCCACACTTTTTTTGAATCAATCCACATCAGAGATGTTGACTTAACCGGCTTTAATTTGTATTCTGCCGAGATATGGAGGGCGTAGCTCAGTTGGCAGAGCACAGGGTTGTGGCCCCTGAGGCCGTGGGTTCGAGCCCCATCGCTCTCCCCACCATCCACATGATGTGTATTCTCTTGCGCCCATAGCTCAGTTGGATAGAGCGCCGGACTTCGAATCCGTAGGTCGCAGGTTCGAGTCCTGCTGGGCGCGCCACCGGAAACAC
>CAYNZA010000161.1:0-6187 GCA_964401595.1 uncultured Desulfomonile sp.
CCGGGTCTGAATCAAAACCCAGCAGCAAGTCTGGGGCTGATAAATGAAAAAAACTCAATGCATGGGATTCTATGAATTCACCGCAATTCAGCAATCGTCTCAACTTCACGGCCACGTGGGGTATCCGAACACCCAGTATCGCGTCACATGCTTTGGCGGAAGCAAGAGAATGGCTGATGGGGCATATCCCACATATCCTCTCAACCAGAGAGGGCATTTCATAAAACGGCCTGCCCTCGCAAAGTTTTTCGAATCCTCTGAACTGGGTCACATGGAATTTTGCGTCTTCAACATTCCCACTGTCATTGAGTGTGATGGTTATTTTTCCGTGACCCTCCACTCTTGTTACCGGCTTGATAGTAATTGTTTCAGTCATTGCGTCCCTTCTCCCACTCAATTATGCGCCAAATCTGGTTTTGCCCTTCAGATCAGGAATTTTACCGGCCAGCAATTGACTCAAAGCGCTGTAAATGGCTTCTGCAGGCGGAGGACAACCTTGCAGGAACACATCAACATTTACGAATTCATGGACCGGCCTGGCAATCTTCATTAGCCTGGGTATATTCTGATCGGGTAACCGGCCGTTGTTGTTTGCATTCTCGATATAAGAGCGACTCAATACCTCCAGACTATCATATCTGTTTCTCATTGCCGGAACGTTGGCTGAAACGGCGCAATCTCCAAAACTGATCAGGATTTTTGTTTTTTTTCTGATTTCCAGTATTTCTTCCACATCAGCCTGAGAACTGACGGCTCCTTCAACCAGGGTCACATCGACATTTTCCGGAAATTCTTTGGCATCGACAAGAGGACTGTAAACGACTTCGATAAGTGGAGCGAGTTCGATAATGCGCTCGTCTATATCGAGAAATGACATATGGCAACCGGAGCAGGCATCCAGCCATGTTGTTGCGACTCTAGTCTTGCTCATTCAGGCTACTCCTTTCTCATCATCTGCAGATAAGGAAGGAACTGTCGCCTCTTGGTCATCTCAGCAACAGACTTGCCTTTTTCCGTCAGCGCAGCAGTAGGGCAGACCTGAACACACTTGCCACATCCGGTGCAGGTTTCAGCAGTGCCCCATGGTTGGTTTAGATCGGTAATAACTCTGGAAAGAATTCCTCTGCTCATTATGTCCCAGGTGTGAGCGCCCTCAACTTCATCGCATACCCTCACACAGCGAAGACACAAGACACATCTGTTGTGGTCAATGGAGAATCGCTCGTGGGAAGCGTCTATACCGTGTTTAGGGTAAAGATAGTCATAGTGAACGTGAGTCACGCCCAAATCAACTGTCAGTTGTTGAAGATCGCAGCGACCGTTAGAAACACAGACAGAGCAGACATGATTTCGTTCCGTAAGTATGAGTTCGAGTATCTTTTTCCTGTAACTGACTACCCGTTCCGAACGGGTGATTACCTCCATGTCCTGACGAGGTATTGTTACGCAGGCAGGGGCGAGTCTGGGAGAGTTCTTTATTTCCACCAGGCATAAACGGCACGCCCCTCTTTCTGACAGACCTTCGAGATGACACAAGGTAGGTATGAAAATTCCATTCTGTCTTGCAACCGTTAGTATGGTCTCATCCTCTCTGGCAGTGACGTCTTTGTCATCAATTTTGAATGTGACGACCTTGACAGGATGCACATCCCGCTCCAGCACGGTTTGAAGAAAGGCTGGCGGTCTCATTTTTGCTCCTCCTCATGATTGTTCATCCTGCAGGCGCAGGAGGGGCAAGTATGCTCTTCAGTGTGAGCCTTGTATTCATTGAGGAAATATTTCATCGTGCTCAACACCGGATTTGGCGCTGTTTGACCCAAGCCGCAGAGGCTTGTGTTTTTTACCAGGTCACATAATTCATCCAGCAATTCCAGGTCTGATGGCTTACCCATGCCTTCCGTGATTTTTTTCAGGGTGTTATAAATCTGAGCGGTCCCTATCCTGCATGGGGCGCATTTTCCGCAGGATTCAGTCATGCAGAATTCGACGAAAAACCTTGCGACATCCACCATACATGAGGATTCATCCATAATGATGAGACCGCCAGAACCCATTATGGAGCCAGCCTGAGCCAAAGATTCATAATCCATGCTCATATCGAGGAATTGGTCCGGCAGACATCCTCCTGACGGACCTCCTGACTGAACGGCTTTGAATTTACGATCCCCCTGAATGCCTCCGCCGATTTCGTATATGATCTCGCGCAAAGTGGTTCCCATGGGGACCTCTATGAGGCCGGTGTTCTTTACGTGTCCGGCCAGGGCAAACACCTTGGTTCCCTTGCTCTTTCCCACGCCGATAGAAGCAAACCAATCCCCACCATTGCGGATAATGGGTGGTATGTTTGCGTATGTCTCTACGTTGTTTATGAGAGTCGGATATCCCCAAAGACCGTGTTCAGCAGGGTATGGGGGTCTGGGCCTTGGGGCCCCGCGGCGGCCCTCGATACTGGCCAGCAAGGCAGTTTCCTCACCGCAAACAAATGCGCCTGCTCCCAATCTGACCTTTACATCAAAGCTGAATGTAGTGTTGAAAATGTTATGTCCCAGAACCCCTAGCCTTTCAGCTCTGGCGATCGCCGTTCTAATTCTTTTTACCGCTAGTGGATACTCTGCCCGGAGGTAAATGAATCCGTAACTGGCCCCCACAGCTACAGCGGCTATGGCCATTCCCTCAAGCACCCTGTGAGGATCACTTTCCAAAACACTTCTGTCCATGAAAGCGCCCGGGTCCCCCTCATCTGCGTTACAGACTACAAATTTTACAGGACCTCCCGCTTTAGCCACCGTGGTCCACTTTAGACCAGTTGGGAACCCTGCGCCTCCGCGCCCCCTGAGACCACTTCTTACAACCTGATCAACAACCTCGTTTGGTGTCATGAGACGTAATGCGCTGTAAAGACCCTCATATCCACTCTCCGAGATGTAGTCTTCTATGCTTTCCGGATCTATCTTTCCGCAATTCTCCAGAACTATCTTCTGGCGTTTCTTGAAGAATGGCTGGTCCAAGGAGCACTCGAGCCTCGAAAGAGGACTGCCCCCGAGAGATTCGATGATGTCCGAGGCGTCAGAAACCTCCACCCCCTTGTAAAGAACGCCATCAGGCTCTATGGAAACGAGCGGACCGGCGGAGCATAACCCGAGACATCCAACTCCCTTTACCTGACACCAACTCTCAAGACCCCGTCGACTGACCTCTTTCTCCAGGGCTTCCTTCACCAGCCCACTCTGGCAGGACAAACAACCGGCGGCTACACAAACATGAACACGATGCCTGAATCCTTCCTGTTTCTCCTTTTCGATCTTTCCGATGTCCTGAAGCTCTTCAATCGTCATCATTGCGCCACCTCCCCAGTTGGGCCATAACTGACGCCGGGGTCATCTTGCCCTTCACCTCTCCATCAAAGACAACCGCCGGAGCAAGACCACAAGAGCCCATACATCTGGCAGTGAGCAAAGACACCTTATTGTCAGGGGTTGTCTGGTTCTCGGATATTCCCAAATCATCCCTGACCTGCTTCAGAATGGCCGAAGAGCCGGCTATGTAACACGCTGTCCCGGTGCAAACGACACAGGTGTGATCTCCAGGAGGCTTGAGGCTGAAGAAATGATAAAACGTCGCCACGCCGTACACTCGGCTTAAAGGCAAGCTAAGAGACTCAGCCACGTATTTCAGGGCATCAAGATCCAGATATCCGAACGACTCCTGAACCACATGCAATGTCTCTATCAAAGCGTCAGGCCTGCCGCCATGCATGCGCATGGTCCGGTTCACCAGCCTCCACCTTCTGTCCTCAGATTTTTTTAATTTTTCAGGGCTTGAATCTGCCATTGTCCTAACCCCTCAATAAAAGTTTCGAACCAGTCATCCGGGCTCTAATTAGTAAACTCAGCAGGACAAAATTCTTTAAGTCATCTCTTTAACAAGGTCTCATGATGCCAAAAACAATTTTAAACAAAAATTTTCACAAAGCGCCGTTAGCCACACCAGTGTAACACCCGGCTAAGGATCATGACTTCATTGTAACTTAATCAGATCAGATTTGAACATATATTTTGCGAATCAGGAAAAACCGGAGAAGAAAAGAAGTTGTCATCATGAAATAGTTATAAAAATAAAAAACCGACCCGGTTGTTCTACATTTTTGCAATCCGAGTCGGCTGAATTCTTAAATTATGTTGTTGTTATCAATAAGTTGTCAGTGGAAGCCACGTCCACAATACGGTGTATCGGCAAATTCAGGCGTCCTGCAAATTATAGACATTACCTTTTCCTGATGCGCTGCTACCCAACGACCAAAATCGTCCTCATCGGGCCACACCTCTATATTGGGTCTAAGATTGGCGCTTTCTACCCGATCGCCAAATCCTTTTTCGATTCCGTCTACGAATTCATCTCTTATAGCCATTGTATATATCCTCCGTTTTCACGATTACACTGTTCATGGCCATAATGATGTAAATGTTTGGAAGAGGATTCATGCCACTGATTTTTACCGGTCAGCATTCCACCCCCCTATGAAAATGGAACTTTAACTTTTGTGAGATTATTCAGGATAGCGGTTGAGCGCCACCGACAGACTATTCGACGGCCCCACGGCTGATCAGAAAATCCTTGATTTCATTTAGTCCGTTCTGGTTTGCATAACTTACCGGAGTCTCATCATTCCTGTCTTTTGCGTTTACGTCCGCTCCTTTTAAAACCAGCAGTTTCACAATATCCAAATGCCCCTGCTTTGAAGCCTCCAACAACGGTGTTGAGCCATCTGTGTCGGCAAGATTCGGATTGGCGTTTTTCTCCAGGAGCATGATAACTATTTTGGTCGTCCCCTTTTTTGAAGCTTCGAGTAGAGGAGTTGTGCCGTACTGGTCACGTACGTTTGGATCAGCTCCCGCCTTGATAAGGCGCTCTACTTCACTCTGAAGACTCTTTTCTACAGCATCAATCAAATTGAAAGTCTTAATTGGGGCCTGCGCGTATGCTACGCCAAGGAGCAAATTCATCAAGGCAAATGCCGCCGACAATACCAATCCCGAACGTTTATACTTCTCCAAGGTTTTTGGCATCGGAACTTTCCTTTCTATTAAACCAGACTTCTCCTGGCGACTTGTTTCCCACATCAGGACCACAAAATTCAATCATTTGTTTTTGACAAACTACACAAAACTCCATCTGAACCTGTGGAACCTGATTGTCAACTCAACCGACTTACTTGATACTGAACGCCATCCCTGGATTTTTTAGCGATTTGTTTCCCTGTTACTTACGCGACTGTGCCGAGGAAAAACGACATGGGCTGCTGTTTACTGGTCTGAGGTTGTTTGCGGCTTGACTTGTCGGATATGATATGCCAAAATTGACGCATATGTCGCATAGGACATAATCTCATTGTGTTCTCGAGCTAATATTTTTGTTAAAACGATTTTATGTGTCTCCGGAGGATAGTCCTTTCGGGGCCCCGTTAATTGACGGTCGTTGCTCAAATCCTGACCGCCGCCCCCCGACTATTCATTTTCACTAGACAAACGTTCAACCAAACGCCGTTGAAGCAAGGAGGTATTGCGTATGAGCGTAACTCGACGAGAATTTTTCGTTGTCTCAGGCCTGATAGGCGCTGGAGTGGCATTATCTAGTCTCGGTGTCGATGTTGGACCAGTAAAAGCTTATGCAGCTGAACTCAAGATTGACAAAATGAAGACTGCGAAAGCCACTACATCGGTATGCGCATATTGTTCAGTTGGATGCGGTTTAATTGTCAGCACTGATTCAAAGAGCGGAAAAATCATCAACATTGAGGGAGATTCCGATCACCCGATTAATGAAGGCGCTTTGTGCGCAAAAGGAGCCGCTCTCTTTCAAACAACTGGCGCAAATCCAAACCGCCTCACAAAGGTTCTCTACAGGGCGCCATATAGTGACAAATGGCAGGAAAAGTCTTGGGATTGGGCTATTTCCGAAATGGCTAAAAAGGTAAAAGCCACTCGTGACGCCGGATTTATGGAGAAAAACGAGAAGGGGCAACTTGTAAACCGTGTCGAAAACATTGTTCATCTGGGCAGCTCAAACATCGACAACGAGGAGATTGCTGCATTAAACACCTTGGTTCGATCTCTTGGGCTTGTGTACATAGATCATCAGGCCCGAATATGACACAGCCCCACTGTAGCGGCTCTGGGAGAGTCGTTTG
>CAYNZA010000162.1:0-6175 GCA_964401595.1 uncultured Desulfomonile sp.
CACAGATGGCGTCCCAGGCCCCTGCCCAGTCATTGCAGTACCCCGGACAGCAGCCCTATCAGCAACAGCCTATGGCGGCCGCTCAGCCTCAAACAGTTCCGGCAGGCGCTTATCCACAGGGTTATCCATCTGCGGCTCCTCAGCAGCAGGGCTATCCCCAGGCGGCCAATCCAGGTCTGACGGTCACGCCTCCCGGTAGCGCCACCCCCTTGAGGATTCAGTCGCAGCAGGAACAACAGCAACAGCAGGAATCCGGAGGTTTCTGGTCCACTCTCAAGGAAATCTTTTCTCCGCCCACAACGGCCCCGATTCCAAATCAGCGTAGCATGTTCGACAACAAGAAAAGCGCCATGGATGACTGAGGTCTTATCTGGCAGGAACAAAAAAGGCCCGGCTTATGCCGGGCTTTTTTTATGAGTTAGGGCTTTTCCCGTCGAATACGCCGCCGGACAGCCTTTCCTTATGCGGTTAGCTCCTGTAGGTCTCCTGAATCATATCGTTGAGATACCTTTCAGGATTGACCACGGCGGACTTGGGAATCTCGAATTCGGAAGCCCCACTTCTTTCCATCACCAACTTCAGGCCATGATGGTAATTCTGGAATATTTTTCTGCAGACTATCAAGGGCGCCTCTGATCCGTCGAGAGACAATCTTATCAGTTCTCTTAACGCGTCATCCGCAAATCTTATCCTGATGCCGTAAATCCTGTCAAACTCTTCTTCAAACGTTTTTACGTCTCTTTCCAGTTTCAGGTAGCGTTTGTAGACTGTTTCAGCAGACAGTCCCCTTTTGGTGGCCGATTCCACGACCAGCTCAAGCGCCTCTCTGGACAGGGAATACCCATAACACTCGACGAATTCATCCTCCCTGGACTCCAGCTCGTTCAACAGTTCGTCTCTCTCAAACGCATCCACGTCATCGAACAGTTCGCACCTTGATGGGTGATACTCGTCTTTCAGAATCTGGGCCAGATACGGTCTTGGATCAAGAGCCAACTCTTTGGTGACGGTGAACCGCTTGACATCAGTTGATGGCAGAACTCTCTCGAACCCTACAAGAATTTTCTCTACCACGCTTATCAGGGCCCTGGCGCCGGTCTTTTCGTTGTGTGCTTCGTGAGCCACTACCTTCAGCGCATCGTCCGTGAATCTGATGTCAATGTCATAGGATTTGAAATCCTGCCTTTTCGAGGTGACAACACTGGAATAGCGGTTCTTGAGAATTTTGTAGAGATCGTCTTCGCTTAAATCTTCCAACACAGCCACGACAGGAATTCGCCCCACAAATTCGGACTCGAAACCAAACTTGATCAAATCCTCAGCCTTGACTTCTTTGAAAAGATCAGATCGGTTTTCCTTCTTCTTGAGGTCCGCATTGAATCCAAGTCCTTTGGAAAATAGTCTTTTGGAAATGATTTCATCCAGTCCGTTAAAAGCTCCGGACACTATAAAAAGAATATCTTTTGTGTTGATGGTTCTCTTGAGTCTTTTTCCGGTTTTCTGGAAATGCGCTGCGGCTTCCATCATCGAGATCGGATCATGGGCCACTTTTAAATCAACCTCTGTCTCCTCCATCGGCTTGAGAAGGTTTCTCTGAACGCCGGTCCGAGAAACATCCAGACCTATTATGTTGCCGGATGAAGCTATCTTGTCAATTTCATCGATATAAATAATGCCGTACCTGGCTTTTTCTATATCGCCATCCGCTTCCTGGACAAGGTCTCTGACAAGGTCCTCGACATCCCCGCCCACATAACCGGTTTCACTGAATTTAGTGGCGTCGCCTTTTACAAATGGCACCCCGAGTTTCCTGGCAATCAGTTTGATCAGATAGGTTTTGCCGACACCGGTTGGGCCGATGAGCAGAATATTGTTTTTGATTCTGCCGATGCCTTCTCGATCTGAACTGTCGCCGTGTTCCTGAAAATAGCGTATTCTGTTGAAATGCGTGCATATCTTTGTAGCCAGGATTTCCTTGGCTTCGTCCTGTCTGATCACGTACCTGTCAAGATAGTCATGCAGTTCAGCCGGCTTCATATCGAAACGCATCTGGTCAGGGGCTTTTTCAAGACTGGACGCCTTGCCCTCTGAGGATTCATCAACTCCGGGCCAGGGTCCAATTTGAGTCCCCATGATTCTGATCCGATTCCCATACTTTTCCGCAAGAAAATCATTTATTTCTTTCTCTATTTCCTTGGGGTCCGGTAAATTTGTGTCTTTCATGGAGTCTTCAATATTCATTTATGTTGACCTTTCAGTTTAAAACGCATCGTCGTCTTTTGTCATCATGATAACAATATAAGTAGTGTCATCGCTGACGTCAATCTGAGGCTCCCAATCAGGAAACCGTTCCTACAGGCGAGCGCAACCAGTAAGCTCCATCCTTTTTATTTTTGTTAATCTGGCATGTTATCATTGACTCTTACCCAATCCATGTTTTACCATGGGTTTTCATCTATGAACACCCCCGCCTTTTTCTTTCGAACCGCTCTAACAAGGAGTGCGAAAATGAAAAAAATTGGCAAACCAGTTAATTTCGACCATTCAGGGGAAATTGTAACAAATCCTGAATTAAATGGCGTGTTCGATTCCATGCAGGCCATTCAACAGACTCAGACCGATTCATTCAGCCACAAGACCGACCCTGAAGAACAGGCCGGTTTGGACAGGCTTTATAAAACAGTGCTGGAATCGTCCAGGGACATAATTTCAACCATGACCCTGGACTTAAAATTCACCTATGTAAGTCCCAGGGTAACAGACGCTCTGGGATTCACCCCTATGGAAATGCTTGGTCTTGATGCGCTTGACTTTGTAACACCCGAATGCAGGTCCCTGATGAAACTTGACTTGGATGAGTGGCTTCAGAATTCTGGATCAGTTACGGACCCGACTCAGAACTCATTGGTTGTTGAACTTCAGTCAATTTCAAAAAGCGGTAAGAAAATGTGGACAGAGATGACTGGTTCACTCTTACGCGACCACTGGGGGTCTCCACTGGGCATAGTGGCGATCTGGCGTGACATTACGAAAAGAAAAATATTGGAACAAGAATTACGAAACGCTTATGAATCCCTGGAGGCTAAGGTAGGGGAGAGAACATCGGAGCTGGAATGCATTAACGAAAAACTTTTCCTTGAGATTCACCGCAGACAGCAGGCCCAGCAACAACTCACAGAGAGCGAGAACCGGTGCCGAGCCATTTTTCAGGCGGCGCAAGATTGCATATTCATGAAGGATAAAGAGCTTAGATATACTCACATAAACCCGGCAATGCTGGAACTTACCGCCAAGGCGCCCCATGAAATTCTGGGTAGACGTTTTGATGATGTTTACGGAAAGGACGGCGGGTTTTCAATTCAAAACGCCGACTTACGCGCCCTGCAGGGACAAACGGTAGAATCCGATTACACTCTGATCATGGAAGGTCGTAAGATTGTTTTGAACTGCATCAGAGTTCCAATACGCAACGATCATGGTCAGGTCACTGGAGTATGCGGAATAGCCCGTGACATAACAGAAAGAATGGCTAGGACCATTAAGAAAATTTCCCCTCCAGTGAGATATTCTTCCAGAATTTATAAGTCTACGTTGAAGGAAATTGAGCTGGTGGCGGGGACCGAAAGTAATGTCCTGTTCTTGGGCGAGAGCGGAACAGGCAAAGATTATCTTGCAAAATATCTCCATGAAAAATCCAGACGCTCTGGGGGGCCTTTTTTTGCCGTGAACTGCGCGGCTCTGCCATCGACTCTGGCGGAATCTGAACTATTCGGCCACGAATCAGGAGCCTTCACCGGATCAAGGACCAGGAAGCGTGGATTGCTGGAACTTGCGGAATCCGGCACACTACTGCTCAACGAGGTAGGTGAACTGGCCCCCGCTCTTCAGGCGAAGCTACTGACCTTCCTCGACACTCACGCTTTCACTCGCGTAGGTGGAGAAAAATTTGTGGAAGTTGACGCCAGGATTCTTGCTGCCACCAATAGAGATCTTGGGCATGAGGTTGAATTCGGGAACTTCAGGCGTGACCTGTTTTTTCGACTAAACGTATTCGCAGTAGTAGTTCCGCCTTTGAGGGAAAGGATTTCCGACCTGCCGATGCTGTGTGATGATATTATTGAGGGTTTGGTCCGAAAATTGGGACTAGGCAAAACTCCCGCCGTAGATGTTGGCGCCATGAAAATTCTGAAAGCTTATTCCTGGCCGGGCAATGTCCGGGAACTGAAAAATGTGCTTGAAAGAGCCTTGATTCTGTCAGGAACAGATAAAATCAGAGAACGGGATTTAACCGAATTGATGCTGCCGAAAAGGAGCGAAGACTCGGTATTCGGGAAAATAGGCATTTCAGGGTCGAGTGGACCCGCAATAACTGACGCTGTCAGAGACCTTCAGAAATCTTTGATTCAGGAATCTTTATTCAATAACAACGGCTGTGTAACCAGAGCGGCATCCTCACTGGGAATGACCAGAGACGCCCTTAAATACCTGATGAAAAAACTCGACCTGTCGCGAAAAAATGCTGTCTGATTCAGGCCACGCCGGGTCATTCCGAATTAACGCCATAAAGGGCGCACATCACCTGATCCCGTTCCAATGCTCCCCCTGCCCTGTAGCGACAGCCTCCCCCACAATCATCGCCCCATTCGCAGTCCTTGCAGGCTGTAAGATTTATCGGCGTGTGCTCGAAACTCGTCCATGCGCTGCAAAGACCACTCTCAACCTGGCCAATTACTCTGTCAGGAAATAATCCGCATCGACAGATCGTTCCGGAAGGCAACACTGCGGCCAGGTGTCTGCCACAAGTCCATCCCGCTGATGAACCGTGGTAAGAACCGCCGAATCCGTATTCCATTCTCTTTGCCGCTTCACAGAGTGAAACCGCCAACTCAGGGTGATCAGCGAAACGTCCTTTCACACAGGGATAGTCTATGCTCCATTCACGGACACCCAGGCTCTCCATCAGCCTCGACATCTCGTCCCACTCGTTAAGATTGCCGGTATGGATCATGGTGGCCACTGACAGGTCAAGTCCGGCTTTTCTGATCGATTTCATCGCCTTCAAGGCCGATTGATAGGAACCAGGGCCGCGAATCAATTCATGACCGGCTTTCATTCCATCCAGACTGATCTGAACTTCGTGAAAGTTCAGTGAACCGGCAAACCTGTCGTTGAAGAGCATGCCATTGCTTAGAAGGACGAATCGCAAAGGAAATTCCGGCAGCACATCGTTAAGTTTGTCAAAATGACGATAAAGGGTCGGTTCCCCTCCGCTCACTAAAACCCTCAATCCCTGCATGGCGCTGAACTCACTGAGTAACCCGTGTATGAGATTCTCCGGAAAGTCGGCGCCCTGATCGTCACCCAGATAGCAGTGAGCGCATTTTAGATTGCAACGATATGTGACCAGCCATTCAAGGTAGCGAAGTGAAGGAATAGGAGATTTCCCCGGAACCATCTTTTTCGGTTCGACCTGCCTCGTGAAATGTAACAGGCCCTCTTCCACGCAATATCTCAAAAAATCCCGTTCCGGGGCCAGGGTTTCAACCTTTTGGGTTCCATCACATCTTTTCAGGAATTCAAAACCGTCCTCACTAAGTTCGTAGAGTTCGTCATTCCGAATGTGATAAATATAGCGTTCCTCCTGGTTTTTCAAAGCAACGCCGGCGCTGACAGCCACGAACGCTTCATCTCCCAGATTGTCATGGTTGGCCATGCGCACCTCGGACACTGTCAGCAGGCTTTTCTGGATCGCCTCGGAAAGGACGATCAGCCCACCGCAGGGAAGGCAGTTTTCCGGGGGATCTTCCGACGTAAAATCACAGCCATCTATGAAAAAAGGACATGACTTGCAAACATTTGATCTCAGGAATTCTTGCTGGAAGGTAGGGTCAAAAGCCGCTGAATCGAAAATTGTTTCGTTCAGAGGCTTTATCCCGGAAATATCCAACGCCAGGATGAATCCGCGGCATCGTTCTTGTTCTTTTCGGTTTGGCTTGTAAAATGAGCAGTTTTCCCGGCAAATCCATTCATCCGGTCTGAGGTTTTCCATTAATCGTTCCCCAAAGACCGGATGAATCAGAACCGGTCCGTGATTAGCAGGAAGCTTTGCACTTGCACATTCCTTTGGACACTTTGGCTACTTTTTTGATCTTCATTGGGTTCCTCCACTAATTCT
>CAYNZA010000163.1:0-6163 GCA_964401595.1 uncultured Desulfomonile sp.
GACTTAGGATCCGGCGGGGCAACCCTTGGGGGTTCGAGTCCCCCCTCTCGCACCATCTCTCCTTAACTGGTGTGCCACGTTGCAGGTAATCTCCACCATGGATAAAAAAATGAAAAAATTGTTGATGATCAGTTTGGTGACCTTCGCTGCCGGGCATTTTTTCGTAAACGGGGCTCAAGCCCAGTTCTATTCCTACTATTACCCGAATTATTACGCGCCTCCGGGATATGTCTCGCCACCACCCGTCAGGCAGAATACTCCGCCAAGTCCTTATTATTTCCGGGCTACCCCTGACCCGCATCAAATGTGGAGACTCGATAGGAATAACAGATGGCAGGATTATCAGAACAGACTCAGGAGCCCTCAAAATCCGGAGAGTGATCTCAGCTATATGCTAAGAACTTTTTAAAAAGCCGCTTGCTAACCAAACCAGGTGTTGTCGCTCAAGCAAAAAACCACAGCGGCATCCCTGGTGGACACTATTACTCATACAGATAATAATAGAATCCAACAGCTAATACCAAACTCGCCACTACCACTATTTTTATTATCAGTGATGTTTCCATGGCCACATAATAGACCAGTTCACCATCTCATCAAAACAAAATCATCCTTTCTCGCCAAAAAATGCACCAAAATCAATAAATGGACGTTTTTTGTTGCATTCATAATGATATTATGTTAAATAAACAGATAATTAAAACAGTATAAGACATTGTTTTTTTTAATTAAGACTGATGCAGGCATTAACAATCAGACTTAATAAAAGGCTTTAGTTAATCAATACAAATAAAAATTTTGCGCCCAGCAATCATTTTAAAACATGACATAATTGTCAGACGGGGGGATTCTAGGACGCATGAGAACGCTAATGAGCACTGGAAGTGTCTTTTCAGGGACACTTGCCTTTCGTTATGCGATTAGCCTGGTTTGCGGCCTGTCAATATGGGCTGTTAGTGCCGAGGTTTTTTCGAATCAGGATTACACCATCCTAAGTTCTTTGGACTTTTCGGAAAGTTTGTCTCAACTCAGTCTGAGGCTGGAGGGATCGGCTGTTTCGATCGCCAGGAAAAATCTTCTCAACCCAAAACGTGTTGAACTCTCCCTTTCCAAATGCAAAATCGGAAACGGTTTTCCGGCTTTTTTTGAGGCTAGGAAAAAACCTTTAAAAACGGTAAGCGTTTCACAGGAAAATGACAAGGTCAGGGTCATTCTGGACTTTGCAGACGATTTGATTCCAGAGATACGAATGAGTCAAGCTCCCGGTAGCCTTCTGATAAAGTTCAGCGCTGCTGGGCATAATGAAACACCGCACAAAATAGACCCGACCGTTTTGTCATCCTCAACAAAGGAGGAGTTGAAAACGGGGGTTAAATTCAACAAGCCAAGGGTTGGGGCTCGGGCATCTCAAGAAGAATATATTGGGAAAAATCAATCTCCTAAGAATGGTCTGAGAAGCGGGGGATCTGGAAAGTCTGATGAAAAGGCCAAGAGACTTTCCTCATCACATTCGGTGACGGCCTGGAGCAAACCTGCTGGTGGTAGCGGCAATCAGCGGCCGGATTCTGAATATGACGCTGAGCTGAACCGTCCTTTTGGCTCAAGGAGAATTGGACAAGCCGAGTGTATTGAGATCGAATCCGAGAATGTTTGTTTCTTCTATGATCAGGTATTTCTGAAATACGCCGACCCCAAGGACGTTATAAAAACCGTAGACTGCATGTTTAATATGTATTGTCCCGGCACTGGACAAGGTGGGCCGGGAGGTGGAACTGAACACACCACTACACGGTTCACAGAGCAAAACATGAGTCCGAGAACTGTAATCAGAGATGGTAAAGATAAGACAAAGACGCTCAAACCAATGGACGATCGTGGATATGACCGCATAGAAGAATTGAGAATAATGCCTTTACCTGAATTTCCCAGGCGACCCTATGAAACCGGTGTGGATGTAAAAAGTTGGAGAATGTTGCGAGATCTTGACAGAAAAGATCCTAAATTGGCTAAAATAATAGCCCACAGCATGGTCTGGGCTGATGAAAAAAAACGTGTCCTATTCATTAAGGATACCGAACAAAGACTGATTCAGATTCGAAAAGTCGTAAAATCACTGGATCGACCTAGTCTGCAGGTTTTGATTCAAAGCAGAATCGTCAGGGCCCATCAGGATTGGAGTCGCGGACTGGGTATTCGCTGGGGAGGACGAAACAACCAGGTCGGATTTGTAAGGCAAGGGGCAAAATCTTATTGGGGTTTCGGAGGTAATCAGGAGGAATATACCAGTGGAGTCGGTGGTCCCGCCAACCGCCCTACAGCGCAGATCACAGAGGGAAATAACATTCCATCCACTTTTGCCGTAAACTTGCCGGTGGCTGTAGCAAATCTTACTAGTTTGATGGGACTTGGCGTTCAGTTTGGACTGTTGAAACCTGATTTCGTAACTGAATTAGACCTTCGTTTGCAGTTCGGAGAGTCGTGTGGTCTGGCAAAAATTGTTTCCAAACCAGAGGTTCAAGTCATGGACGGGGAACGAGCCATCATGAAAAATGGCTCGGTCCTCACAGTCAAGACATCTTCGCCGAACTGGGGCACACACACAGAACTGGTTCCGGTCGATCTGAAACTGGAAGTGACTCCCAAAGTCCTCTTCAACAACAGGATCCGTATGGATGTCGATATATTTGACAATGACGTAAACGGCGTCTCAATTTGCCCTGACTGTCAGATAGTCAACCTCTATCTTTCCAGAGAGGCGCATACTACGCTCGTTGTTGGAGACGGAGAAACCTGTGTCATCGGTGGAGTAATAAGAGAAACAGATAGCAGTCGCAAGGACGGATGGCCCTTTCTTATGAAACTCCCCATCGTTGGAGCCCTGTTCAGGAGTAGAACGGCATACAGAGCATCTGACGAACTGCTGGTTTTCCTGACACCTACCATAGTCAAATCAGGTCTTCACGATGGACACCCCATGAGCCATGACATGTTGCAGTGCGCAACCCCCTAAGAAAGAAAATATGTCAAATGGAATCCCAGTCAGCACGATTGAAGAGCCACAGCTCCCTGCGACCCAAAACATTCAACGATGAATGTCTTACAACAACAATTCTGCTTTCAAATCTTCCAGGAGTTTGATGACCCCTTGCTCCTCGGAATTCCTGGGAATTTTGGGGACCACGGCTGTTCCGGAAATCCCGGAATCAGCCAATTTTCTTTTTTCCATCTCGATGAGGAGCTTTCTGTCTTTTGATTTATCTTTCTGAGCATTCTTTAGCAAAGGTCGGTATTTCTCAAACACTGGTTTGCGGCCCGGCGCGAATCCCAGTTTTTCGAGAACATCCAGAAAGGACTGTAGTTTCTGGTCATTTCGGATTTTTGAAACCAGATCGTTCCAGACCAGCTTTTTCAGCTCGTCAAGCTCATCAGGGGATTCACCCATCAAATTCTCTACTATTTTGTCAGTCGAATCCGAATAATCATGGATCTTCAAGGCATAGCCTTTGGCCTTTTTTACTAGGGAGTCTTTGGAAATCTTTTCTTTTTCAGCTTCCGACAACCCCATGCCCCGGGTTCTCTCCATCATAATGTCTATGGTGCTTCTGATTTCTGACAAATCAAACCTCTACTCCCTGACCTGACCTTCCCCGAGGACTATAAACTTGGTCGTCGTCAAGTCCTCTACTCCCATGGGACCATAAGCGTGAATCTTGGTGGTGCTTATTCCGATCTCAGCGCCCAACCCAAATACATATCCATCGCTCATTCTGGTTGATGCATTCACAATCACAGTCGATGAATTTACTTCTCTCAGAAATTTTTGCGCTGCTGAATAATCTTTCGTAACTATTGCTTCAGTATGCAAAGATCCGTATTTCGCTATGTGTCTTATCGCCTCATCCATTGAATCCACAAGTTTTACCGCCAGAATCAGCGCGGAATATTCGGCATACCAGTCATCCTCCGTCGCTGGAGTCATGCCATCGACCAGTTTCCTCGATCTCTCACATCCCCTGAGAGCCACCCCGCTATCTTCAAGCGCTTTTGACACTCTGGGTAGAAAGTCTTCGGCAACAGATGAATGCACAAGAAGAGTCTCCAAAGAGTTACATACGCCCGGTCTCTGAGCCTTTGCATTAACGGAAAGTTTTTCGGCCATTTCAAAATCGGCGTCTTTGTCTATATACATGTGACACACGCCTTTGTAATGTTTGACCACCGGCACCCTCGAATTCTCCGATACGAACCTTATGAGTTCCTCCCCACCCCTGGGAATTATGAGATCTACCAGATCCTCAAGTTTGACCAGGTGTAAAATTGCTTCCCTCTCTGTTGTAGGCAACAGATTGACAATATTAGGATTGACACCATTGTCCCTTAATACTGACCTAAATATTTCAGCTATGGCCACATTGGAATCGAAAGCTTCAGACCCTCCACGTAAAATACATGAGTTTCCCGCTTTGAGACATAATGCCGCTGCGTCTGCCGTTACATTCGGACGTGACTCGTAAATCATTCCGATAACACCCAATGGAATACGCATCTTGCCAACTCTCATCCCATTTGGTCTCACCCACATTCGAGTGATTTCTCCCACTGGATCCGGAAAGGAGGCTATTTCCCTAAGACCTTCAATCGTTTGCTTCAACACATTGTCTGACAGGGTCAAACGGTCTATCATAGGTAGGGACAATCCCGTGGAGCGCGCTTTATCCACGTCTCTGGCATTTTCATCCTGTAAAAATGATCTGGCTTCCCATATTTTGTCGGCAACCTGATTCAATATAGTTTCTTTTTGCCCCATGGTAAGCCTTGCGCCTTCTGGGGCTGCTGAATGAGCCTTGATAGCGGTTTCCAGAACCTTTTCTCGTGTGGACATTTGCTGCTCCAGTAAATTATCACTTTTACATGTCGAAAAATTTTCTTCTGAGGAGTTCTCAATTCAACACTTTTTTCAGAATTACCACTACACAGACTATTTATCAACTTACTGTTATAATGATTTCCCCAAATCCAATTTGAAGTATTTCACGCGGCTCAAGCAGGAGGTTTTGAAATGATTCCCATAGTGTCCATTGTTGGAAAGTCTGATTCCGGTAAAACTACTTTGCTGGAAAAGCTGGTCAAAGAGTTGAAGAATCGCGGTTACAGGGTGGGCACAATAAAACATGACGCTCACAGCTTCGAAATCGACCATGAGGGCAAGGATTCCTGGAGGCATAAAAAAGCCGGCGCTGCGATTTCCATCATTTCATCCGCAGAAAAAATTGGCATCGTCATGGACTGTGACCACGACCACACACTTTCGGAATTAAGAGACAAACTGGTCAGAGAGGTGGATATAATCCTGAGCGAGGGATATAAAAGAGAAGTTCATCCGAAAATTGAGGTATATCGAAGCGAAAGACGTCAGGAGATGCTCTGCGGATCAGATGACAATCTGTTGGCTATCGCTGGTGACCCTGAGAAGCCGCCTGTTGGGACGCCTGTTTTTGACCTGAACGATCCTGTTTCCATCTGCAATTTCCTTGAGAACAAATTTCTAAAATAAGCGATGCCAGAACAATTGTTTGCGACGGGTGGCGCCCGTGTGCCCACTCCGTTCGGGGCCATTTCAATTTCTAACCGCTTATAGCGCGTGAAATGGCCAGGCTTGTCTCGATCGCCAGTCTTTTACCAGTCTCCACTTTCTCTTCATCTTTTAGCCAGTCAAGTCCAACAACCCAAAAACCAGCGACCATCCTTTTTCTAGTTTTCTTGCCATGGAATATCGGCGCCGCTATGCAACCGACGTTATGGAGGTACTCACCGGCATCATGCGCCACTCCTTCCTCCCTGACTTTGGCCAGTTCTTTCTTGTAAGCTTCCGGATCGGTGATAGCGTTGGGCGTAAAAGCCGGAAGCGGGAACTGGTCGAGAATCTCATCGATTTTCTCTTCCTCGTGATAAGCCATAAAGATTTTACCGGCTGCTCCTGCGTACATTGAAATCCTGGTGCCGGGTTTTGCCGTTATCTTCAGATCTTTTCTCGACTCTATCTGATCCAGTATCAACAGACTGTAGCCAGCGCACATCCCCAGAAAAATGTCCTCGCCCAGTTTGATGCACAGCTTCTCCAGGTACGGTCGCGCAGTCTCAACAATAGGTAGCTGAACTACAG
>CAYNZA010000164.1:0-6061 GCA_964401595.1 uncultured Desulfomonile sp.
AAAATAATTGTCGGCGACACTAAAAACCTCATTTCAGGCATCTTGACGATTGACGCCTGGCGCAATCATTGGCAAGTTGTTGCTTTGAATCGTGATCCAGAGTGTGTTTGCTCTCGTCTATGAAACAGAAAATCGAAGACTAAAAATGAATGATTACCAAAGTGGAGCATTGCCTTTTACGGCTTTTATACTGGCGGGTGGAGTCGGATCCCGTTTAAGACCGGTGGTTTCCGACAGGCCCAAACCGATGGCGCTAATTGGAGATGAGCCGTTTCTCGATATATTGATCGAAATTCTGGTAGAAAAAGGAGTCAGTAAAATAGTCCTGTTGACGGGCTACATGTCGGGGCATATTGAAAAACATGCGAACAAGTATCAGAACTCTAATGTGGTCGTACGGGTTTCAAGGGAGGAAACGCCCTTGGGAACTGGTGGAGCGGTCAGAAACGCAGTGAGTTTTGCTTCAGACCCTACACTGCTGGTCAACGGAGACACCTATTTCGAAGTAAATATTCAGGACCTTTACGATTTTCATTTGCGTCACAATGCGGAAGTTACCCTATCGCTGGGCAGGGTTCCTGACGTAGGAAGGTACGGGGCAGTCCTGATCGGGGCCGATCACAGAATCGAGGATTTTCAGGAAAAATCAGAAATCATTTGTGGACCTGGCTTGATAAACGCCGGCTTCTCCATGGTGTCACTCAAACTCATAGAAAGCTTACCTGATAACAGGGCCTTTTCCATGGAAAAAGAAGTTTTCCCCTCACTGATTTCAGTTGGACAAATGTATGGAATTGAACAATCCGGAGCTTTTTTTGACATTGGCACACCGGATAGTTACTATAAATTCATAGAATATATGGCTGTTCGCAAGAGAAAACCATTTTAAGAGTTGATGATAAGAATTGTGACTGTAAATTGAGAAAAACCAATCAGGGAGCAGAAAATGTGTACAGCAAGTGTAGGAAATCTTCTAGTATATGATGAGCGTATACAGGACCTCATGAACAAACCCGGCATGGAAATCATCCACAAACAGGTTGTTATGACGCTCTATTCCCTAGCTTTAAGTAAACGCCTTGATGAACATGAAAAACTGCTGCCTGTTTATTTGGGACTGGACGCCGACGAATGCAAAAAAATACTGACAACAATAGAGCGGGCTGGGCTGATAGAGAACAGAAACGGAAAGATAAGCCTGACTTACCCCGTATATTCAGACCCGGCCAACTCCTGCGGATGCAGTCACTAGAGCGGGAGTCCACCTGTAATTTTTTCTTTTGAGACCATTCCAGGAAAGCCTGTTTAGTTGACGAAGCGAATCAGAGATTTTTATATGGCTGAAGCTGCTTCAGTTATTCTGGCTTCTGCAAGTGACGGAATGACGTAATTTTCGAGACCGTCCGAGACTACTGAGCCGTCTCTTATTCTTATGATCCTGTCACAGACGGCTCCTATTTCATCTTCATGAGTTACCAGGACAACAGTGAAACCTTGGCGTGCGATATCGCGTAGCTGCGTGATGACAATCTCGGTGTTCTTCTGATCTAACTGGCCCGTAGGCTCATCTCCTAGTATTAGTGATGGATTATTCACCAGAGCTCTGGCAATAGCCGCGCGTTGCCGCTCACCGCCTGACAGCCTGTTGGACCAATGATCCACACGATGTGACAATCCCACTCTGTCCAGCGCTCTCAGTATTTTTGCCCTTCTTGAGTGCCTGTCGGTTTCCGCATAAATCAAAGGTAGTTCCAGGTTCTCAAAGACGGTCGAATTGGCAAGCAGATCACAGCTTTGAAATACAAAACCCAGTTCCCGATTGCGGAATAGCGCTTGCTCCTCCTTGGTGTAGTTGAGAATGTCCTGACCTTTGAACAGATATTTGCCGGCTGTAGGTGGGTGCAACAGCCCCAGCACGTAAAGCAAGGTCGATTTCCCAGACCCAGAGGGGCCCATGATAGCGACCATCTCGCCACGGTATATTTTCAGGTTGGCCTTGCTAAGAGCATGTATGACTCTGTCCCCATCAAAATAATCTTTAACCAAATCAACAGTTTCTATAATTAAATCGTTTGTCATCAATGATTTCTCTTTAAATTTTTTCTGTTTTTTTATTAATTATATCCAAATTGCGGATTTTTTGAAACAGAGTTTAGGTCAAATGACAAATATTGATATGCTTGCGCAGATGTCCTAGTGTGTTAACAAATTTTAAATTCTGTGTGGTATAATTGAGCCATGTTTGAAATTGAAAAACAAAAAGAGGGCATAGGCGGGTCTTTTGTAAGACTCGTGAAACTGAGTTCTGAAGACTACACCGTTATAGTTCGCGCGCCCGATGATGGACGTCTGCTCAACAAATACATGGGCCCTGATCTGTCCAAAGCGGAAGAGGTTTTCAATACTGAGGTTGAAAAGCTTTTATAGTTACGAATTTGCGCGCTGAATTTCTCAGGCTGCTGGTCTGAGGCTAGACTCCCTGTGATATTGGTCACAGGAGATTTTATTTTCTGGAATGAAAGGTTTTTTCATGGCCAAACTTCGTCTTCAAAATGAGTGGAAGATGTGGGCCACTTTAGCTGTTTTTGTCCTCCTCATAGTGGGTTACCTGTATTACGCCAGTAGGCCTCCAACTGAGGGAGATGAGCCACTGTGGAAAGTCACAGGAGTGCTGGATCCCTCACAGATACGGGTGCGAGGATCGGGCAAGGTCATGGACGTGACTTTGGCCGGCATTCAGATTCCGCAGTCACAACATGAAGCGGCAAAGGACTTTCTTAACAAGACACTGAGCGATCAATGGATTCGTGTGAAATTGTTGGGTCAAGAAAATGCGGGGCCAAAAAAAGCCTTTGTATTCATCTCGGGGGAAGACCTTACTGCTCGAATGATACGTCTTGGTCTGGCTCGCATTGACAGGGAAGAAAACAGTTTTGATGTGCGGCCTTACATGGAGTTGGAACAAGAAGCAGAGATGTCTAAACGGGGATTGTGGAACAAATGAAACTTAGGAGCGGGGAATGATGAAGGTCCTTTTGATCGGTTCTGGCGGTAGAGAGCATACCATAGCATGGAAACTTGCACAATCCGACCTGGTGGGCAGTATCATTGCGGCCCCTGGAAATGTAGGAATTTCAGGAGAGCCCAAATGCAAGTCGGTCAATGTTTCCTCGGACGATATTACCGAATTGTTGAATATGGCTCAGAAAGAAAAGATCGATCTGGTAGTTGTTGGACCTGAGGCTCCTCTATGTTCCGGTCTCACGGATGCTTTTGTTTCAAAAGGGCTGAAAGTTTTTGGACCATCTCTTGAAGCGGCAAGACTGGAAGGAAGTAAAGTATTTGCCAAGTCATTGATGCAAAAATACAACATCCCCACTGCGGAATTTCAGGAATTTGAAGACTTTGAGACTGCAAAGAGAGCGTTATCCCAGAGTGCTTTCCCTCTAGTGATAAAAGCTGACGGGCTTGCTGCAGGCAAAGGTGTTTATGTATGCTCTAAACGAGATGAAGCGCTGGATGCCCTCGACTCCATTATGAACAGAAAGATTTTTGGGTCAGCCGGGGCAAAAGTGATTATCGAAGAGTGTCTAACGGGGGAAGAAGCCTCTTTCATTGCATTCTCCGACGGAAGAACTGTTATCCCGCTAGCCGGCTCTCAGGACCACAAGGCTGTTTTTGACGGAGATAAAGGCCCTAATACAGGGGGAATGGGAGCTTATTCACCTGCTCCTGTAATCACTCAGGAGATGCACAACAGGATCATGAATGATGTCATGATTCCGACTGTGAGAGGTTTGGAATCTGAAGGCTCCCCGTTCGTTGGGTTTCTTTATGCCGGACTCATGATCAAAGATATGGATGTGAAGGTACTTGAATTCAACGTGAGACTGGGAGACCCTGAGGCCCAACCGCTTCTATTCAGAATGAAGTCTGATCTGGCCCCGTTAATGTTGGCCGCTGTTGAAGGAAGTCTGGAAGGTATGGCCATTGAGTGGATGGAAGAGGCCGCCGTTTGCGTAGTCATGGCCTCCAAAGGCTATCCTGGCCCGTACGAAAAAGGTTATAAAATATCTGGTATAGAGGGAGCCGAAAAAATTGGGGGTGTAAAAGTTTTTATTGCAGGCGCCAAGGAACAGGACGATAGCCTGGTTACCTCGGGAGGCAGGGTTTTGGGTGTTACAGCCCGCTCTCTGGGAATTGAGTCTGCAATAGAAAAAGCTTATCAAGCGGTAGATCTTGTTAAATGGGAGGGAGTCCACTTTCGTAGGGACATTGGTAAGAAAGCTTTATCGAGAATTTAATTTCATTAGCCCCTTAAAACACGGGGGCTTTACCAGTAATTCGTGAATTGACGAATTTGTAACTAAACCTAAACAGCTCCTGACGCTGTTAAGAATTCTGGTTTGTCATGAAAGCTGTAATTGATGTTTGTTGATGGCCGTCTTTTAGAGGGGGATGATTATGATAACGCTTAAAAACGCTTTTTTCAAAGAGGCAGCCTATTACGATCCTGAATTATTGAGAAAACTGGCCTACTCGTTGCCAATTGGAGTCCTTGGGATTCACAATATGCAGATCGAGTGGTACAACCTGGCCTTTAAACAAATGTTTGACCCCAAGTCGATCATTGATTTCGTCGGGAAAAGTCTGCGATCTTTATTAACAAGTTCCAGTGAAGAAAAAAGGCTTCACGCTCTAGCCAGGGAGAAACCGGACTTTACGGATGGAGGCTCCACTATCATACAGTGCTGTCGCCAGAACGGACAATATTTTTTGGCGCAGTTCACGTCATGGACTTCATGGAAATCTGTTTCTGGGCGAGAACAGGTTTTACTTGTCCAGGAAATTTCTCAAGGTCATTTACAAAAGGTTATGGTCTCTCACGCTGATTTCGTTGAAAACGTGATCAGCCAGGACATGTTAGACGGATCAATGCTAATCATTGGTTCCAGAATTGTCCACGCCAATGACAGGCTTCATAAAATGCTTGGATATCCCAAGGATTTCCTGATTGGGTTAGCTCACTGGAAGATATACCATTCTGATTTCCAGACTGAACAGAGAGAGAGAGTCAGGGCACGACTTTGCTCTGATCAGCAGATGTCTTCTTACCAGTTGTGGTTGCAGAAGAGCGATGGTACACCGCTGCCTGCTCTTGGAATCGACAAAAAAGTAGTATACGAGGGGCAGACGGGCCTGAGTGTTAGCTTAAGGGATGCTTCGCAGGTTACCAACCTTAAATCAGAGAAGTTTTTTACGCAATCTGATCAGAATCTTGAAAACATTCTTGGGAACATTGCAAACGAATTCAATAACAGTCTCATGATAATAATGGGTTGCGCCCAACTCATGAACAACGACCCAGAGGTTACCTCTTGGCAACAACAAACTTTGCAGCGTGTGTTTCAGGCCTCTGATAGAGCTAAAGAACTTGTCAGGGAATTGGTCGCTCCCACGCATCCAGTCCCTCAAAAAACCGGTTTTACCCGATTACCATCTATTGTTGACCAGATCACAAATTTTCTGAGAAATGCCTTACCTCAAGATGTTCCAATATTTCACCGGATTGAGACAGACCTGGATGTCAACGTGATTGTTGAAGAGCCTAGCCGGAAGGAAATCATGTCAAGATTGCCGGACTTTGCCCGTAGCGTATGCAAACTAAATTGTCCTGTCCTGTTTCGTGTCGGTTATGTAACTGATCTCTATGTAAATACTTCCACGGAAAACGCAAGCGAAATTATCAGGTCAATTCTGCTGGATATAACTGTTTTAAACCATGCCAATGAATATCCCCGTCATCATGAAACAAGCGTCATCGACGATGATCGTGGTTCGAAGTCTCGAGAACCCGGTAAGTCTAAAGACGTGTTACATTGTGGAGCTGAAGGCTCTGGTCTGGAATTGCCAAAATTTTCTATTACTTTCACTGCAGTCGGACCTTCCGACGATCATCAGCGCCAAAAAAAGACAACCTCCTTGAAGGGAACCGAGAGGATTCTTCTGGTGGATGATGACCACAACGTTATTGATACTATCAAACAAATGCTGGAGCCCC
>CAYNZA010000165.1:0-6013 GCA_964401595.1 uncultured Desulfomonile sp.
TTTACAAGTCTGTCCTTGACCGGTCTTTTATTCACAAAAGCCAGGATCGACCGCATTGTCGAGCGGGCGTAGGGAGGCTTTGCGACATATCCATGAACGCGCATGGCATCCGCTGACCGGTCTACCTCTACCAGATTATCGCGAACATCCCTCGAAAAGATGCTGTTGATCCTGTCCATGACCCCATTTACAGGCGCCGACTCAATCCTTATCCTACCGTCCTCTGAGTATTTAAATCCTATTGAAGGGTGGGCCAACGCGACCTTAAGAATGAGTTCATGCACATGGCCTGCTTCGAGGGCTTTCCCTTTGAGGTACTTTGCCCTTACTGGCGCATTGAAGAAGAGATTTCTGATTTCCAGGATTGTGCCTTTACCTGTCCCGATCCTGTCCGCTTTTTTGAGCGTTCCGCCTTCTACGAGAATCTCCATACCCTGAGGCTCGTAGTCATCCTTAGTGATCAGCCTGAGTCTGGACACAGACGCAATGCTTGCCAGGGCTTCTCCACGAAATCCCATTGTCGGCACGCCGATTAAGTCCCGTTCAGTTTTCAGCTTGGACGTAGCGTGCCGTTCAAGAGCCAGGAAAGCGTCGTCATTGGACATACCGACACCGTTATCCCTGATCCGGATGAGTTTTTTGCCTCCATTCTCGATTTCGACGCCTATATAAGTCGATTTTGCGTCAATAGAATTCTCGAGCAGTTCCTTTACCACGGAGGCGGGCCTTTCCACGACCTCACCGGCCGCTATTCTGTTAATTACTGTCTCATCCAGGACGTTGATAATTGAGGTCATCTCAAGAGGCCGCCTCTGACTGCAAAACATTGACCGGTGTATGTAACTTGAACGATCAGATTCATGATCCGGAGCGGGCTTTCTTTATCAGTTGATATGCCCGGGCCGTAGCTGTTCGACCTCTGGGTGTGCGGTCTACGAAACCTTCTTTCACCAGATATGGTTCATAGACGTCCTCGAGAGTATCCTTTTCTTCCCCGATGGCCGCCGCCAGTGTCTCTATTCCGACAGGGCCACCGTCAAATTTGAGAATTATTGTCTCCAGAAACTTTCTATCCATGGTGTCAAGGCCGAAGGCATCGACATCGAGCATGTCCAGCGCCTTCCGGGCTGTTTCTCTGTCTATCACACCTGAGCCTCGTACCTGAGCAAAGTCTCTAACCCTTCTGGTGAGTCTGTTGGCAATTCTCGGCGTCGATCTGGATCTGGTGGCGATTTCGGCGGCGCCTTCCCTGTCAACATCTACTCTCAGTATTCTGGCAGACCTCTCAACAATTTGGGTGAGTTCACCATCAGTGTAAAAATCCAGGTGAAATATGACTCCGAATCTGTCCCTGAGCGGATTAGTGAGGAGGCCACTTCTCGTAGTTGCGCCAACCAGCGTAAAAGGTGATATATCGAGTTTTATGGTTCGTGCGCTTGGTCCCTGACCTATCAAAATGTCCAGGGTGAAGTCTTCCATGGCCGGGTAGAGAATTTCCTCCACCACTGGGGATAGTCTGTGTATTTCATCGATAAAGAGGACATCACGTTCTTCGAGGTTGGTGAGGATGGCTGCCAGGTCCCCGGGTTTTTCCAGGATGGGTCCGGAAGTGGTCCTCATCTGCGCTCCCATTTCTCGTGCGATTATTCCCGCCAATGTCGTCTTGCCCAGCCCTGGCGGCCCGTGAAATAGAATGTGATCCAGCGCTTCCCCACGTTTTGCTGCAGCTTCTATGAACAGGGAAAGATTGTCTTTAATCCTTTCCTGCCCTATATATTCGGTCAAGCTCCGTGGCCGAAGACTCCATTCATTTTCATTTTCTTCAGGCTGCACGCTGGCCGATATTACGCGCTCAGAACTCATGTGTCCTCTCGTCTTACAATTTTTGTGCTCCGGTTTACTATTAATCCCAGCATCTGACCAACATCCGTTTTAATGTGCTACTCTGTTTACTAGTCATGGGTATTTTTGGCAAGCGACTTGATTTGACCCTGTATCTTTTTCATGAATATTGAAAGATTGTCGCATACGTGATAGTCAAGAAATCATGTATGAAATGATATGCTTGAAAAGCAAGAACAAAAATCATTTGCGAAATTCAAATTTTCCCTGATCCCAGAATGGTGTCAGGGGTAATTTTAAGGACATTTTAAAAAGGAAGCCAACGGAGGGTAGAAGTAATGTCGGGCCATAATAAATGGAGCACCATCAAGCACAAAAAGGGCGCAGCCGATGCCAAGAGAGGCAAGATATTCTCAAAAATCATCAAGGAAATTACCATAGCGGCAAGAATGGGTGGTGGAGACCCCGAAGGAAATCCGAGGCTACGCACCGTTCTGACTGCCGCAAGAAATGCCAATATGCCCAAAGACAACATTGAGCGTGCAATAAAAAGAGGAACCGGGGAAATAGCAGGTGTAACCTACGAAGAAATTACTTATGAAGGTTATGGGCCCGGAGGCGTGGCAGTGCTGGTTGAAGCCCTGACTGACAATAAAAACAGAACCGTGGCGGAAATCAGACACATATTTGACAAATATAACGGCAATCTGGGTGAATCAGGATGTGTAAGCTGGATTTTTGAAAAAAAGGGCGTCATAGATATTCCAGTCCAGGGTTTGACTGAAGATCAGGTCATGGAGCTTGCGCTGGAGAGTGGCGCTCAAGATGTGAAGCAGGAAGACGACATGTTTGAAATTACCACTGAGATCGCGGAATTTGAAACTGTGCGAAAAGCGGTGGAAGAACAGGGTTGGAAGATAGAAGAGGCTTCAATAACGATGATTCCTCAGAATAGCGTAAAGCTTGATGGCAAAAAAGCCGAACAAATGCTTAAAATGATGGACGTACTGGATGACCATGAAGATCTGCAGAACGTATATGCCAATTTTGACATTTCAGAAGAAGAAATGATGAAATTGTCGGCTTAAATCAAGAAATACATTTTTGTGAATCCGGCTATTTTTTTGGTTATGGTTCTCGAAGAATCCGTTGGATATTCAAACTGATATGGAGTACCTGCATTATTTTTTTACATGCAGCAGCACAGGATACCTGGTGTGGTAATAATCGGCGTTGATCCCGGGAGTGTGGTTACCGGTTACGGAGTCGTGGAAAAAATAGGTATTCTTACCCGTTTCAAGGCCGGGGGGGCTATCAAAACTCCCAAGACCACCTCGCAGTCTAAGAGACTTTACGCCCTTCACTGTGAACTTGATGAGGTCATCAAGGCTCACAGGCCCGACACAATGGTAGTGGAGTCACTGTTCTATGCGACAAACAGCCAGAGCCTCATAAAACTTTCCCAGGCGAGAGGGGTTATCCTGGCTCTTGGGGAAGCCAACGGGCTCGAAGTCGCTGAATATAGTCCTCTCGAAATAAAAAAGGGTCTTACGGGGTATGGCCGCGCCGATAAATCACAAGTGATGTTCATGGTGTCAAAGATTCTGGGTCTGAAAGACCTGCGTTCACCCGACCAGTCCGATGCACTGGCCATGGCATTATACCACTCGCACATAGTCCGCCCGGAAAAAGTGAAGAAATGATAGCTTGCTTGAGAGGAAAAATAATCAGCCGGGGCATAAACCGGGTGATTGTAGATGTTCAGGGGGTGGGATACGATGTGTCGGTTTCCTTGGTCACCCTCGAATCATTACCACGCGATGGTGAAGCTTTCCTGCATATTCACACAGCCCTCAGGGAAAACTCTCTGGAGCTTTACGGTTTTGCCTCTCCAGAGGAAAAAACTCTTTTCGAAATGCTGATCGGTGTTTCAGGTATCGGACCCAAAACATCGCTGAATATTTTGTCCGGTATTCCGCCAAATGATTTCAAAGTAGCTGTTTTGGGAAATGACACACAGAAGTTGTCATCTTTGCCCGGAATCGGCAAAAAGTCGGCCCAGAGAATAATCCTCGAGCTAAAGGAAAAAATAAATAAATCACATTTTAATGGGCCTATTGCCGCTTTGTCCGGGATGAAAACCGATATACAGTCCGACCTGATTTCGTCTCTTGTCAATCTGGGTTATAAGGAAAAGACTGCTGAGTCCATGGCTTCGGACATTCTGAAAACACCGGGAACGGATATCGATCTGGAATCAGCCTTGAAGCTTGCTCTGAAGAAACTTGTTAACTGAACCTTTTTTGTCATCACTGGACAGGTCGTTGAGGTCCGTCGTCAATTCTAAAACCTAAGTAAATACCATTTTAGCTAATCTGGCCAATGAACGAAACATTTTATTTTTTAAGGGTTCTTTGCCAATTCTTCTCCAAACTTTCTCAAAAAGGGGGTCCTAAATGCATTTTGTCGTAATCGGTGGTGACGCAGCAGGCATGAGCGCAGCATCAAAGGCGAGAAGGAATTTCTCTGATATGAACATCACTGTTCTCGAACAGACACAGGATGTTTCCTACTCAGCGTGTGGGATGCCTTACAACATTGCCGTGCCCGAAAGAGAAATGGATGATCTCATTGTGAGGAAGGCTGAGGTATTCAAATCTAAACAGAACATTGACCTTAAATTGGGCAGAAGAGCTATTTCAATAGATCCGGCATCAAGAATCGTCAAACACCGGGGACTCTCCGGAGATCTGGAAGAGATCAGTTATGACCGGCTACTGATTGCAACTGGCGCCAGACCTATCATTCCCGACATTCCGGGTTCTCACCTGAGGGGTGTCTTGGCCTTGAAGTCCCTGGAAGACGGTCGTTCCGTAAAGAGTTTCATCACCTCTAATAATGTCAAAAAAGTCATAATCATTGGAATGGGATACATAGGCCTGGAAATGGCCGAGGCTTTTCATGAAAGAGGCATACATGTAGACATGGTTAAACCGTCCAAACGGCTCATTCCTTATCTGCCACAGGAAATGGCCGACGCTGTTGGTTCGGAATTGACCCGGAAGGGAATAGGACTTCATTTTGGGTCTGGATTACGCTCCATAAAATCCACTCCGTCCGGATTGAAGCTGATCACGGACAGCAGCGAGATGGACACCGACATGATTCTGATCAGCGTGGGGGTCATCCCAAATTCTGAGATAGCCCTTGACGCCGGAATATCGCTCGGTCCCAAATCGTCAATTGCAGTTGATAAAGGCCTCAAGACTTCAGATCCCAACGTCTTCGCAGCCGGAGATTGCGCCGATTCTTTCCATGTGGTGACAGGGAAAAGGGTTTGGATTCCCCTTGCGTTAAGGGCCAACAGGGCCGGTTGGGCCGTGGCGGACAATCTTCTGGAACCTAGGGTTGAATTGCCTGGAGTAGCCGGGAGCGCAGTGTTTAAAGTGCTGGACATGGAGGTGGCCAGAACAGGCCTATCACTCGATGAAGCATTGAAAGAAGGCTTTGACGCTGTTGATGAAGTCATAAAAAGCAGATCTCGCGCACATGCTCACGAGGGTAATCAAACAATACTGGTTCAATTGATCGCAGACAAAAAAACCGGGAAATTGCTCGGAGGCTCTATGGTCGGTCGTGAGGGATGCGCTCACAGAATCAATTCTCTCGCTGTTGCCCTGCAGGCAGGCATGAGGTTGGATGAATTTTTTCAATCCGACATGGCTTACGCTCCTCCTTTTTCGCCGGTCTGGGACCCTTTACTGACCGCAGCGAACCAGTTGCTGAAAAAAATGTGATCAACTCTAAGAAGTAAAAGTCCTATTTAAAAATAACTGACCAGGATAAAAAGCTGTCGATATTTCACAAAGCAACCGTTTAATTATGTAAAGTCAATAAGTTGTATGATGATGACCATGCGCGTGTCAGAATTTACCCTCATGAGAAATGCCATCATTCTTCGTGGCGGTTGCGCATGGTGTCATGATCGACCAGTATGTGTTGGCATGATGTCATGAAAGCATTTTACGTGTAATTTGTCTAATCTTGTCAGATAGTTATATGCTTTTTTGTTTGACAGCGGGCGAGTCGCGAGCTATTTTTTTATCAGCTCAACAAAGAATTAGTGGAGGAACCCAATGAAGATCAAAAAAGTAGCCAAAGTGTCCAAAGG
>CAYNZA010000166.1:0-5990 GCA_964401595.1 uncultured Desulfomonile sp.
TCACTTCTTTATTTATTAGGGGCGTTAATTGCAAATTTTTTAACGCCGGTTTGTTCTCTTGTTACTTTATATGAAGCCATTGTTAATCTAAGGTTAAGGCAAAATTAGTTTTCTGATATGAAGCGCTTTTTACGTTGAATTTAACCCTACAAATAATGCTTCAATCTCCTGGTGACAAACAGATCAGTTTTTATGAATCAAAGAGGTGCTTCTAAATATGGACGAGCTTTATTACAAAGACTGCGAAAAAGTGGCCGATTTCTTGATAGATCTCACTCAACATACAGACATCGAGAAAGACGAACCCGGCAGGATTACCCTAAAGGTTTCCCTTTCAGCATACAAGCAGTTCCTTGAAGGCGTGGATGGCCTTGATCTTTCAGGAATCCTGAAACGCTTTAACGGGATAAAAAAATACGATTTCAGCCTATTCTGGAGAACCATAGAGATTGACTACGACACATCTGTTATCGACAGATCGCTATGGAACGACCTGATTAACGCTGGGAGAAATGAGGCGGAAAAACAAAAGGTGAAAAGAAACCTGGTGAACCTGCTGAGCGCACATTCCTGATGAAGGTAAGTTCTCCAGGTATGACCAGGATGGCAGTCACCATGTCCGTCTGCGATTGCTCCCAGAAAAGAAAAGCTTACCGCCGAATTGTTAGAAATTCAGTGTAACCAAATTTTAATTTGACTTTAAGCTTTTGTCACTTCACATTACGAATTGGCTAGTCCCAAATCTGATATGAATAAAAAAGGAGAGACGATATGGCGCTGCAAGACATTATGCCACGAGGTAATCTGTGGACAGGCGTGGTAATAGGCGTAGGTTTGCTGGTTGCTCCAGTAGTTGTTCCTGCAATCGCCGGCGCAGCCAGACCGGTGATCAAGGCCGTCCTGAAGGGTGGTTTCATGCTTTATGAAAAAGGCCGTGAAATGGTCTCAGAAGTCGCTGAAATGACGGAAGACCTGATAGAAGAGGCCAAGGCAGAGGTCGAATCCGAACTGACAGCATCACGTGAAACCCCTGGATCATCAATGGCGGAAGCATAGATGCCAACCATCCCATCAGCCATTGTGTCACACATGGTCAAAGGTCGTTTGAGAATCAAAGTTCCGTGCAGGCGTTATGACAAGACTTTTTTTGACGGTTTGACAAGTTTATTCTCCCGACAATTTCCCGATGTCAAGGTAGAGACTAATCCCCTCACGGGCTCTACCTTGTTCACAGGAGAGGTTTCGGCGAAGAAACTCGTAAAATTCGCCATAAAACGCAAAATTTTCAAGATAGAAAATGTCGTTCAAACAAATCGGACATTGATAGGCACTGTCAGGGAATCTTTCAAGGCCATGGACCGTGGCCTTTTAAGGTTCACCGGGGGAGAACTGGACACAGCCAGTATCATCTTTCTGACCTTAATAGGAAACGGAATTTATCAGATTGCTCGAGGGAATTTCACCGCTCCGGCATGGTATACCGCGTTTTGGTATGCTTTGGGTGTTTTTTCCAAGTCCAGCCTGGTTGATGTGCATATGATCGACCTGCTGGATGAATAGTCAAGGGACTTCACGGATGACCCGTTCCTGGCAGGCTGTTATTATTATTTAAAACCCAATATTTTTCTAATGTTTAGCTCATTGTATTCTAACAAATCTCGTGTTTCCTAGTACATCAATTTTTGACGTCCGGGTTACTAGGGCTTCTTATTTGATACGCATAATTCACAATACAGTTAAAGGCCGAATCAGGTTTCACCTGGACGGTCTGTTCAGAAACAATGAGTACAAGTCTTTTCTCACTGTCAGCCTGTCCAGGCTGGATGAGGCTCGGGAAGTTACCGCGAATGTCCTCACGGGCAACCTTCTGGTCCTCTTTGACCCCTCATGCAACCCACGGATAGTAATAGCAGCGGTGGAACAAACGGTTTCGGCCTACCACTTTGACGACACTGTCTCACCCGGACCGCTGAAATCTGTTAAACAACCTACAGATACCCCAAGAAGACCCAGTCACAAAACCTCTCGTAAAAAGATGGCGCCCGACTTCTCCGACGCTCAACCGTCGGCCAGTTCATGTTCGTGGTGGAAAACTGATGTCAGAGACGTAATGGCTTTTTTCGGCGCCACTTCAGATCATGGCTTGACTGGGGCTCTAGTAGTCAGCAATCAGGATCGATTTGGCTCCAACACCATGCCAAAAAACGCCGCCAGATCCGGGTTAAGCATTTTTATGGATCAATTCAGTTCTCTTCCCGTTATGTTGCTTGGATTTGGCGCAGGCCTCTCGGCCCTCACAGGTGGAATGTTGGACGCCGTGGTTATTACGGGAGTCATTCTCCTCAATGGCATCATAGGGTACATCACTGAGAGCCAAACAGAAAAAACCATCAGTTCACTCAAGAAGTTGGTGAGACCCGTGGCGGAGGTCCTGAGAGAGGGTAGAATCTTGAGCATTGGGGCTGATGAAGTTGTATGCGGGGACATCCTGATACTGAAACCGGGGTACTTTGTTGCGGCAGACGCCAGGTTGATTGAAACCGAGCATTTATCCGTAGATGAATCTATTCTGACAGGAGAGAGCCTTCCGTCGATCAAATCGCTAGAAATTCCCGATTCAGAGAATGTTCTTGTTGGGGATCGCCACAACATGATTTTTGCAGGATCACGCATCAGTGGTGGACAGGGCAAAGCGGTGGTCGTGGCGGTTGGGGCTTTCACCGAAATTGGGATGATCACAACCATGGTAACAGAAGCTGAATGTCCTGAGACACCGGTTGAAAAACAGTTAAGCGTTGTTAGCAACCAACTGACGGCCATTTCCGGTCTTGTCTGTTTCTCCGTGTTTACCATAGGTTTGCTTAGGGGCGCTGGTTTCATTGAAATGCTCAAGTTAGGTGTTTCGCTCGCCGTAGCAGCCCTTCCCGAAGGGCTTCCGGCAGTTGCGACCACTACTTTGGCTCTTGGAGTCAAGGATATGAGACGTCACGGAGTTCTGGTTAGAAACCTCGATGCAGTTTGCACCATTGGTTCAGTCCAGACCATCTGTTTTGATAAAACTGGAACGGTAACACTGAATCAGATGACGGTCACCCGACTGTATATCAGGCAAACCTTTCTGGAAGCGGAAGATGGCATTCTGAGCGCCAATGGCTCCAAGTATAATCCTTACGATTATGAGGAGATGATCAGGCTTTTACATGTTGGGGTTTTATGTAGCGAAACCCAGTTGGAAACTCACAATGGGACGTCCACCCTTAACGGCTCCCCAACAGAAAATGCTCTGGTAGGTCTTGCCATTAGCGCCGGCGTTGATGTTCAGGCTGTTCGAAGCATGCATCCAATGATTATGAAGAGTTATCGAGCCGAGAACCAATTGTACATGAGGACGCTCCACAAAACATCTTCGGGCAATTATTTATGCGCTATCAAGGGAAGCCCGCTTGAAGTCCTCGGACAATGCTACAAATGTATCCAGGATGGCGTCTTGCTTGACCTCAATGAAGATTTAAGGGACGAAATCGAATTGGCCAACGAGCGCATGGCAGGCCAGGCCTTGCGTGTTTTAGGATTGGCCTACTATCTGACTGAAGATAAATCCAATGGAAATTGTAATGGTCAATGGACATGGTTGGGATTGGTGGGGATGGAAGATCCGGTGAGGAACGGGGTCAGGGAATCCGTGCACCGTCTGCAGGCCGCCGGTCTTGACACTGTCATGATCACAGGGGACCAAAGTCCTACAGCGTATTCCATCGGAATGGAACTCGATTTGAGTCAGGGGAAAGCGCTCGAAATTGTTGACGCTGCAGACCTTTCTTCAAACAGGCCCGATCTGCTAAAAGGATTATGTAAAAAAGCAAATGTTTTTTCGAGGGTTAGCCCTTCCGACAAGCTCCAGATAGTGCGTGCCCTTCAAGGAACCGGCAAGATAGTTGCAGTCGCCGGGGATGGCATCAATGACGGACCGGCACTGAAAGCCGCTGACATAGGAATAGCAATGGGCGCTACGGGGACGGATGTCGCCAGAGAGGTGGCCGACATCGTGCTGGAGCACGATAACCTGGAGACTCTTATCATAGCTCTCAGTGATGGTCGAACCCTTTACAACAACATTAAAAAAGCCCTGCACTACCTTTTGGCAACGAACTTTAGTGAGATGGCCTTTGTGGCTGCCACCAGCTCGCTAGGACTTGGACATCCCCTTTCTGCAATCCAGTTACTTTGGATCAACCTTATCTCTGACGTTTTTCCAGGACTGGCGCTGGCCATGGAGCCCCCTGAACCCGATGTGCTTTCCACAAAACCCAGAAATCCGGATGAAGCCATTGTAACAGACGATGATTACCGGCAGATAGCATTTGAAGCCGGCCTGATAGGCATGTCCACATTGGTGTCATACGGCTATGGTGTAACCAGATATGGCATTGGTCCGGCCGCAAATGTTTTTGCTTTTCAAACCATCACAATCGCTCAGATACTTCATGCATGGTCCTGCAGATCTAAAAAACACAGTGTTTTTCTTGAAAGCGACAGACCTAAAAACGAATATTTGAATATCGCTGTCATCGGATCATTGGCACTTCAGACTTTGACACAATTGGTTCCCAGCCTTAGGGGCTTATTCGGATTGACACAAATTGCCATGGGCGATATGGCTGTAATAGGCGCGTGTTCCAGTCTACCATTCTTGATAAACGAAACCAGAAAACTGGGTTTTAAGAGGCTTCCCGAATGAAAAGAGACTTTGTGCATACTTCAGAATCGGCTACCGATGGTCATCCAGACAAACTTTGTGATCAGATCAGTGACGCAATTGTTGACAGGTTCTTCGAATCCGACACAAAGTCTCGTATCATAGCTGAATGCGCGGTCTCCTCTTCCATAGTCTTCATAGCGGCCCGCTTCTGGTCATCTGCAAAAATAGACTTCCCAAATGTGGCCCGGAAGGTCATACGAAAAATCGGATACATGCATGACGAATTTAATTATTTGACCTGTAGCATCCTCACAAGTCTCAAGGAAATGACTCCCGATCAAAATTTTCTTTTTAACGAGGAAATTCTCACCGACGACGAAATCGATATGATTCCATCGACGGATCAGGTGACAATTTTTGGCTTTGCATGCAATCAGACCAAAGAATTGATGCCGCTTCCAATCAGTCTTGCGCATAAGCTTGCCAAGACGCTTTCAGAAGTGCGTTTAAACGGGACTTTGCCGTATCTGGCGCCTGATGGCACTACCCAGATCGGCGTAGAATATAAAAATGGTGAGCCTTATCGAATTCACAGTCTAACCATCAACGCTTCCCAAATGGATAGATCCACCCCCAAATCCGAGATTCTACGCAGGGATCTTTTGGATCTCGTTGTAAACAGGGTCTTTAAAGACCAGGAAATAAAACCTGATTCGGATACCCGATTGTTTATAAATCCTTACGGCGCCCTGAAGTTGGGAGGCCCATCAGCGCATTCCGGACTCACAGGAAGAAAAAACGCCATGGATACATATGGTGGTTACTCCAGAAATAGCGGAGCGGCCCTTAGCGGCAAAGATCCTTTGAGGATTGACAGAATAGGCGCATACGCGGCCAGATATGCGGCAAAAAATGTGATTGCCGCCGGATTGGCTGATGAATGTGAAGTTCAGTTGAGCTATTCCACTGGCTTGGCTAGACCCGTAAGTATTCAGATAGAAACCAGGGGCACCGGAAAAATCGAAGACGATGAAATTGCATCAAGGGTTCAGAGGAGCTTTGATTTCAGGCTTGGCGCAATCATCAGGCAATTTCAGTTACGAAAGCTTCCTTCTTTGACAAAGGGAGGATTCTACCGCAGACTCGCCGTTTATGGGCATTTTGGAAGAACTGACCTATCCTTGCCTTGGGAGGCATGCGACAAGACGGAAGAACTAAAAAACAGTTAATTTATGAATTTATTTATTTTCTCAAGATTCTAGTCAAATTCTCTCATTAGACTAATCTGCCA
>CAYNZA010000167.1:0-5860 GCA_964401595.1 uncultured Desulfomonile sp.
TGGGTAATTGTAAGCGCCATAGGGGCTTTACCCTACTGGGTCACAGGGTCATTACCAACATTTGTGGATGCGTTGTTCGAATCCATGTCTGGTTTTACTACCACTGGGGCCAGCGTTTGTGAAGATGTTGAAGCCCTTCCACATTCCATACTATTTTGGAGAAGTCTGACTCACTGGCTTGGGGGTATGGGAATCATAGTCCTGTCTGTGGCCATTCTACCTCTTCTGGGTGTCGGTGGTATGGCCATGTTCAAAGCCGAAGTGCCGTCTCCTGTCATGGACAAATTGAAGCCAACGGTCACTGAGACAGCTAAAACCCTCTGGAAGGTCTATATCCTGATGACTTTGGTTGAGGCGGCGCTGCTGTACATAGCCGGAATGAACATTTTTGATTCGATCTGCCACACTTTCGGCACACTCGCCACAGGTGGATTCTCCACAAAGAACTTGTCTTTGGCCTATTACAACAGTGATTCAATAAACATAATAATTACCGTTTTCATGCTTCTGGCGGCTATGAATTTCACCCTGCATTTTCATGCGTTGAACGGTAAGCCATCAGTCTATGTCCATTCTGTAGAGTGCCTGACTTACATTGGTGTTTTTGCTGTGGCCTCTTTTTTCATAGCCTTCAATGTTTACGAAACTCACCATGAATCCCTCAAAGAATCTTTGATTCAATCCACATTCCAGACCGCCTCGATAATGTCAACGACCGGGTTTGCTTCTACAGATTGGGAAAAATGGCCCTGGTCCTGTCAGTGGATTCTTTTTTGTCTGATGTTCATGGGCGGATGCGCAGGCGGAACTGGTGGTGGAATAAAATGCATGCGTCTTGTTGTGGTCACAAAACATATTTTTCGTGAACTCAAACTTCTAATTCATCCCAGGGCGGTCATAGCCATAAAAATGGATGGGAAGGTCGTCGGAACCCCGATCATCAACAGTATAATGGCTTTTGTTGCTCTTTTTGTGGGCGTATGGACAGCATCCACCATAGGGCTCGTAATTATGGGAGTTGATATTGTGACGGCCATAGGGGCTTGCGCTTCTGCGCTTTCAAACATTGGTCCAGGATTGCATCTGGTTGGCGCTATGGACAATTACGCCTGGATGTCGCCAGGATGTAAAATTCTCCTCACTTTTGACATGCTGGTCGGACGTCTTGAACTCTATACTGTTTTTGTGCTCTTTGTGGCTGATTTTTGGCGCAAATGAGCGGTTTCAGATTGACTGGAATTTAATCTGGGATGTTTTGAATCTCAATCGTGTAATTAGGCCCCTAGGTTCATCCGGATGTGCCTGACAAAATCATGTCAGTAGATTAATAATCGAGGGCTCTTCTGATCTCTATCAACAAATCCTCCGTGTTGTAAGGTTTTCTAACGAATCCCTTAGCCATTCTTGACAGAGTGTTTCGATCTTCATTCTCGGTTCTATAACCGCTGGCCATTATGACTTTGACGTCAGGGTTCACTTGAATGAGATTATCCAAACATTCCTTGCCACTCATCTGTGGCATTATCAGGTCTAGAATGACTAAAGATATTTCATCTTTATGAAGCCGGTATAATTCGAGGGCCTGAATGGGAGAGGACGAAGCTAAAACCTTGTAGCCCACAATTCCCAATAATTCCGTAACAAAGCTCAGAATTAGTTCCTCGTCATCTACGACCAGAATCATTTCTGATCCATTAAAAAAATCGACAGGCTTCAGATTTTCAGTAATGTTGATCTTGTCATTGCAAATGGGCAAATAAATGAGAAAAGATGCCCCCTGATTTGGTTTGCTGGAACAAATTATTTGGCCACCGTAACTTTTTACAATACCGAATACCATGGCCAATCCGAGGCCTGTTCCCTCTCCCTGTTTCTTGGTTGTGAAGAAAGGCTCAAAAATCCGGTCGATAATGCTGCTGTCTATGCCGTGACCGGTGTCCGACATTGAGAGAACCACGTAATTTCCGGGAATCAGGTCGGGCAATGATTTGCAGGAATTCTCATCGAGAAATTCACAACCGGTTTTTATGGATAGAACGCCTCCTGATTTCATGGAATGCTGGGCATTAACAGCCAAATTCAGAATGATCTGCTCTATTTGTGTGACATCAGCCTTGACTGGGGGAACATCCTTATCAAGATCGAGATGAATTTTTATCATCTTGGGTATGGTTCTCTGCAAAAGGTCGTTAATTTTGAGGATCTGGGAGTTAATGTCAAGTGGTTCCAGTTTAGCTTCGTTATTGCAGCTAAAAGTTAAAATCCTGTTAACAAGATCCCGGCCCCTCTCTGAAGCCAATCTTATTGCCGTTGCAGCCTCATGATTCTGATCCGATGTTTCCTTTTTTCTGAGCAGCAGGTCTGAGTAGCCAAGTATTATCTGGAGAAGATTGTTGAAATCATGAGCAATTCCTCCCGCCAATGTTCCAATAGCCTCCATTTTATGGGCCTGAGTCAGTTGAGCCCTCAAGCTTTCCCGCTCTTTCTCGGAATTCCGACGGTTGGTCAGGTCCCTGACTATAGCCATCACAAGATTGTTGCCTGACAATTGAATGCGATTCAGGCTGACCTCAGCTTCAAAAAGTTCTCCTCTAAATGTCTTGTGGGTCCACTCGAAAACTTGTGATCGTCCTTCAACGGCTGCCCTGAGTTTTGACATCGCCTTTTCCCTGGAGGTTGAACCATCAGGTTGGAATTCAGGTGAGAAGTCCCAGGGACTTTTCCCGATCAACTCTTCCCTTGCGCAACCAAAAGCCTTCAAGGCTTTTTCATTACAATCCCGAAAAACCTCTGTGTCCATCAAAAATATGCTGTCATGGGCGCAGTCAAAAAGAGCCCTGTACATAGCTTCGCTTTTTCTGAGTTTTTCCTCGGCCATTTTTCTGGAGGTTATATCCCGTGCCGATCCTTGGACTCCCACAGGCGTTGACTCTCTGAGGATTGTTCGTGATAAAACTTCCATCCACCTGTAGCCACCATCTCGGTTTTTCACTTTTATCTCATATGGGCCAGTGAGAGTCTCATCCTTTGAAATTTTCCTTTGAAAATTTTCCTCCACTAGTTTGAGGTGGTCTTCATGCACCAAATTGCGAAAATTTAATGTTAAGACTTCAGGGGGATCGTATCCAAAAAGTTTTTTGGATGCCTGGTTTGCAGATGTGTAGAAGCCGTTCAGATCATGCGTGTAGAGGAAGTCATCAGCATTGTCAAATAGTTCCTTATACTTGAGAGCTATTTCTTCCTTTTCTGCCTCAGCCTTTCTACGTGCGGTAATGTCCCTTGCTATTGCCTGGAAACCGCAGATGACGTCGTTTCTTGTTATGACCTGGACATTCTGACCGACCCATATCTCCTGACCGGTTTTAGTTATTATTGGAAATTCATAATAGGTATGAGATTTTTTTTGCGCTGACTGATTTTCATAGTAGTTTTTGACTTTTTGCCTGTAATCCGGCCTGACTATGTCCAGATAATGACGCCCAACGAGTTCGTCCTCTGTAAACCCGGTCACTGTCGTCGAAGCTTTGTTAACCATCTTGAAATGACCATCAGGATCAGCCTGATATATCAAATCATTGGCCAGTTCTACAATTTCACTGTAAGTCTGGCGTGTTTCGTCCAGTTGCGCCTCAACAGCAGCGCACCGGG
Source organism: uncultured Desulfomonile sp. (assembly GCA_964401595.1). Taxonomy (GTDB): domain Bacteria; phylum Desulfobacterota; class Desulfomonilia; order Desulfomonilales; family Desulfomonilaceae; genus CAITZA01. The sequence goes on from CAYNZA010000167.1 coordinate 3,649, forward strand.
ATTGTTGTTTCTGAAGTTCGACAAAGAAATCATCCAGTTTTTTCCTGAAGGGTGTGTCTGCCGTAACATATGCGGGATCTGAAACTATTGAGGATATTAAGTCTTGAGGAATGGCTCCATCTTGCTGAATTAAGTCTTCAGGCGAAGCTTCATCGGATGATTTGCCAAACGTTTCCTTGCAGTGACTCATATTGAAACCATGGATTCTGTCCAGAAATGTTATTTCAGAAATAGTTTGATATAGCTGCCCAAACTGCGGTCTGGAATAGAAGTCATCATGAATGACATAGCAGTACACCAGCCAATGAAAAGTGGCTTTTGGTAAGACCCGGGGTTTGGCGCGCAGTCACATTTTCTCTTGTCGAAGCGCTTGCCTGCCTGTTGGGGCGCCACAACAACAGCCTTGTTGACCTTAAAACCGGCAACATTAGAGCCTTCTCAAAGTGATAACGCGTCATCGTTCGCTTCACCCGTTCTAACTCTAATGGCAGTTTCAACTCGTTGGACGATCAGAAGTCCGTCTTCGTATTTTCCGGAATTGCCATGAAGGCAAATGGCCTCGACTGTCCGTTCTGCGAGTTCCTGAGGGACCACAACCTTTAAAACGACTTTGGGCGCCATTTGAATTTCATTCTGAGAAAGTTCGGGGCGAGCCCTACGGTATGTTTTTGGAGATGCCGACTGCAACACTTCGGTGACAGTCATTCCTCCAACACCCACTTCTTCCAGGGCGTCACGGACATCATCGAGCTTGTATGGCTTCAGGATTGCCTCAATAGAAACCATGGAATTGTCTATCCTTAATGATGACATCAACTCTAACGAGAATACTACAAAAACGAAAAATAATGAATCAAGGAGATTCGAGCGCAATCGAAGAACAAGAGCGTTACTTTTGTGCAGCAGGCGACACCAGGCTCACTCAAGTCAGTTTTTACACGAAAAGTACTAAAACAGCGGAAAGTGACAAAATTGACAAGACCGTCGAGGCCAATATTGTTAATGTGGCAAGCTGCACATCGCTGTTGAGTTGAGACGACAGTATATAATTCTGGGTAGACGTGGGGAGGGCAAAATATATCATTGCAGTTTTGAAACCCGTATCAGATACATCCATGAATTTCAGGAGGAACAAGCCTGCAAGCGGCATAAGCGCCAGTTTTAACAAACCCGCAAAGACAGCTTTCCCAAGATATTTTCTATAACCAGAAATCTTCAGTGTTCCTCCAATGCAAACCAGAGCCAGCGGAAGAGTCAAAGATGAGGATAACGCCAAGGTGTTATCAACAAAGACCGGCAAGCCTATAGACATTGTGGAAAAAAAAATGCCTGCAAGGCATGCCAGGATGAGAGGGTTAGATGCCATGGCCCTGACTACCATGCGTATTTTAGATCGCCCGGAACTAACATCTCCCGAGTAAAATATCATGCTGGAAACGGCCAGAAAATTTATAAATGGTATTATGAAGCCTATCATGACTCCAAATGTCCGGCCTGCTTCGTCGCCCACTGCTGAAAAGGTTAGCGCCAGGCCTATGTATGAGTTAAACCGGTAACAAGCCTGAGAAAATGAACCTATCTCATGATCTGGCATCCCAAGTAACCGGCAAGTCAAAACGCTTGTTAAGAAGACAATAAAAACGACCAGAAAAACGGTAAGAATTAGTCCTGTCTCAATATTGAAACCTTCAGATGGCTTGCTTATTTTCCAGAACAGTAGCGCCGGGAAAAATACGTAATAAATCATGCGGTCTGTCAGACCAATAAACAGGTCGTTTATCCATCCGAAATATTTAAGAACTATCCCCAATGCTATGATTGCGAAAATGGGAAGCAGGTTGTTCAGGATTAATGGCACAATTAAAACCTCACAAGATCAGATTGCCACATTCATTTTTTTTAGTCCATTTCCTGTAGTAGGACCGAACTCGTCATCAAAGACAAAAAAATTCCCGTGATTGGTCTACTAATGGATCTGAACTGATGATATATACCTAAGTCGTCACGATTGATCGACGTTTTCTATTTTGCTGGAATAGACCTGGCGTGGTCTGGGCGGGGTAAAATGTTAGGCACTCGGGACCCTGATATTTCTGATACATCCTATTCCAAATTGTTAAGAGGATTCATAGTAGGAGCGATAGCTTGCTCAGTGCTGCCTTTATTCTTATTGGGATGGATAAGTTTTTTAAATTATTCTGATTTTTCTACA
>CAYNZA010000168.1:0-5852 GCA_964401595.1 uncultured Desulfomonile sp.
TCCTGTAACGTGCTCGTAGAAATTATTGTAAGTCACCGCTGAGGCTGACTCCGTCAGTCCATACCCTTCATAGATCGTCAGACCGGTCAGACTCTTCCATTTGCGAACAATTTCTGCTGCCATGCTTGCGGCCGCAGAAAAACAATATCTGACCCTTCCCAATTTGTTGTGTAAATCATCAACATTCAACATGCGGGTGTAGATGGTCGGAACTGCATAAAGCTTTGTAACCCTGCCCGAACAGGTAATGGACAAAACTTTTTCCATGTCATACGAAGGCAGAAGCTCAACGCATCCTGAACTGAAGATTGTAGCCCCAAGAATGTGGATTTGACCAAAAACATGGTTCAAAGGTAAGAAACAAAGGGATCGGTCTGTTTCTGAAGAACGTTCGGAATACGCAACATTATAACTACTGGTTAAAATGTTTTCATGCGACAGCATGACACCCTTGGGTGTGCCGCTGGTGCCTCCTGTATACAACACGGCTGCAGTGTCATACCGGTTTCTGTCAATGCAGGTAAAATGGTCTGTTCCTGAGGCCATCAAACTCGATAAGGATGTGTCGCCGCTTTCGCAGACCACTTTTTCCAGGCCCGCGACATCAGCTAATTCTTGAACAAGTTCAAATCGGGCCGCGTTGGTGAATACCATTCTCGGCCTTGCATGAGTCAGCAGCAATTCAAGTTCTCCAGCCTGGAGACCGTAAGAGAAAGTAATGGCCACTGCCCCGGCCTTTAGCGTCCCATAATAGAATGCCAGCCAGTCTAGAGAGTTTGGAGCGCAAATTCCAACGAGATCCCCTGGCCGTATCCCCATCTTGATCAGCCCAGTGGCGACACGGTTGGCCATGGAATTCAAGCTGGAGTAACTGGTTTCAATACCATCCTCGCAGACGGCCGGACGTTCAGGAAAGAAATATGCGGACCTGCTCAACAGACTGGATATATTCATGAAGTTCCTCAGGTTTAAAACTACGTTGGAACACTTGGGAGAGGTCTAATGGTCTAATGTTTAACTATATAAATATTTCCAGTCAAGAAATTTTATACATTTTAATAATTATTTGTTTTCAAAAAACACCGTTTTCGCTAAACTTGCTCACGGAGTTAAAATGCCAAAGTTCAAACCCATCAGACCGACCAGAGTTTCTGAAGAAGTGACTGAACAAATTAAGCAGTCGATTCTGGCCGGAGATTTTACAGTAGGCGATAAGCTGCCTTCAGAGCGCGAATTGATGGAAGAGTTCCAGGTAAGTCGTGTGGCGGTCAGGGAAGCGCTACGATATCTTGAAAAATCCGGCTTCGTAGAAACCAGGCAAGGCGCGAACGGAGGAGCCTTCGTCATTGAACTTTCGTTTGAAAACCTTGCAAATTCCTTTCTCGATCTCTTTTCAGCAGACAAAATATCTATTCCGGAACTTTGCCACGTCAGGTTTTTGATTGAGCCAGAGGTTGCCAGGCTGGCGGCTGAAGCTATCACAGAGGACTACAAGGAGAGGCTCCTCCACATCCTCGAGTTGGAAGAGTTGCCGATAACATCTCTTGGCGAAGACATTGAGATAAAGACCATGGCTCACTCAGTCATTGCCGAGTTGTGTGGAAACAGGTTTTTGGAGGCTCTTGTAAAGTCTTTGATGAGGGTAACCAAAAAGGTTATAGAGGAAGTGAATCCCAACACTTTATCGATGCATCCTTCCGGAATGCATCGTCCTGTAGTGGAAGCCATCATCAATGGAAAATCGGATGAGGCCGCTGAAGCCATGAGGAAGCACGCCGTGGAATTTGGAGAGACAATGATCAAGATGGAAAAAACTTACAGGAAAGAACTGGGATTATGTGATCACCGGGAAAAACGGTCGCTATCAACACCTTGGTTGAATTCGAGAGAATACAAATGACAGACACAGACTTGCTCAGAGACAAGACAATTCTTGCGGTGGATGATGAACTGGACATTCTTGACACACTGCAAGAACAGTTCGAACCTTATGAAATTGTCACAGCAAACAGTTTTGATGAAGCCGAAAAACTTCTCACCACGAGGTCTTTCGACCTGGCCCTTTTGGACATAATGGGTGTGAATGGCTTTCAGTTACTTGAGACATGTCGACGTCGGGGAATCCCTGCAGCCATGCTAACAGCGCACAGCATCACGGTCGATAGTGTCAACAGGGCGCTGGAATTGGGCGCAGTCTCATTTTTGCCCAAGCAGGAGCTTCAGAACATCCAGGAGCATGTTATTGAAATCCTCAAAGGCCTGAGTGAAGGCAGAAGCCATTGGAGAAAGCTGTTCGACAGACTGGGGCCTTTTTTCAGAGAACACCTTGGTCTGACCTGGGACGAGATAGGTAAGCCCCGAAATCCTCCTTACATGTATTAGAGGTGGCAGCTCAACCCTCTTTTTGCAGGATGAGGAATTGACTTGGGATGATGCCAAATCAGAAAGCTCCGTTTGGCTTCAGGACACAATCTTCAATTCCCACTCGGCTCTGAAGGGGGGATGATCCCCCCGTAGACGTGGTTACCTCTTGAACCTTAGTGATAGCTCTGCAACCCTTTTACCCAATAGCGCAGCCGTTTCACGGTCGTTGGCCGGAGGCGCAACGTCGGGACCCTGATCGGTATTTGACTGGGCCATAGCGCCCATCCAGCTTCCCAGCCTGTTCAGGTCTTTGACGCTTCCAGTGCTGGAGTTGTTCCCGGGCAACATTCCCAAGGTCACCCAGATCATGCTGTGCTGGGCCGCAAAGATGGCAAGTTGAATCAAAGAGTTGAGCTTGTCGCCACTTTGGCTGCCAGAATTTGTGAAACCAGCCGCAAGTTTGTCTTTCCATAGCTGCTGACCCCAAAAGGCTGACGTGGCCTCTATGAATTTCTTAAACTCAGCCGAAGCGCTACCAATGTAGGTTGGGCAACCGAAAATTATGGCGTCAGCACTGTGGAGGATGTCCCATTTGCCTTCTATCTCGGTTACATTTACAAGAAACGCCTCCACTCCCTGAACCCGTTCGACCCCTTCTTTAACTGATTGAGCCACTGCCGCTGTGTGGCCATAAGAACTATGATACGCAATTGCAACTTTCGTCATGAAAAATTTCTCCTTCCAACAACCTTAGAATGTCAATTCGAGTTATGACCCCGCTCAGTCTAACATCATCCTTGGATGTAATTGATTTTTAGGCCCTAATATAGCATATTAATCATCGAATCCTTAACCCACAACAGGAAAAAACCTTCGTAAGAAGCTGAAGGAAGCGCTTGACCGGATTATTTCCATCCTGTTAAAGTTTTAGAAAAATTTGAATGCGTTTAAAATGCTTGGGGAGGTCTTCAGGAGTGAAACCTAATCTCTGGAGCTGGTTGCTGATTGTAGTGGTGTGCGTTTTGTTTGCCCAGCCGGTATGCTGGGGGCAGCAGATTTACGAGGGGACTCCTCCTCTCACTGCGCTGGCGCCATCTGGTCAAACATCTTATTTCAACCTTACGTTAGCGCTTCGAAAGTATCTCAACAGTTTTACATCCTGGCAATTTCCGAATTCCAGCGGGCCTCAGGATCCTTTGAGCCGTCTTGAATATCCATGGGATCAGACTTTTGTCGCCATACGCGGAAATGCTTCTTATTCCAGTCTTGAGGTCAATGTCGAGTGGTCTGGCACACTAAACGTGGCCTCCAACCCAAAAGCGCAAGATAGCGACTGGACTTTTGCAGATATACCGAATCAGAAAACCCTCTTCGATGAAGCTGAAGCAAGTCCCAGGTGCTGGATTCTGGACCTAAGCTGTAACATGGTTACCCCTTTACCTGTTCCCGTCAGGGGTGTATTGGGTTATCGTATCAGCAATTTCAAATTCACATTCGGCGACGGGTATTTTAACAGTATAGATCCCCAATACGACTCTGGGCCTCAATACGGGGCCAGAATCGAGTTCATCCAGAACTACCAGCAGCTATATGCGGGCGCCATTCTTGGGACTGTCATCCATGGCTCAGAGTTGTTCCGCAGCCTTCAATTGCCGTCTCTGGATCTACGGATTCAGGCTGATGCCTCTTATGTAATCGGCAAGAATCACGATGATCATGTTGTTCGACCATATATATACCAGAGTTATCTAAGAACTGACGGGTTTGGTTGGCATCTTAATCTATGCGCCGGGGTAAGGACCGGAAGAGTCAAATTTGAAATTGAAGGCGACGTCAGGGGTATCAATACTCGCGGTGTTATGGAAGACCTGGACGGAAGTTCTGGGGTCGTCGTAACAAAATATATTGAAGGCGCAAAGGCTTGGAGTGAACAGAAATATTTGGGGGTCAGCGGAACACTGTTTTTTTAATCGCTTGATTCCAGTCAAATGGGGGATAATTGATCCTCAACTAATTTTCAATAACGGACCTGACAGCCTCCAGCAATTCCAGCTTTGTGAACGGCTTGTTCAGGCATGACTTGGCGCCCATTTCAATGAGAGTCGCTTCCGATCCCTCCTCCGAGAAGCCACTGGCTATGATCACCCTGAGATGCGGATAATTCCTGATTAGCTTCTGGAGGCACTCGGCGCCACCCATTTTTGGCATGATCAGGTCCAGTATCACTACGTCAATGGCGCCGGAGACACGTTCACAGATATCGAGCGCTTCAAAGCCGTCAGGGGCCTCTAAAGTTGTAAAACCTACTCCATCAAGGAAACTGGAGGCCACTGCTCTCACAGCCTCATCATCGTCCACCAACATGATTGTTTTCCCCGCCCCGTGCAGGAAAATCTGTTGTTGCTTTTCCTCCGGCATCGCCGCGACTGTCGATTCAACGGTAGGAAAAAAAATATCAAAGGTAGAACCTTTTCCTATTTCACTAGAACATGTCATGTGACCGTCATGTTGCTGAACTATCCCGTAGACCACCGCAAGGCCCAGGCCGGTTCCCCGGCCAGGTTCCTTTGTAGTGAAGAATGGTTCGAATATCCGTGCCTGTATTTCCTTTTCCATGCCCACACCGGTATCTGTTACCCTGAGTCTGACATATGAGCCGGGCCCCACATTCAACACATTCGAAAGAGATGTTTCATTCAGGGTAGCCGTGGAAGTCTGAATCATTAGAGTTCCGCCGTTAGGCATGGCGTCTCTCGCGTTCACGGCAAGATTCATGAGAACCTGTTCGATCTGGGTTTTGTCAGCGTTTATGGAAGGCAAATCTTCCTGAAGTTCAAGCTCGATTTCGATCATTTTTGGAATGGTCCGGAACAGCAGCTTCCTGATCTTTGATATGTGTTGATTAAGATCCAAAGGAAGCATTTTAACTTGAGTCTTCCTGCCGAATGTGAGTAGCCCCTTCGCCAGCTCACCGCCATCCATTGCGGCTCTGATGATTTTCTCCAGGTCCTTTTTCAGTTCAGTTGGAAATTGATCGTCCGTATTCAGTAGCTCTGCATATCCGATAACAACCTGTAGGAGGTTATTGAAGTCATGTGCGATACCACCGGCCAACGTTCCTATTGCTTCCATCTTCTGAGCCTGGAGAAACTTTTGCTGAAATGATTCTTTTTCGCGTTCGGCCAATTTTCGTTGAGATAGATCCACCCCAAAAACAACGTTCTTGAGTCCTGTGGAAACAAAGCCCCATTCAATAATTTTTTCGGAGCCGTCTTTGCACCGGACCTTTGCCTCCAAAGGCTCTATCGAGGTCTTGTTTGATATAGCCACCTCGACTCTGGACGTCCATTCCGACATGACCTGTCGCCTATAATTCTCATCTGGATAAGCAAGCGTCCACCATTCTCTCCAGCCTGCCATCTCTTCAGGCTCATATCCCAGAATCTCCGAGAACTTAGGGTTTATGTACGACACCCTCTCTTCCGTGC
>CAYNZA010000169.1:0-5712 GCA_964401595.1 uncultured Desulfomonile sp.
TCGAACCCGCAACCTGCTGATTACAAATCAGCTGCTCTACCGGTTGAGCTACGCCAGCAAACGGCTCCTCTATGAACCTAAAATATTTATACTAACAGGATAGGGTTGTCAAGTCTTTTCTTTTGCAAGAAAAAAGAAGGGACTTTCAGGACTTGGAGCACAGTACGAATCCCATTGAAATGAAACCGGCCAGGAGAAAATTCGCATCCGTGAAGGCTTCCAGAAGCAGTCTGTCTACGAGGTGACGTTTAAAAAGTATGTTCAATAGTCCGTAGTATATTGCGATGTTGATCAGCAAAAAGAAGGCGGCCTGAGTGGTCCATTGAAATAATCCCGAGGCAATCATCGTCAGCGTTAGAAGCCACAAAATGAGGTATAGCATCTTTCTGGTCTTCACTGGGCCCAGCAAAATGGGGATAGTCTCTCTTCCGACGATTCTGTCTCCCTGGATATCCAAGAGATCGGAAAGAGCTGTTCGCCAGAATACAAGACCAAAAGCGAAGGTAAATGTGATGGAAAGGGTCCATAGTCCCGGGAAAAAGGACAGGTCGAGTATGGGTACAACGGTAGCTGACATTGCCCAGCCGGTAGCCACCAAAGGAGTTTTTGAGCCTGTCAGGTCCTTTAAGGCGCGCCATCGGCCTATTGAAATGTTCAGGAAACCAAGAACGGGCATAGAGTAGAGCAGTCCGGTTATGGTCATGAGGGTTAAAAGCGTTCCAGAAAGCGCGCTTATGGTAAAACTGAGGGCCACGGCGCACAGGCTTGAGGCAGCCCCTAAACATTTTAAAATAGAGTCGTGCCGAACGTAGAATGACGCTATTTCGGGTGTATTGAAACGAACCGCTCCAGAACGTTCCTGAATACGATTGAGTAAATGCATTGAAAAGACGAAGAGGGCGCTTACAGCTGCAGGCTTCCATTCCAAAGGAGCCGACATTAGCGTCTGGCAAGCAATGGTGAGACCTGCGCCACCCAGAGCTGCCCATCCGTAGATCATCACAGAGATGTCGGCCAAAGATCTGAGAGTTGCAGCCCAACCGCCGCGATTGGCCATATCAATGTGCTTTAGCTTGTCTATAACCTGTCTGATCTGCCAGTTGGGGGTGCTTGCGCCGGCAGTGACGGCTACCGTCTCGATATCCGCGAAGTCCGCTTCATTGATTTCTTCATCGGTTTCTATGTGCATTACGGGCTTGCCGTGATCTGAAGCGACTTTTGCCAGTCGCTGCGTGTTTCCCGATCCTTTGCCGCCTACCACCACCACCAGGTCGGCCTGTCTGGCGAGTTCATCGACTTCTGACTGTCGTTTTTTTGTAGAGTCGCAAATGGTGTTGTAAACTTTGATCTGGAATCCCAGAGATTCCAGACGAGCCACTACCTGCCTGAGCGTTTTAGGCTCCTGTGTAGTTTGGGCAACTACGCAAACATGACGATCCAGGGGAACAAGATCGAATAGTGCGGACTGCTCCGGTCCGGATATGACAACAGCGCCCGACGACGCGTATCCCAAAAGTCCTTTGACTTCAGGATGGTCCTCATCCCCTACTATCACACAAAAATGACCCATGCGCGCGTGCTTCCGTATGAACGCCTGGACCTGAGATACTCTTGGGCATGTCGCATCTATGATTGTAATCCCTTTAGATTCCAGGCAGGCTTTTTCCTGAGGCGAGATGCCGTGTGCCCTTATAATGACTGTTCCCCCATTGATGTCGTCAATAGAATCGATTTGAGAAATGCCCTTGGAGGCGAGTAACTTCAAGGTCTGAGGATTGTGAATAAGTGGGCCATAAGTCACTATCGGTTTGACTTGGGCTTCCCGTTGGAGATCCAGCGCCATTTCGACAGCCCGGCGCACGCCCATACAGAAACCCGCAGTCTTGGCTAATCTAATCTTCATCAATAGTTCCCGGGTAAAATTCGAAAGGAGTCACAAAAAAAAGAGAGAATAAAAGGGTTCAGTCCGGCAACGAGTGAAACCTTTTTACCACACCTTTGGATCCGCAGTGATAGCGTTTACCGCCCCAGTCTATATAATCGACAAAAAGAGAGTGAACGTAAACGTACGTCGTGACGGCAAGTGTGGCGACAGAAGCCATGAGCCATGGTAGCAACATGACTCCATGAGGGTTCAGGGCGTTCAGAACCACAAAAGATCCAAACAAAACAACCAGGTACCCCAATGCGATCATAGCGCTGAGGTCCAAGGATAGAGTGACAATAGAGTTTATCACCAGAAACAGAGAGAATAGGAAAGAAGCGCTCATCATGAATTGCCACGCCATTGATGAAAGCCACACACCGGGATTTGTAAATTTTGGAAAGAGAATCTGCCGACGCAAAAAGGACAACAACCCCTTAAAGCTTTGACGCCCCAAAGGCGTTTCCATCGCGCTGTCCGGGGCTAACTGAATCTCAATGCCGGCTTCCTCCAGGAGATTGCCAAGGACTAAATCATCGACGACCGTGTCCCGCCAGGCAATCCGAACCTGCAAGGCTTCGAAAACGTCCCGCCTGATAGCTGTAGCTCCTCCCCACGGCTTGGGCTTGATCGCAATTAACAGCGACAACATCGAGCCGTAGACTGCCTGAGAAATTCCGGCCAGGGAGAGTGGATTCGGATGAAAAGTCCGATAGGTGGTTGCGGCGACGGCACGACCGGTTCTGATCGGAAGGGTGAGAGAATCCAACCAGTCGGGTTGGGCCAGATTACTGATGTCACAAGTAACTATAATTTTCGTGTCCGGGAGAATTAAACCTGAAGCGAAAGAGAGATTATGGTTTTTCTGGCCGCCGGCTTCGGAGGTACCGGCCACCAGTATGGCGCAGCGAGACAGGTCGCTACACTTGCTTTCCAACATGGGTAAGGCCGGTTCCTGCTCGTCTTCGATTATAAAAGTGATTTTGTAACTGGGATAGGACTGCCTTAGAAGTGAATCAACGACAACCGACTGAAACTCAGACACCCCCTTTATAGGGACAAGAATCTCCACCATAGGGCAAGGATGTGACTGAGAGTCTGCAACTCCGGATCGGGTCGCCAGGAAAAGTCTCAACAAACCGAATACTAACAAAAAAACGACCGAAATGGTCGTAACAATGATAAATAAAATCACTTGAGATACCAAGATAAAGAGACCCGAGCAATATCCGGATCTCCAGAGTTAGGAAATTTTGTCACAGATCAAAAAAATGGAACACAAAGCCATATAAAAAGAATGAGTCCCTACTGGGTCACACTTATGCGCACATTGCACGTAAGCCCGTCTTTGATTCTTCCTTCCATATTATCGAGCAGACACTCGATCTCATAATCTGCAGGCGACTCGAGCGCAGGATTTCTGCTGACCCAAGGAATTCTACTTACCTTGCACGGAAATCTCTTTTCCGGAAGAGCATCAAAGGTGACCGAACCGCGATCCCCGGTTTTTAACTTTACGAGATCCAACTCGTGAACTTTACATCTAACGACCATAGGATGAGTCGTCGCAACCGTTATAGTAGGGGAACCCGTAGGCAATTCGGAATTAATTCTCAGCTCCGGCGACAACCATATGACCTGCCCATTTATAGGGGCAGTAATGAAGGCAATGTCCAGAGGCAGATCTGAGTTTGTATATGTTCGTTTGGTCTGATATTCCAGAAGATCTATATCCCTTTTCTGTTTATCTTCTGTGAACTGAAGGTCCTCTTCAGTCTTCCGCAAGCTGTCTTCAACCTGCTTAATGGTTTTCTGAACCTCCAAAACCTGCTTCCTGGCGCTTTCCGTTTCCCTCTCCTTGTTGGTGACGGTTTCAGAATCAGCAAGTCCCTTGGAATTTAGCGCCTTGATATCTGAAAGTTCCTGCTCGGCTTTTTCCAGAGCAATTTTTTTAAGTGGCAATGAAACTTTGTTAAGTTTGTCCAGATTAACCTGCTGTTCGAAACGAGCGCTTCTCAAGGAGATGACCTGAGACGGAAAAAGAATCTGATGGACCTGCATCATGGACTGCCTGTCCAGTTTATATTTGATCAGGACCGCTTCCTGTGAGATTACCTGCCCCTCCCTGGCCTCAATGCTGAGAATCTCACCTCCATAAGGTAACAGTATTTTTCTCTGCAAGTCGGAGAAACTCTTGCCTCTAAAAATTATTTCGGCTTCTGACTTGGCGTCGGCGATTTGAGGCACGATAGCGGCTTTGGCAGGGGCCGGACTCGATACAGCTTTTTTTGGTTCCTGCGTAACGACCAGCAACACCAAGGACGCAATGGCAACGACAGTAGCCAGAAGAACGCCGTATGCTTTGACCCGAGGCCTGGGCTTGTCAGTATCGAATTGCGGCATTGTATTTATTTAAACCTCCTGCCATGGTAGCCAGATCGATCAATTCAAAGACCCTGTTTTGCAGGTCGGTAGCAACGTTCAGGTGAGCTTCAATCGTCTTGATTCTTTGGTCCGAATATTCACCATAATCAATTGTTCCTGACCTAAAAAGAATGGCAGCCTTCTCTTCTGCCAGATCAGCCAATTTGGCCTGTTCTCTGGATAGAGACGATTGCTCACCAGTGGAATCAATCTCACCACGAATTCTCTTGAAATCCCCGTAAAGTTTTTCAGAAAGTTGCCTGCGATCTATTTCAAGTTTCTGAGCTTTAAATTTTTGTCTTGAAATGTCCCTAACCCTCTTAAAACCATCCCACAACTGGTAGTCCAAGCCTACGGCAATGTTGACACCGGAAGTGACGTTGGGGGTATTTTTATTGTCAGTGAACACGAAGAGGGGTTTTGGAACAAGCTGGAGATAGGCGCCTGTGACCATGACAGACTGCGCCTGTTCTTTTTTCGCTGCCATTTTGAGCTTGAGGTTCCGACCCTGAACGTCTGCGAATGTCAGCCAACGACCATTGAACCCGTTTAGAATCTGGTTGGCGGCATCGCGCGTATCTAACGGGAGATGGTAATCCGGATGATATCCCATCAGGTTTTTTAGCATGGACGTTTTCTGGTCGACATCCCTTTCGAGGCTCCTGATCTTGAGTTGTTGAGTTTTTAACGAGTTGGTCCACGACTGAAGAGTGAAGGAGTCCAGATTCCCCTGCTCATGCTTGCTCTTGCCGAAGTTAATCTTGTTAGAGTGGATTGCCAGTATCTGTTTCTGGCCCCGTATGTTTGATTGAAGCGTATTGATTCCGTAAAACAATTTGGCGATTTGCGCCACATTGTCGGATATTTTGTCGAAATGAGCCAACTTGGCGATGTCCACAAAGATGGACTGGGTTTTGATCTTGATCAATGCTTCATAAGGATTCCAACTAGTCATTTGGAACTGGACGTTGAATCTTCCCGGATTAGGATTGTTCGCATCGTCGGTTCTCACGAAGTAGTATCGAGTGACTAACTGGAAGGTAGGCAAAAGCTCTGAATGAGCGTCCTTAAGGTCAATGGCCGATACCTGAATATCCAGTTTGTTTGAAAGTAAGGACTCGGAATGTACGAAGGCATATCTGACGCAGGTTGGGAAATCGAAATATCCGAACGGCTCTGCACCGGGATTGGAAGCGGTATTGGCTAGCGCTCCCGATCTGAAAGCAACTAAAAGCAAAAATACCACCACACCCAAGAGCTTCCACGAGGCGGAACTGAAAAAATCTCGCCTCCGGTTTCCCCGAGTGAGGAAGGTATTATCTTCCTTTGCACTTTTTACTGAAGCGCTCACTCTACTTCCATAC
>CAYNZA010000170.1:0-5629 GCA_964401595.1 uncultured Desulfomonile sp.
CCGCCTCCTCCGGCTTACCCTGCTCCCTGAGAACCCTTCCAAGGTGAAACCTGACCTGGTCCCAACCGGGTTTATTCTGCAATATTTTGTCAAACAGGTCTCTGGCTTTGTCGAACTGTTTCTGTTCAGCAAGGATCAGGGCCATTTTTATCTGTATTCCCAGATTAGAAGGCGCCAGTTTGGACAGTTCATCAAAGACTTCGTATGCCTCTGCAAATTTCTTCTGATTCGCAAGAACTTGTCCCAGATTCAGCCTGGCTGCCAGGTTATAGTTGTCCAGAATAAGGGCCTGCCTGAAACATTCCTCGGCCTCGTTGTATCGCTTCTGTATGGAATAAATTCCACCCAGTTCAAGATATGCCTGAGCAGCGCTCTCCCCACGTTTTTCTGCAAGGTTCTTGAATATTTCTATTGCCTTGTCATACTGTTCATCTTCAATATACACCTTGCCAAGGTAAAAATAACCGTCCTTCTCATCAGGGAACTGTTCTATCATTTTGTTGAAAGTTTTCTCCGATTCTTTGAGCATCTTGTGAGAAGCCTGTAAAGAACCGAGAAAAACATAAAGATCGCGATCAGCAGGTTTAAGATCAAGGGCCTTGCTATAAGCGTCTATAGCCCTAAGTGAGTCACCGGTAACGGTATAAATTTTACCTAGAAGCGCAAAAGCCTCCGAAGAATCCGGGTTCAATGTGGTCGCGTTGCGCACCACTATCAACGCATCAGCTATCTTTCTGTTCCTGGCCAAAGCTGTAGCCAGACGAATGTTCAGATACTCCGAAGTAGGGTCGAGATCAATAGCCCGCTTGAAGTATTCTAGTACTGCGTTAGTATCCCCTCGACTTTCCGACTCTTCAGCCATCAAAAAAAGATAACCCGGATCCTTTTCAAGACTCGGCATGCTGAGTTTCTTTATCTTTGGGGCAGCGTCATACTTGTTCACACATTCGGACAACGGAGGAAAAGCCATGGCACACAGAGAGATGACTGACAAAATTGCGGTAACCCGTCTTGATATTCTCATAATATTTCCATTGCTGTAGTCGTTGTGAATTGCACCTGACGGCCTGGCCGACCTGAACGACCGCTGGGAGCATCTATCACAATGCGTCACGGAAGCATATTTCCTGAAATCTACCCGAACACGAACCTTTTGAAGAACTATCCCCGTATAAGTCTAATTGCCTCATCATACGGAGGCGATCCAAATACGGCGCTACCGGCCACAAACACG
The DNA here is from genome assembly GCA_964401595.1 of uncultured Desulfomonile sp. GTDB lineage: Bacteria > Desulfobacterota > Desulfomonilia > Desulfomonilales > Desulfomonilaceae > CAITZA01. Next base: position 1,235 of record CAYNZA010000170.1, read on the forward strand.
TCCACCCCTTCCTTGATCAAATCAGGAGCAGTTTTTGGGCTCACACCACCATCAACTTCGAGTAGAATATCAAGACCGGATTGATCTATCATTTTGCGGGCCGCCCTTATTTTGGGCAGCATGCTTCTTATGAATGATTGCCCGCCAAAACCTGGATTGACGGTCATGAGCATGAGGACATCAAGTTCTGCAAGAACATTCTCAACAGAATTAAGTGGTGTGGACGGGTTCAGCGCTGCTCCAGCCTTCATTCCCAACTCTCTTATCCTGCTCAATGTCCGGTGCAAATGGTTACAGACCTCTGGATGCACAGCAAGAATGTTAGCGCCGGCCTCCTGGAATTCTTCCAGAAAGCTGTCCGGTTTGTTGATCATGAGATGGACATCCAATGGGATTCCCGCGACTCGTTTGGCGGCGGCTACGACGAGCGGGCCAATCGTGATGTTCGGAACAAAACAGCCGTCCATGACATCGACATGTAACCAGTCAGCGCCGGCCTCCTGAACTTTGACAATCTCCTCACCCAAGCGCGCAAAATCCGCAGACAAAATTGACGGTGAAATAAGAACCCCACCTTTGCGATTCATTTAAACCCCATTTCTTCTACAATTCAACGCCTTCCACCTTATATTTACACTTCGGGCATTGCCCATCCTTGATGGCGTTTTTTACGATTGTGTAGCCTGATCTCTCTATGAGCGTATATGAGCAACCCGGACAATAGGTTTTTTCTCCGGGATCCCACGGGATGTTACCGGTGTAAACGTAATACAGGCCATGGTCCAATCCGATCTGGCGCACTTTGCGAAGAAACATCGCGTCGGTCGGAGGAATCCCTGTTTCCCTGTATCGCGGGAAGAACCGACTCACATGCCAGGGAGTGTGTGGCCCGAGTTCGCTTTTTATGAACCTGGCAAGCTCCCTGATCTCTGTGAGATCATCATTAAGACCAGGGATCAGCAAGGTAGTGACTTCCAGCCACACACCTATTTCCCGAAGGTACCTCAGTGAATCCAGGACTCCGTCGAGTCTTCCATTGCAATACTTTTTGTAGAACTCGTCGTTGAAGGCTTTCAGATCTACATTCGCCGCATCGATCAGACCCCTTGAGTCATCCAGCATATCCCTGCTCATGTAGCCATTCGTAACGAAACAGTTAAGAAGTCCCATCTTTCTGGCTTGAATCATTGTATCGCGAGCCAACTCATAATAAACAGTAGGTTCGGTGTAGGTGTAAGCTATGCTTTCACATCCTGAACTAACAGCCATTTCCGCCAATTCACGCGGGGCAATATTCTGTCCCAGAATTTCACCATTCTGGTGAGGAGGTTGGGAAATAGAATAATTCTGGCAGAAAGGGCATCTGAAATTGCAACCCATGGTGGCTATCGAAAATGATTTTGTCCCTGGAGCAAAATGAAAAAGAGGCTTCTTTTCTATGGGATCTACATTCGTGGAAATTATCTTGTCATAAGCCAGACTATAAAGGACTCCTGCCTGGTTTTCCCTCACTCCGCACAGTCCACGTTTGCCCGTCTGTATCATACAAGAATGCCTGCACAATCTGCATTTCACGACACCATGATCCAGCTTGGTGTACAGGGCAGCCTCCATCATTGTTTCACTCCGTTCAAGCGGTTCAGAAGATTTGACCTCAATCCTTCAAAATTTCCATTTGACATCAGAAGCAACACGTCATCAGCTCTTACGGTTTCCATCAGATGATTAAATATCTCACCCGCGTCCGCAAACGAACAGGCGTCTTTACCAGCCATTCTGAGATCACATGCTAATTTCTCAGAATCAAACATGTCGCTTTCGTTGTCACCGTTTCTGAAAGGCGCGTTTCTCAAGATTACCAGATCAGATGACAAAAACGAAGTAACATAGTCTTTCTGAAAAATACTTCTGCGGGAGGTATTTGTCCTTGGTTCGAAAATCGATATCAGTCTTTTGCCTGGAAACCTCGATTTGACAGCCTCGCAGGTAAGCTTGACAGCCGTGGGATGGTGAGCAAAATCATCAATAAGCGTCATGGAGTTTGATAGTTCATAAACCTGCTGTCGTCTCTGAACTCCCTTGAAAGACTCCATCGATTTCAAAGCCCTGTCAGGAGAAATTCCTAATTTTGACACGGTAGCTACTGCTGCAAGAGTGTTAAGGGCGTTGTGAACACCAAATATGGGGATCATCCCTTGGCACAGAGGTTGACCGTGCCTTTGAATCTTAATGAATAAACCGTTATCAGAATCATTCAGTTCGCTTAGAGACCATTCAGGATCATGCCCCGATCCATAATACTGAACTTCTGGTTTGCAAGCATGAATAATATCAAGAACGGATGTGTAATCCGAACAGGCTATCACCGTGCCACCATCGCTCATCATATCGACCATTTTCGAAAACTGGCCTTTTATTTGTTCAACATCGCTGTAAATATCGGCATGGTCAAATTCTATTGAAGTGATAACTGCGACATCAGGCTCATATTGCAAGAACTTGGGATTCTTATCGAAATAGGCTGTGTCGTATTCGTCACCTTCCAGCACGAAAAAACGTCCACTCCCCAGCCTGCTGCTGAAACCAAAATTCCCGGGAACACCACCCACCAGAAAACCCGGCTCTAACCCCTGATCAAACAAAATCCATGAAATCATGGACGTCAGGGTCGTTTTTCCATGAGTTCCGGTAACAACTATACGGACTTTGTCGTGCAAGAAATAATTTCGGAGAGCTCCGGGATAGGAGGTGTAAGGAATGCGCTCATTGATTAGCGCCTGGGCCTCCGGATTTTGAGCCCTGATGACATTCCCGACGATGGCCAGATCCGGTCTGGGACTAAGATTATCGGGACTGTAGCCTTCGCTTGTTTTTATGCCCATCTCCTCAATGAGGAGGCTCATGGGCGGATATACCGCCTGATCCGATCCAGTCACGTGGGCGCCTGCAGAGATGAAAAGACGAGCGAGCCCGACCATGCCTACTCCACAGATGCCCAGCAGATGAACATGCCGAGGAGTCCGCAGCAATACATCCGGTAATGATTTCTCGTTGTTTTCGCTCATGGAAACAAGTTGCTAACATCGAGATCAAACAATGTCAAGATTGTCTGAGACTCATATTGCCAGAATCGCCTCATCTGAACTCCGCACCATCCATTAGAGCGTCACTAATCGGGTCTTCCAGGGAATGTTACAACCTTTAGTCCGCCTCCAGGATCAGCCATCCGCAGGCTTCAGAGGTTCAATCAAAAGATCAAAAACGTAACTTTAGTCTTCAACCGGCGCATAGTAACAACGCTTGGGGGAGTTGACCAAGCCCTTTTTCTTGAGACTATCGATGACCTTTGAAACCTCTTTGGAATCTAAACCGGCCGACTTTGCCACGTCACCCGGTCTAACCGGTTTGCCGGCTTTCTTCATCTCATCCAGAACCATTTGTTCTTTGTCTTCCATCATTTCACCTCATTTTTATTTGAACAGACATCAAATCCTTTGAGACGTCCTGTTTTTTCGTTTATAGTATATTACTACTCACCTTTGACAGAGAAGTTTTTTCCATAGGCGCCCACAAATGCGCCACATCAAGGAGACCACAAAAGATCCAGTAAAGTTGAAGATTGCGAGTTCGAGGAGAATTGGCATGTTGGAAGACTTCAAAAAAGAATTCAGATTGAAAGACACTTCCCCCATTCTTGTACGTCCATTGACCGCCGATGATGAAATTTGTCTGCTGACTTTCTTTTCTGAGATTTCAGATCATGACAAGTGGTTTTTCAGAGATGAGACTGCCGATCCACAGGCCCTCAGTTCATGGTTTAAGAGACTCAACTACGACAAAATACTTCCTTTGGTAGCCATAGACAAGACGGACAACCGGATTGTGGGTAGTATTCAGTTGCATAGACCAGATGCGGAATGTCTTCGTCACATTGGACACATCAGAATAATGCTTCATCCCGATTACCGCAGAAAGAGCCTTGGTCCCCTCATGATGCAGAGCCTGATTCAACTGGCCATGGACTTAGGCGTGGAAAGGCTGGCGGCTGAACTGGTTGAGGACATGCAGGAAGCTGCGATTCGGGCAGCGAGCAGACTTGATTTCAAGCCGCAGGCCACTTTAGAAGGCTATGTCAAAGGACCTGACGGCCGTAGTCACAACCTTATAATCATGGTCAAAACCCTCCTGGAACAGTGGGACGACTTCTAACCTGTTGATGTCATTTCAATTGTGACACTTTTTTAGTTATTGCTTGACCGCTGGACAACTCAATGGTATCCAATGCGCCATACCAAAATCTAATGTTGTGGGGGCGGCAGATATCCCTGTTTCTGCTATGGTTGCTGAGGAACTGCCTAAGGCCGTAAATTCAGCCAAAACCAAAATGGCGCTTTC
>CAYNZA010000171.1:0-5557 GCA_964401595.1 uncultured Desulfomonile sp.
AAGCGTCAATCAGCCTTGAAGGCTCACCGAACTGGGAAATGTTGAAAATTTTATTTTGAAAAAGTTTTCCTTCAGGATCGACAGCCTTGGCCAATTCCTGCGCCACAAAAGATTTTCCTGATCCTGGACCTCCAAAAATAGTAAATGACAAAATACCTTTTCCATGACGGACGTGGTTTTTCAGTCTGCTCTCAAAACGCAGGAGGGTTTCGGCATGATCAGGACAGCATGTCGCCAGATTACCCATGTTGAGCACGGTCACGGTTCTGAGTTCTTCCTGTGCGCCGCACACGACCTTGCAGATACAATCCCAAGTCGATTCGGGGGGCCGTCTGTTGTAGTGAAGGATGTTGTATGTCCGTGGTGTCTCGAAGAGATAAGTAGGTAAATTCGTAAAGCCTTCCAACTTCCAGTCGGTTGTCCCCGGTGGCGGTCCCACGTACCCCTCTTCATTCAGTCTTCTGAGTAATGAGAGCCCCATTTCAAGGCCTTGCTTTAACATGCCAGGGTCATATAGAGCGTCCGCCAGCACAGCGGCAAGGAAAGCGCATCCTCCAGTCACAGCTCCGTGACCTTGTCTGGCAAAAGAGCCGGGCTGGTCACCGGCAAAGATCAGCAGGAGGCCTTCTTCATAGCCGGTGGAGGGGCCAAGCGCCATCACTCCGTCGGAATGGATTCTTACCACTATCCATTGTTTCCATTGATTATCGGCCCACAACGTGGAATCGGCCCTAAGGTATTTTAACAATCTGTCGTGAATATTCTCCCAAGTTCCTGCAAACGATAGCGCTCCATCTGACATGTCACTGAGTGAGGAGAGCCAAAGCCCACAGTGCAAACCCTCCGCCCTCAGGTTTGCCCACTCAGTTTTTCGTGGGTCGCGCGTCTGAACCATGTACGGACGCGATGCAAACAAAGCTCGAATCCGGTCTCTATTTTCCAGAAGGTCACTGTGATCAGCGTCTATGAAGATTGCGGGAATGCTGGGCGGATACTCATGCATGTTAATAATGTCGGAGGAAAGGCATGGTAAATTCTTTCGGTCTGAGGCAAAGCCCTGAGCGATTCTCCATTTTGTGTTCCCCTTCGGACCCTGCCCGGTAAGGATGTAAACCGATTCCGAACCTGTCTCCCGAATAGCAAAGGGATCAAAAGCGTCGTACCCGCGAGCTGAAAGACATTCGAGCGCTGATCCGGTATCACCTTTGGCAGTTTCGGTCCAGATGCGTTTTGTCTTCAACAGGGCGCCTGATAAGTCAGTAGAGTCATCCTGAAGCCCCTCAAGATAAATATATCTGTCCAGGCTATAGTCTCCGGTTACGATCAATTGCCTGTTTTGTTCTGACATCTCCCGAATACTCCTGATCTGATGACTGATTTTAGCGGGAAGAGTTCCCCGGCCAACTTTCCCAGAAGCGTTTTGTTGCAAAAAGAATGAAACGGGCTGCCACCTGCTTCTGAATTGCCAGTGCATGACAGTCAGCAGGAGCAGTGGGACAACAAGTACCCCATGTGAGATTCAGTGTCAAAGATTCGACGATTGATAATACGCCACTTTCTCTTACGATCGAATAGAAAATATTGCGGCAAACGCTCAGGTCCGGCAAAGCGACTCAGTTAAAACATCAAAAGGTTAATAGTTCTGGCATGATGAGGATCTTTGCCCAGGCTGACGGTCTTTTTCCCTACGGCGCTGTTCTCATATACAGCTGAACAGTGTAAAACGTATCAATCAGAAAATATTCCGTACATCCGGGCTTGAGTCCCGTAAACCGGTCTATCCAGGAGGAGGTCAAAAACATTGAAAATTTCCGCCTCAACAATCAGGCAGCTATTGGATATTGATCCAACATTTATCAGTCCATTGTCGGAGGAGCGCAGGAATCAGCCGTTTGAGGGTTCCAAGGTTGATCTGACGCTCAACGCTGTTTTTACTCTCTCACGCTCAACAGACACTTTCAGTTCATTCATGGGAGTCAATCTCAGGAAGACTCCGCCCACTGTTGAGATCAAGCCGGATCATCTTCCGATAAGCCCGTCCATGCCACGGGTAGGGCAGGGTTGGATACTGTCAACGGGCTACTATCTTTTGCAGACGGTTGAGCAATTGAACATGCCACCCTGGCTAATCGGTGTGATCAAGGAACGGACAACGGTATTTCGCAATGGATCAATAATACGTGTTACCGACGCAGATCCTGGATTTTGCGGGCATATAACCGCAGGACTATACGTTCCACCGGGTTCACAACTCACACTCGAAAAAAATGCTCGCTTCCTGAGCGTCAAGTTTGAGCCAATAGTCGAAATATTTTTCGAAAATGGTGAGCCAGACGCATTCTCTCTGTCCATTGATCCAGAGAACAATGACCCTTATGACGGGATCTGGAGTGGGACAAAAAAATCGACCGAGGGAATGATGGAAAGAGGATTCTAACATATACGTCGATTCTGATTATGGAATCGAGCATTATGGAAATCATCTTTCAACTCCTGTGATCAGGCCGGAGTGTAAGAAATTGAACGATTACTCGAAAAACAGACTGTTCATGGTTTACCTGAAAGACCTGTTCGAACATTCAGGGCCCAGGGCATATGTGGCGATAGCGGCGCTGGTCGTCATGGGAGTAACGCAGGGAGTCGGGCTACTGATGCTGGTCCCATTTCTGCAACTCATTGGAATCGGAGATTCCGCCCCTGAAGGCATTGTGGCGGTAATTGGGAGGGTGTGGAATTACACCGGCATGCCTCTCAGCCTGCCCGCCGTTCTTGTAGTTTATGTGCTGATTGTCTCCATATATGCGGTGATCCAGAGATGGTCGACAATAGTCAACTCGAAACTGGCCCACGCCTTCACTCGCAAACTTCGTGACGGTCTTTTCAGATCAATGGCGAGGGTTCAATGGTTGAGCTTCATTCAGATCAGGTCATCCGACATTAACCACGTCATGACGTCCAACCTGACGACTATAGACAATGCCACGTATGGTCTTTTTGCACTGATAAGCACGATCTTCGTGGTCATAATTCATGTAGCGATTGCCATGATGCTGTCTTTTACCCTGTCATGCGTTGCGATAGTCAGTTCGGGCATATTGTTTATGGTTCTGAGGCCATTAAACCGGAGATCGTATGAGCTCGGCGAGCAATGGCGCAAGACCATGTCGAGTTTGTTCGCCGTGCTCATGGAACATCTTTCAGGCATGAAAGTGGCCAAGAGTTTCGGGGCGGAAGAAAAGCACATCGAGAGTTTCTGTTCGTTGAGCGCGAATCTTGAACAGCAGGCCAACCGATTCGCCGGCATATTGTCTTCGACGGGCATGTATTACCAGATCGGGGGAGTTGTCGTTATAGGGATATTCTTTTTTGTCGGGGTTCAAATTCTGGAAATCCCCGTGTCAAGTCTTTTGATCATGCTGTTCCTGTTTGCAAGTCTTGTCCCTATGTTTTCGTGGATGCAGCGGACATGGCAGGGGACGCTGAACATGTTGCCGGCCTATCGAGCCGTTCTGGAAATGCAGGACACTTTCAATTCAGCCATTGAGCCTCAATTACACGGGGTCGTAAACCCGCTGGAACTGGAAAAGGGGGTAGAGTTCAGGGATGTGTCCTTCAAGTATGATAAATCTGGCCCACATTGTGTAATTGATCATCTCAATCTGTTCATTAAGGCTCGGGAAACAACCGTGATTCTCGGGGCGTCCGGGGGTGGTAAAAGCACATTTGCCGATCTTCTGACAGGTCTGCTGGTTCCCGATTCCGGCGATGTGCTGATTGATGGAAAAGTTCTTGATGGAAATGTGCTGCACTCGTGGCGAAAGTCAGTAGGTTATGTGCCACAGGAGAGCCTGCTGTTCCATGACACGCTTATGCAAAATATGTTGTGGGCCTCTGAGAAAAGTTCGGAAGAAGACATCTGGAAAGCTTTTGAATTGGCCTCCGCCGCTGAGTTCATCAAGAAATTACCTGAAGGTCTCATGACAGTTGTGGGGGATAGAGGTGTCAGGCTCTCCGGCGGCCAGCGCCAGAGAATAGCCCTGGCCAGGGCATTGTTGCGCAAGCCCACCTTACTTTTGCTCGATGAGGCGACGAGTAATCTTGATGTAAATAACGAGCGCCAGATAATCTCAGCCTTGCAGGACCTTCGTGGGAAAATGACCGTAGTGTTCATATCGCACAGGGAGTCAGTTGTAGAATGCGCAGACAGGGTAGTCGTTATCGAAGGAGGGAGGGCAGGGTAATCTGGGTTTTCCTGCTGTCAATATGCGATATTTATTTCTGAAATGGTGACAATTTTTTAAAGCGCCGGCCGGAGTTTTTCCCTGATGGAGGACGTTCGTCTAAAAATACTTGCGGAAGCTTTCTTTCAAGATCCTTTGTTCGAATTTTTCTGGCCGGATCAAGAAGAACGCTCCAGAAAGATTGGCCCCGTGCTGAAATTATTTCTTGAGGGGTCGTCCCAGGTCTTTACTCTGGATGCTCCCGATGGTTCATGCGCTGCCGTTATGGGCGCTTTTGCCCCCGGAGAATACCCGCCGTCTTTCCTGCGTTTATTGTCGGCTCTTCCCATGCTCATCAGAACGGCAGTCGGACTGTTGATTACTGATGGCATGGGGTTACTGCAGAAATTCTGGAATATTTATTCTGACGCCGAAAAGATACGCCCAAAAGAGCCTCATTGGTACATCGTTGTGATAGGTGTTGATCCGGAGCATCAGGGTAAAAACTGCGGTGGAAAATTGCTGGGCAGAATTTTACTGCAAGCTGACGAACAACAGGTTCCCGTCTACCTGGAATGCTCAAACCCGAGGAGTCTGGATTTTTATGCCAAACATGGGTTTTCAGTGAACCAGGAGGTTAGACCCTGCGCCGGTTGTCCCCCGATTTGGGGTGTTGTGCGAAAACCGTTCCAAGCGCCAGACCCTGCGCTCAGCAGTTAGACGGGATTTGGATGTTTACCACAATGTTTAGGAAGCCTTAATTTTATTAAACTTTTCTGTTTGCAATCAGCAAGAATAATGTGTAGGATAAATAGTAAGCTCATTCATGACCGTTTCCTGGAGAATCGTCATGCATACCACAGGCAGCAACTGCAGATTTGGCGCTAAAGGTTACACAAAGATTCCTAAAGCGCATATGGCCTCGATAATGAATGTGGAATATTCAGGAAGCTGCCTGAAATTAAATCCATACCATCAAAGAGGTTGCGTTGTGGTCAGTGAGCTTTCTTCGTCAGGCACTGCAGTTCATCATCTGGACATTCGTGGTTTGCCGGAGGACATGCAGGTCCCGGTTTCAGATGGCAGGAAGGTCAGGATACTTGTCGTTGAAGATAACCCTTTTTTTGGACAGTTGTTGGAGAGTTTTCTTCAAATTGCCGGTTACGAGCCCATCGTCGCGGATAGTGGAGAGAAGGCGGTCGAGATTTTTCGCGCTCAGAAAAATGACATTTCCCTGGTTGTTCTGGATCTACTGATGCCTCGTATGTCCGGAAAAGATTGCTTGATGAAACTGCTGGAACTCAACCCTCAGGTCAAAGTCATGGTAGTGAGTGTGC
>CAYNZA010000172.1:0-5540 GCA_964401595.1 uncultured Desulfomonile sp.
GATTCTTTCCCTGAATTGCGAAGAGTTGTCCAAATCTCTCTTTCACTCCTCTGGTGGCATTAAGGAAATTTGAGTCCGGAACAAGTTTACCTGAAAATATCCGGAATATGGAAAGACGGCCTGCATATGGGTCGGCTACCGTCTTGAATACGTAGGCGCACAAAGGCGCATCGGCGGAAGAAGATCTGGTTTGTTCATCACCAGACGGAGTAGTCCCACTTACCGGCCTCATTTCCGCCGGCGATGGGCAAGCGTCTGCAATCATGTCCAGAATAAGGGGAATACCTCTGTTGGCAAGTCCTGAACATGCCAAGGCCGGAATGAACACCCTGTTGAGAATTCCCTGCTTTAGAGCATTGGCTAATTCGTCCGCCCCAAGCTCGTCACCCTCCAGGTATCTTTCCATTAGACCGTCGTCCACTTCGGCCAAATCTTCAATTAAAACTTCCCTCTTGGACGCCGCCTCATCCTTCAGGTCTTCAGGAATATCAGCCTTGGAAATACTTTTTCCGTCGGCTTCAAACATCAAGGCTTTCATCGACAACAAGTCCACTACACCCTTAAAGTTTGCCTCTTTCCCAATGGGAATCTGTAGCACAAGCGGTTTGACTTTCAGGGTTTCCTTAACATCCGTTATGACCTTGTCAAAGGCTGCCCTTTCTCTGTCCATCTTGGTAACGGCTAATATTCTTGGCCTCTCGGCCGCCTCAACAGCCGCCCAAACCTTTTCTGTCAAGGGTTTGACTGAATCCACCGCATCAATTGCCACCAAAGCTATATCGGCCGCTTGAAGGGCTGATGTGACCTCGGCAAAGAAATTAGGATCACCCGGAGTGTCTATGATGTTGATCTTTCGCTTTTTCCACTCAGCGGAAAACAGTGCAGTACTGATGGATATACCTCTTTTGACTTCTTCAGGCTCAAAATCAAAATTTGAAGATCCATCGGTAACTTTTGCAAGACGGTCAACAGCTCCCGAGTCAAAAAGCATGGCCTCGCATAAGGTCGTTTTTCCCGAGCCAGCATGGGAGACAACCGCTACATTTCGTACTTCTTCGGTCTTGTATTGCTTCATATGTGCCCCTTGGGAAAAGGGCATCCGGCTGGGCCGGAGCCCATACTTGAACTGCAAATAATAAGTAAAACATAATTCAAAGTTTGCAGTCAAGAACTCGATTTATATTTTTTGATTTCTCTTAACGTCAACGTGGAGATTAAAGGAAAATCTTTAGCGCCTGGAATACCGCCTCGGGGCCAATTTCATCCATGCATCTGAGATTCGTGCAGGAACTTTTTCGGCAGGAAAGACAATCCAGGTTTGTATTTCTAATTACCGTTGATAGCTTGGAATACGGCCCAACCTTGCGGGGGTCCGTCGGGCCAAAAATCGCTACGATGGGCAAACCCAAAAAAGCAGCCATGTGCATCGGACCACTGTCAACTCCGACGTATGCCCGGCACCTGGCCATCACGGCGGCAGACACCACAGGGGTAAGTTTACCGGCTATGTTTCTGGCGCTTTCCATTTTGCTTTTCGACAATCCTTCAAATATCTCGTTTATGTAGTTTACGTCACCCTGTCCGCCCCCAAACAAAACTGTTGCGTTGAGTTCATCGATCATCATCGCGGTCAAACGATTCCAGGCATTGATGTTCCACATTTTGGTAATCCACCTGGCGCATGGATTGGCATAAATTACCGGATTGCCATCTTTAGGCGCCAGGCTGTCCCAGAATCGGCCGGCTTCTTGAGTCACATCATCCGGCAATCGAAGAAGAAAGTCCTCTGGAGAGCTTTCAATTCCAAAAACGGATAAACAGGCCAGGTTTTTGTCCACAGCATGAGGCTTCGATGAATCCAAACATATCAACTCTGATTGAAAGAACGTGTTAAGCTCTTTAGCGTCAGCTAGTCCATATCGAACACTTTTGGGACAGGTCAGGGAAATCAATCCACTCCTGAATGAGGCATGAAGATCGATGACTATATCGTAGCCAGAGGACTTAAATTTTTGCCTCAGCCTGCCCAGTTGCCTGAATGTGGCCACAGCCGCATCCAGATAAGCCTTTTTGGGAGCCCCCGGGTTACTTGTAGACGGGATATCTATCATTATTATTTCATCTAACGCCGAGTCTCCCGAGAGTAGACTCTCCAAACCCGATTGAATTACCCAGCCAATCTTCGATCCGGGATAAACCCGTTTGATGGCATGCGCCACAGGAATGGCATGAATGACATCTCCCATTGAACTTGGTTTGACTATCAATACTTTTTTGTTGTCAAGATTCATGTTTTTCAACAGACTCAATCACAAGCTGAAGAAATTCTGGTTCATTTTCGATGCCGACCTTTATTCTGAGGCAACATGAGTTCGAAAGTCGCCGGAACCATCCGGGCGTTTTTACCCAGTCTTTTTCAGTAAACACTATTGGTTGATTTCCTGCCCTCGAAATCAAGCCAGAGAGGTCATCATCAGATATCCTCTCATGATCCCTGAAGATCGCATGCTCAACAACATCCCAGCCCATTTGTCTAGCCATTTTTTCAAAACGTTCAGGATTAGCAATGCCGGAAGCCAGAAAAACAGCGCGGTCTTTAAATATATCTAAACTGGATTCCTCATGGTCCACACCGTGAATTATACTATCAGCTTCCTGAAACATTTTAAAAACCGGTTTATGGCCAATCGCCACCTTGGCTGCAGGCGGCAGTTCCACTATTGACCCAGAAAGCAGAATGGCGTCAGCTCTGTTCAAAGCCCCGAAAGGTTCCCTCAACGTCCCAAGAGGGAACATCCAGTCGTTTTGGGCACTTAGCAGAACAAGGTTAATATCTCTACAAAGTCCCAAATGCTGAAATCCGTCATCCAGAATTGCCACGTCACAATCCAACTGCTCTACTGATGCCCGGACAGCGTCAATTCGTCTTCTTGCAACTACCACAGGGACGGTTTTAAACCTTGAAGCCATCAGGTATGGCTCATCACCGCAGACTTCAGGTGTGACCAGCGGCTCAGGTGAGCGCCCATCACTGACCACTCTGAAAGAACCTTCATAAGACCCCTTGTAACCTCTGGAACAGATAACCGGCCTATAACCAAAAGCCTTAAGTTTGCTGGCAATAAGCATTGTCACCGGGGTCTTTCCACTACCGCCTATTGCAATAGCGCCAACTGATATGACAGGAATGGGAGACTTTTTGGCCTTTAAAAGTCCGGAAGAATGCGCCATAGCCCAGGAACGCTGTACCATTTCATAGAGGCCGGACACGACAACTTTTCCTGTCAAGCCTATTTTCCCTTTAACAGACATGGTCAGCAAATCCGAGTTCCTGCATTTTGGTAAGGCTCCTCCATCTGGTTGCTGAACTGCAGCTTGTACAAACGAGCAAAGAAACCGTTTCTTGCCAACAGTTCATCATGAGTGCCCTCTTCAACTATCTGGCCGGACACAAGAACATAAATCCTGTTCGCATTCCTGATGGTGGACAGGCGATGGGCCACTACCATGGTGGAGCGACCCTTCATGAGAGTTTCTACTGCCCCCTGAACGGCAATCTCCGAATCAGAATCCAGATTGGAAGTAGCTTCATCGAGTATCAACACAGGTGGGTCTTTTAAGAGAGCCCTTGCTATCGCTATCCGTTGACGTTCGCCGCCGGATAGCTTTACGCCGTTCTCTCCGATCAGAGTGTCATATCCACTGGGAGTAGCCATTATGAACTCGTGGGCATGGGCCGCACTAGCCGCTTCAATAACCTTTTCCACAGGCAGGTCCGGTCTGCCGTAAGCTATGTTGTTTCTTATGGTGTCATCGAATAGTATCGTCTGTTGCGTTACAATTCCAATATTTTGCCTCAAGGATCTCTGTGTAACGTCCCTGACGTCGTGTCCGTCTATTAGAATACGTCCCGAACAAACATCGTAGAACCTGGGGGCCAGATCGAGCAAAGTGCTTTTGCCCGCTCCACTTTCTCCCACGATTGCAATTGCCTCGCCAGGAGCGACTTTCAAAGACACATCCCGAAGCACTGCATTTTCATCGTATGAAAAACCTACATTTTCAAAAATGAGTTCACCGCGGGCTCTCCCGATGTCAATGGCCCCTTCCCTGTCCATTACATCGAGAGGAGTGTCCAGAAGAGAGAATATTCTCTCTCCAGCGCTGACTCCCTCCTGGATCGTAATGTTGACTTCATTGATTCTCTTTATCGGTTCATAAAGCATGATAAGCGCAGCCATGAAAGAAAAGAACGTCCCTTGGGTTGAGGCGCCGTTGATGACCTGATATCCGCCGTAAAAGACAATGAGGCATACCCCAAAACCGCCGAGAGTCTCCATCACAGGGTTTGATAACGCGCGCACCCTGAAACGCTTCATGAAGGCATTGAACAGAGTGTCATTCACCTTGGAAAACCTTTCTCTCTCATAATCTTCCATGGCAAAAGCCTTAACTATTCTGATGCCGGTTATGGTCTCATTAAGACGTTCAGTAATGTCCTCGAGCGAGACTAGCATACGCCTGGAATATTTTTTAAGGCGTCTTCCAAAATTGAGGAGTGGGTAAATGGCAAGAGGAAAAACTACCATGGCTATGAGCGCCAACTGGTAATCCCTGTAAAAAACGACGAAGATGAGACTAACAACAGTCAGCACGTCCCTCACGATCCCGGTAATGGCATTGGTCATTGCCCCCTGGACCATCATGACATCGTTGTTCATCCTTGAAACAAGCTCACCGGTTGAATGCCTCACGAAAAAACTGACCGACATGTTCGAAAGCCTTGTGAACATCTCTTCCCTGAGGTCCCTGATGACACTTTGGCCGATAAATGACATGAGGTAGTATTGACCAAAATCACAAAATCCTTTCACTATGTATACCGACGCCACCACTATCGGTATCATGAACAACATTTCCTTGTTCTTTTCGAAGAAAATGTCGTCCAGAGCCGGCTTCACCAGGTAGGCCAGCGATGCTGTCAAAAGAGCTACTCCGCTCATGCAGATCAGGGCAAGTATGAGTTTCAACGTGTAAGGTTTCAGATACTCAAGCAATCGTCTATAGACCTTCAAGATTCAGCTCCATCCGTAATTTTGCCGCAGGAACATTGTCTATAAAAAATCTTCACTTTATGATCTCAATATGCGACATAGTTAATAGTAAGATTGATATGACGGATTTTGAAATAGGCGCTTCCCCATGATGGGGGTCAAAGCTTCATAGCAGAAACAATTTCCATTCTCCACATTTTATAACTATTAGCAAGTTCATGATGGACTAGACCCGTAAACAGCCATTAGAACATCGTACCGACAATGCAGTGAAATTCAGGCCACCGGTTCTGAAGACCATAACACCAGTTGTTGGCACGGAAATTGATAGTCAATCACAACATTCGCATGCTTTTCCGGGGCCGGAATTGAAACCGGGCCACTTCACAAAAAGCGCTCAGACGTTAGGAGGTTGGTTGAAAATGGACAGCAAAGTGTTGCAGGCGGCCAAGGATGGCAATTTGAGTGAACTCCGGGCCTTGTTGA
>CAYNZA010000173.1:0-5489 GCA_964401595.1 uncultured Desulfomonile sp.
CTTAGGTCAAAAAAAGGAGCAGAGCGCTCCTTTCATCAACACGAACGGAATTTAATACAGGACAATCCGTCTAATATCCCCAGTAGCCACGATTGTAGTTTTGCCACTGATTGTTAACGCTCCTCCTGTATGCGTCCTGACCAGAAGCTTCGGTGTAAGGAATGACAGTTTCCTTGCCTTCAACCTCTCTGACTTCCGTCAGGCACACCAGCGCCTTGTCCAAAAGGGCTTTTCTCTTTTTGACAATATTGTTGAAGTCCTTGTTCCTGGAGGACTTGACTGATTGAGCGCATTGCTGAAGTTCATTGAAGAACTTGTTTTCGGAACCGAGCAGATTCCTGGTTTCTTTCCTTATGGATTTGAGTATTTCTTCCTTTTCGGCAAGTCCCTCTGCGACTTGGGATGCGATAGTTTTTCCCTTTCCCGCTGACACCAGGGGCTTGTTGGTAATTTTTTCAACCGGGGTCTGTTCCAGAGCGTTGAATTTATCCAGCCGGTCCTTTATTTCCTGATAAGCCTGTTCCCATTTGCTTTTAAGGGGCATGCACTGCGGATCCACTTCCTGGGCGAATACCTGTACGACAGGAATCAACAGAAAGAGCATAACCGGGGCCAAAAAACGGGACAATTTTTTACAGGCCGACTGGGTCAATTTCTCCACTTTATTGAGTCTCCTTTCGGACACACTTCTTTGGCATTCAATATCAACATTGGATGAATATAATGACATTTTATCTTATTTACTAATAAATTTCCAGAGTATTTCTGATTTATAAAATTTAAATATCAGAATTAAACAAGCACTATGCGACACGTTTGATTTAACCTACTTTAATTTTTTAGTTTTTTGAATACCTGCGAGCCACCTCATCCATGATGGAAGAAACCTTTTCAGAAAGCATATAGTTAATGCCTCCACGATCGAAGGATTCTCGAACTAATTCAAGAAAAGTATCAAATCCGCCCTCGCTCTCAAGAATAATCCCGGCGTTACGCGCTTCCTCAGCCGTGTATTCATTGTCAGCGTTTTGCGCAACCTGGGAAAACGTCTCCCGGAATTCTTTCTTGCCTCCCCAAAAAACTATCACATTGTCCATATATTCCAACATTTCCTTGATTTCACTGATCAATTCTTCTCTGGTGGCCGTTTCTAAATTCATTTTATCTCCTCACATAACTATGAAATTATCCAGGATGCTGATTGTTCAAAGCGACGATCTTCATCGGTCGAACAGTGACCGGATTTTGATTTTGTTAAGGGGCGGAATCTGTGTCGGACCTAGAATCTGATTGGTAGATTCTTTATCTCCCTCATATCCTGTTCTTTCAACGTCTTGGCAAGACTTTCTTCCCATCTGAAAAATCTTCTGGCGATACTTTCAATCTTGTCCAGAGACTGCGCAATTTCCTGAGCCAGATAGTGATCCCTGTTTTTTTCAGCCTCTCGAAGCTTTTGTTTGAGATGACTAAGTAATTTACGCGCCTGTTCAGGTGTTTCTATGTATATGTTTGGATCGTATACACTTCCACGTCTTTCTTTCGGACTCCACCTGGACCTGATATCGTTGACGTGTTCTCTTAACATGTTAAAGCGTTCCCTGCCGGTTGACCAAGCCTGGAATAGCAAGCCATCCAGACCCTTCATGCACCAGATAGAAATTCAATAGCACTACAAATTGTAAAGCACGCGGTTGAAAAAAACAAGAACCATGAAATCGGTCGCCAGATTAACGAAAGCAATGTTATATACGAGTATTCCAGTCCTTGTGTTCAACCATGACATGGCTGTCAATTGTCCGACCGGAAACTAAATTAATGACGGAAGACGTTCTGAGCATGCTCGTCTAGGTGTTGCATCGCTTCGATGGCTTGTGATAAAATCATGAGTAGAATGAACAGGCGGTAAACAATGAAAAAAGCCAGTATAACCATTTTAATCCTGATTGCCTTGTGTGTGAGCCTGTTGACGCCGAGCACACCAGACGCCGGAGAGATCTGGATAAAATGCCACATTACCTGTCGATGCCTCCAGGACAATACCGTGGGAAACTTTTCATTCAACATTCCCGTAGATACGACTCCGGACATCGGATTCGACGCCGACCTCGCTTGTAAGAGATACGGTCACCATGTTTGCTACGATGGATGTAACGGTCTGAAGTTTACTTACACGTACCAGGTTGTGGCCCCCTGATCAGCCGAGTCCGGTTCTGAATTTTTTCGTTTACCCAACAAGGTCCTGCTCATTCAGACCGCTTGTCGCCCCGTGCGCCTCTTTGTCCCAGTATTATAAGCAATATTGATATCAAAAGTAGAAAGCTCAGGATTGTGGCTGGAATCGTCTTACCTTTGAAGAAAAGCAGAGCGATGCAACTTGCGCTCAAGGTCACCGCCGGATAGGCTATCCAGTTGCTGGTAAGTATTTTAATCAGCATTTTCAATTATGTTGAACCTGTTTCCATCGGTGGACAGTCTTGTCCCCACCGCATCAATTCCTGGACAATTTATCAGGCTTGGCGCTGTGTCTGATAATGTTAAGATACTGGGAATAATCCAGATTCTTGAATGTTTCCAGGGCCTGATCCATCTCTTTTTGCGCCTGTTCAAATCGGCCCAGTTTTTCCAGAACCTTAGCCTTTTCTGTTGTCAGCGCTGCTGATGATTTATCAAAATAGTTAAGAGATTCGTTGAACTTTTGGGCTTTCGAATACAATTTTGCCATGTTGTAAAAGGCTTTAGATTCATTGGAAATATCTCCGACCGAACGCGCCAGCCATAGAGTTTTCAGAGTATCCATTGCAGGCTCAACATCCAGTCCTATTTTACCGGCCAGTGAGCGCGACTTGGATTCCAGTATTTTTTCCGCTTCCCGACTCCGTGGGTTCGAGGTTGAAAGCGCTCTGGTGTAATCTTCCAAAGCCTGCGAGAGATGGCCCATCTTCTCGTTTATCAGTCCCCTCTGATTAAATGCTATTTCTTCATTTTGCCTGAAATCAAGTTTCTCTCTGAAAGCCAATGATATGTTCAAGGCGTTTACAGCTTTTTCGTAACTACCGGTTCGTGAATATTTTTCGGCCAATTTTTCCAGGACAATGATCATTTGCTTTTCATCGCCGGATTTTCGGAGCTTTCTAAGTTCAGCCAGGTCTTCATTAATGGATTTTTCACTGACCTTTTTAGACGCTTCTGACGTGTCCTTTTTTGAAGAAACCTCCGTCTTGTTTGGAATTTGAACGTCTCTGTTCTTTACTGAAGCCAGCGCTTCAACCCCTGAGACCGGAGCCGGATGATTAATCGGCCCAACTTCTTTCCCGGGTAAAACCGACAACTTGTTTCCGGGTGACGAAATCTGTTGGGGAGACTCAGGCAAGAGTTGGTCAGGGCCCAGTTTTGATTCGATGCTCTTTAATCTAGCTGACACATTTGTTCGATTATTTTGTTCCTGATTGGTGTTGGAGGCCTGAAGCCGAGGACCATCATTCCCCCATAATACTGGACCTCGTCCAATTGCTTCAAGTTTTTCAGGTGAATTAACCGGTCTTTGTTTGGCGCTGCTTTTTGTTTGGCTCGTCGGCTCTATGGTCTCAGGGCTCGGCGTCTGCTTTTTTTGATGAGCAACATCCGTAGACACCAATTTTTCATTCCTGACCACTGAAACGGCTGGAACGGATTTTTCAGATTCAGCCGATTTTGAAACGGCAGGCTTTGCCTGATTCAAAATTTCACCCGGTTCTTTAGCAATCAGTGACTCTGTTTTTGATTTTGAATCCGCTATTTTCCTCCCCGCCAGAGCTGCTTCCTGAGCAGCTTTTGCAAACAGGATCCCGGCCTGTTCATTCATACCCGAAGCTGTCCTGATATTTCCCAGCTCAATTAAGGTTATCGCCGCTTCATCGTGAGCTTTGAGGCTGTTGAATATTTTTACGGCATGCTCACAAGTCTCAGACGCTTTGGCGTTTTCACCCATCGAATTGTAAAGCCTGCAAATGGAGAGTTGGCACCATGCGACCGCCAAAGAATTTCGATTGCGCTTTTCAAGCTGTCTGGCATCCTCAAATCTGACCAGAGCTTTGTTAGTGTCGCCTTTTGAGACAAATTCCAGTCCCTGTCTAAAAATTTCGGCAGCCGAATTCGAGAACGAACGTAATGCCGACTCACGGCTCACCTTTTCAATTTCTTGAAGGTTTTCGATAACCGGGGCTACCGAAGTCCACCTGGTGTTTTCCGGCTCCACTTTGGCTTCAACCTTTGGCGAAGCCGGCACGATATCTCTTTTTGGTGACGCCTGCCCAGATTGTGATATTTTTGAACCATCTGAGGCTTTTCCCAAGGTAGGTTCGGCTGACTTTCTCTGATCCGCTGTGCTCCTGGAACTTGAATTGGAAGACACCTGGAGTTTTTCCAGACTTGCTATCTTTTTCTCAATTTGCGAGATGACATCAGGTTCTCTGATTAGACCCATGGCGACCTGAAACATTTTCAGGGCTTTTTCCCTGTCGCCGATTTGTTCGAGTGACTCCCCCATAAAGAGAAATGAACGGTAGTCTAACGGTCTGAATGAAACTGCCAGGTCGTAATCCTTGATGGCTGAACGATGATCCCCTTTGCGTGCCCTGGCCAATCCCATGTTGGTGTAAATTTTTCCTTCTATTCCTCCAAATTTCAGGGCTTCATTAAAATCCAGCAGCGCCTCATCGTAGTTCCCACGTTGAAGATAAATGAGGCCTCTGTTGTTGAGCGCATTAGCGTAATCCGGTTTTATTTCGAGCGCCTTGCTGTAATCCGCCAGCGCACGCTCAATGTCTCCCATTCTTTTATAAGCTACCCCTCTGTCATTATAGAGTCTGTAATCATCAGGGGATTCCTTTATAGCCCGGGAAAAATGGTCAATGGCTTCTTGAACGGAGCCTGCTTTCATTGCAGACAATCCCGAATTATAGTAGTCAGGATTTGCAGCCCATGTGGCCTGAGTCATTAAAAAACAGGACCCAACCATTACAGTCACTGCAATGAAACCTTGTAAAAGTCTCATCAACTTTTCCCTCACTCAAAATCGGTCATCGGGCCAGGACAGTTGACTCAGCAATCGACCGACCGGCCATTCACCACCAGGATTAATTAAGAAACTCAGGTTTGGTTCTCTTATTACTGTTCTGAGTTACCGTCAGCCAAACCGAATTGCCCCAGAATATCTTTTACAAAGAAGGCAATCTCATCGAGAGCGGCCGGCAATTTATCCGTCATGGAGGCGTCCTTGATAGCTCCATAAACATTGTTCGATCCATATTTGATGACCTTGTTTGATGGATCGGGGGTTCCTGAGACGTCATATTTTTCCATGCCCACCGCCAGAGCTATTCCTGAAGCTACAACACACATCAAAATTACAAGAACTACGGTTTTCATGACATATCTCATCCTAATCCTCCAATACTTGTGACCATAATATTCTACTATATGTCAATATTATATCATAAGTCTTCGAAAAA
>CAYNZA010000174.1:0-4967 GCA_964401595.1 uncultured Desulfomonile sp.
AACGCAGTTCGTCGAGCGCGCTCTGGTCTGCAGGACCCGAACCGTCCTATTGGGTCTTTCATCTTTTTAGGCCCTACAGGAGTAGGGAAAACCGAACTGGCGCGTGCTCTCGCCGAATTTCTTTTTGACGATGAGCAGGCCATAGTGCGCGTAGACATGTCCGAGTACATGGAGAAACATTCGGTGTCCCGCCTGATCGGAGCGCCTCCCGGCTACGTTGGTTACGAGGAAGGCGGCTATCTGACAGAGGCTGTCAGAAGGAGACCTTACTCAGTGGTGCTCTTCGATGAGATTGAAAAGGCTCATCCGGAAGTGTTCAACACTATGCTGCAAATTCTGGATGACGGAAGACTCACCGACGGGAAAGGACGAACGGTAGATTTCAAGAACTGCATCATAATTATGACATCCAATATCGGGTCCAGTGAAATCAGCGAGTTTGCCGGCAGAGACGAGGAAGCAATGAAGTCAAGTGTCATGGAGGCCATGAGATTTCATTTCAAACCGGAATTTCTTAACAGGCTGGACGATATAATAATTTTTCACGCGTTGAACAAGGACGACATCAAGAAGATCGTGGATATCCAGATTCATAGGCTCAATAAGAGACTCGCTGAATCAAAGCTCTCAATCAGTCTTGATCATGATGCCCGAGACATGCTGGCTGACGAAGGTTTCGACCCGGCCTACGGCGCCAGACCCCTAAAAAGAGCCATACAGCGACTTATAGAGAATCCTCTGGCATCCCAGATTCTTGGTGGAAAATTTTCCCCGGGGCAGGTCATTCGGACTACGGTCAGTGGGGATCATTTTGTTTTCGAGTAGAGTCGAGATGCACCCTAGCTAGTAATTTTTCCTGACTGGAGAAATACAAAATTGTGGCAACCTTCTAAAATGATTAGCCCGTAACGGTGAATCGTGGTAGAGTTGGCAATTACAGGCCGTCATTCCCGGCAAAAACACGAGAAAGAGGTAAAGGGGCAATGCAGATTAATATTGAAAAAAATCTGGTGGAATTCACACCTGAAAACGCAGATGAGACAGCCAAACTTGAAACTTTGTGGCGCGTGATGGTTGATTGCGCCAGGTTCAACAAGAAAATGGTTCCAGTTGGAGAATATACCCCACAAAAGAATAAAATGGCCAGATTTGCGCTTGAAGGTCCCAAAAGCGATAACGCTCCGGAATTCCCAGAAATTATGGTAGAGACGGACTGCAGGGCTTTTTGCCAAACCTGCAACAAATATGTCATGCTGAAAAAAGGCGACAAGATCCCACCATGCTGCGGAAAATTGATGGAAATAATGGACTGAAAAAAAGCCTCCCGAAGTTGGGAGGCTTTTTAGTTTTTGAAACATTTTTCTTGAAATATTGTTATAAGCCATCAGGTCTTAAAATGGAAATCGGGGAGACCGCTGGACAGGATGGAGCCTCAACGACATTTGGGAGCTTTACGGAGGTCCGCTCCTCTCCTGAGTAAGTTTAATGGAGACCAGCACATCGAATGGTATATCCGGTAGGAATTCTGTGTCCTTGAAGCCTGGATTTTTTTTCTCTGCTCCCAAACCCTTTTCAAATCCACCAGAGCGTCTTTGAGACCTGCCAGCGCCGGGGCCGACCTGCCGATTCTAATCTTGTCAAGAGCTAGCGCCATGAAGGCAATCAGAGTCAAGGGCGCCATGACGAAAAATAAAGGCGCCGGATAATTCTTTACAAAGGTCCACCATCTGTTTCTGAAACCGTGATAAATTGCAAACTCTCCGTATCTGCCCACGCTTTCTGATCCGAGATGGCCGACTACGGCATCCTTCACCAGAACACATTTGTGTCCCATCAGTCGGAGCCTGAATCCAAGATCGACATCCTCACAATAACAGAAAAAACTTTCATCAAATCCTCCGGCCTGTTTGATGACATCCGACCTGTAGAGAGCGGCAGCAGCGCAAGGTGAAAAAATCTCTCCGTCTGAGGTCACGGCGTCCAGAGGGTAATCGAAAGCCCCTCTCCAGAATAGCCCCATCCCGGAATAAACATCGCCTATTCCATCCAGGCGATCCGGAACTCTGTCCTGAATCTGAACTGATCCAAAGAATGTGATTTGCGGATACATCTGCGTTCCACGCATCAATTTCTCAAGCCAATCGTGGCGTGGAAACGCGTCTGGGTTTAATGTGGCAACCCATTGGGTTTCAGAGAGTTTTAGAGCCAGATTGTTGGCAGCCGCAAATCCCAGATTACTGTCCAGAAAGATGACTTTAAATCTGCTATCCAGACCCTCGAGAACATTCCTTGATTCATCCGTGGAACCGTTGTCCACAATTATGGCTTTGAAAGATGAGTAAGTTTGTTGGGCCAGACCCATCAAACATCGACTGATATAAGACGCCCCATTGTAGTTGACAATGATCACGGTCACAGTGGTCATCAAGCGCATTCTCCATGCCTGGTCATCGCTGTAGTCGCCCGGATAATGGCGCGTGTCAAATTCTTTTGATTATTCGAAGCTCACAGGATATCATCACATTTTTATCGATGCGAATCCACACATAAACCATGTTTACGGCGGAAACAGTCTTGATACGGTATGGTGACACATCACAAATGTCCAATAACTCAAACAGTTCAGACCCCGGCCCTAGAATTTATGTGGCAGGACACACCGGAATGGTGGGCTCGGCCATTGACAGGAAACTGTCTTCCGAAAATTACAGCGTAGTGAAACCTGCTCAGAGGGTAGATTTAACCAATCAAGCGTCCGTCAGCGCTCTTGTCGCGGAACTGAAGCCAGACTGGATATTTGTGGCGGCAGCGAGGGTAGGGGGAATTAGTGCAAACTCAACTTATCCGGCGGACTTCATCTACGCAAACCTCATGATTGAGTGCAATCTCATGAGGGCCGCATTCGAGAATAATGTAAAGAAACTTCTTTTCCTTGGAAGTTCATGTATTTATCCAAGAAATTGTCCTCAACCTATTAAGGAAGAGTATCTTTTGTCGGACTACCTTGAGGCCACCAACAAACCTTATGCTGTTGCCAAGATCGCAGGGATCATCATGGCCCAGTCGTTTCACACCCAATATGGATGCAATTTTATTTCTGTGATGCCTTCAAATTTGTATGGTCCAAACGACAATTTTGATTTGAGAGATTCCCATGTGATCCCGGCTCTCCTCCGTAAAACTCACGAAGCCAGGATGTCTGGAGCGCCCTATGTGGAAGTCTGGGGAAGTGGTAAACCTTACAGGGAGTTTCTGCATGTCGATGACCTGGCTGACGCATGTTTGTTCCTGATGAAGACTTACGATTCTCCTGACCTGATTAACATCGGCTCGGGCAAAGACCAGACCATCTCCGAGTTGGCACAGATGATCAAGAAAGTAGTTGGTTATAGTGGAGAAATCAGATTTAATGCCGACATGCCTGATGGAACCCCCCGTAAATTACTAGACACCTCAAAAATAGAAAAATTAGGATGGATGCCTTCCATCGACATGGTTAATGGTTTGCGCAGCGTTTACCAATGGTATCTGGAAAATGAAGGCAGGGCGCGCAAATAAATCTGAGATGCTGATTGCGAAAACCACTCTTGGGCGGGGTGAGAGGCGCCGAAGGCGCATCCATAAAGACCAGGGATTAACTAGGCAAGCTCAAGAGCCCGGAGGTTTATCCCTACATATTTACTGGGCGCAAACTGACGGACGGCTTCTCGCATGGTTTCCATGCCAAATGGCAAACAGCCCTTTCTGGTCAAGATTCCAAGCATTATGACATTGGCGCTCTCTGACAGGCCAAGTTCTTTAGCCTTACCACTTGCGTCAACTGGCATGACGTTCGGGGTTACCTTGAGAAGCTCCGATTCGATTTCATGCCTGTCGGGATAACGTGCCACGCCCAATCTCACGGACAATGGTTGAAACCGCTGAGTATTGTAGATCACTGTTCCATCGGCTTTGACAAAAGGGATTGCCCTGAGGGCTTCCAAAGGCTCAAGCGCAAAAACTATGTCAGCGTTTCCCTTGATGATCAACGGACTCCCCGACAACTTTCTGCCGATTCGTAAGGTGGAAACGACCACTCCGCCTCTTTGAGCCAAGCCGTGGGTTTCTGAACCCATAGAATCCAAATGGTCAATTGTGGCCGCCCTTGACAATATGCCAGTCACAGAACCTATGCCAAAACCGCCAACTCCGCAGACGTATATGTTCAAAGCCTTTTCAGACATTTAAATTCTCCTGAAATCATCAATTCTTTTCATAGGTTTGTTAGGAAGAGGGCAGGTCTGTACGCAACTGGCGCAACCTATACAAAGATCGGTGTTTATTTGAACCTTTCCATCATCGGTAGCCTCAATGGCGGGACATGCAAACTTTTTCAGGCAATTTTGTATGTTCTTGCATATTCCCTGGTCTATGCGCAGAGGATTAGGAAGAGTTCCAGCTCTCTTTTCCTGGCGTGAGCGTCGTAGGGCGCAGGGCTCGTCCTGAATCACGACCGCAACACCACCCTCCGGAGAATGGGCAAATTCAAAGGCTCTTTTAAGGGCGTCTGCCACTTTGGCAACTTCATACGATGGAACCCGTTCCACGAATTTGATCCCAAATGCTCTGAGAACGTCGTCGATAAGAATCCTGGGCGATTCTCCACGAGCCCCAAAACCACTGTTGGGGTTGGGCTGATGCCCTGTCATGGCTGTGATCCCGTTATCCATGACCATTATGACCTGACGATGTTTGTTGTAAACAGCGTTAAGTATACCGGGCATAGCTGCGTGAAAAAAGGTAGAGTCACCCACGAAGCTCAAAACGGGTTCCGCAGGAAACGCCTTTGAGAGGGCACTGGCCGCAGGAGCCCCTGAACCCATGCAGTAAAGAAGGTTACCCAGACGGTACGGTGGCAGAAAGCCAAGTGAATAGCACCCTATGTCAGCCATGGAAAATGCTTCCTTGTCTTTGCCCATAGCCTTTTT
>CAYNZA010000175.1:0-4877 GCA_964401595.1 uncultured Desulfomonile sp.
AGTGAGGGTGGCTTCCAAAATGAGGTCATTCTATGAAACTTCTTGTAGTTTTAACCATAATGGTCTTACCGGTATCTGCTTGTTCTACAATCTCCGGACGGATCGGATTCACGGCCAGAGAGAATGTGGCACGTCAAAAAGAGGTTGGCTATAAGCAACACAGTGACGGCCTATTATCCTCGTGTCTGAATTCAGATGAGGGAATTGCGGCTGAGAAGATACGAGTTGGAGTCTACAGGAATCTGGACACAGGTCAGCTGGACAGGTTGTAATTTTCTAACATCTAATTTTGATGGGATAAACATGAGAAAACCGAAGAAGAAACACGCCATGCTACCTGGTAGCCAGTTGATAGCTCGCGGAGATGTGATTACGATGATGGACGAGGATGTTCCGGTCAGGTGCATGGTCCTTTCGTGCGTTGGCGACGAGCAGGGAAAATGTTTTGCGACTGTTGAAATACTGGATGGTCCCAGAAAAGGAGACAGGATAGGAGCAACCCTGAGGGCAAAATAAGATGTTCCGGATCTTACACGTTAATTGTGCCAGTCAAGGCTTGAAACAATGTATTAGTTCCAAGCCTTTTTTATTAGCCTGTCACGCTATTCCGGCTACACCGGTTTCGGAAAAGTTTTTAGCAGCTATAGAAAGCATCTTGATGTGCTCCATTTCAGCCTTGATCAATTTGTCAACTTCTGTCTTGCCGGAGACATCCGGGAGCAGTTCTTTCAGGCCAATGAAAAAAGCTACCGAATCTTTCTCAAACTGAATGGCCATGTCCAAGACCGCAGACGGAGTTTTAACTTTCTCAAGCCTGGTCTGTGCGGCCTCAACAGTGAAAATGTGAGTATCCGCTGTAGCCTGCAGATAGCTCTCTGCAAGACCTTCGGGGTCCCAGACAATGTTTGATATGTCAGAATCCGGCAAACTCGCCCTCAAAGTCTTAAAAGCCTCTATATGGCCCGCCTCCATGGCTGAAAGGTTGCTAAAAAGGTTCTTTGACGCAGGGTCTTTCGCCATTTCAGCAGCTCCGGTATAAAAAGTTTTTCCGTTTTCTTCAATTCTTACAGCCATAGCAAAAACGTCATCCGCTGTCCCGAATACAAACATTTTAAAGCCTCCTAGCTATAAATCCCATTAACTTCATTTTCATTCACATATATAAATATGTAAAACGCCAGCCAAGTAAAAGCAAGATCCGTAGCCGCCAAATTAACCTTGATCAAGTCGGGTTGAGTTGAATGCGCCAATTCTATTACCTACAAAGGCCGATAAACGTTCAATCCGATTTTCTCCTGTCGCGTAAAGACGAGTTGGTTGCCCCCAGTGGAGGAGATTATGATGTTTTTTCCGGATTTGGAAGGACCAACTTCTTGAGTTAAATCAACGAGCATTGTTAATGTGTCTTCTTCAACCTGCATCCTGAGATTCTTGAAAGAATCTTTTGCTCCTCTTTTTACAACCTTGGGCTCGATCTCCCTGTAAACGGTCATACCTATCCGTTCTTCTCTACCAGGGAGGGTTTTGTTACCCTCCGTGGTGGCCACAAGATTGTTACGCCCCGATTTGGATGGACCGAAATCCTTTGTGAGATCGACTATCACGGTTAGCATGTCTTTGTCGCACACTAATTCGACGTTTTTCATTCGCGGCATGGAAGACTTGACAGGTTTATCCGGTTTTGGTTTGCGCGATTTTTCCGAACGTAAATCCGGTTCAATGCCTTGACCTGCCATTTCCTGATCTGATGATTTGCCGACCGGCCACAAAATTTCTCCGCAGGTGTCGCTTGCCAGGAGGGTGATGGCCTTTGGACCCAGGGTTGCAACACTGGCCAACTCTTCATCAGAAATCAGGTGCGGTGATCTCGCTTCCCTGTCGAGTTTTTTGCGCGCCTTCTTCACATAATCCTCTGATTGATCCGCAATCTGTTTTGCAGACCACCTGAGAAATGACCGTGCCTTGGTGAATTCGTGAAAAGCAGGTACAAAACGCCTGATCATATCGATGATCGGAATAATGACCTCGGTATTCACCAGTCCAGTTTCCGGCTCGGTTATCAGATTTGAGAACCTGACTGGAGTTTTTTCGCCGAGTGGTCGGTAAAAATTGTTAAAATCCTCAGAGCTTATAATAAACTCGAAACCTTCCGAAGTCTTGACCACGTAAGGGGATGCTGTTGATTGAACCAGTTCTACCAGTAATCCAGGACTGGACCCGAGGAATTGTTCAAAAAGTTGTGACATGTATTAAAGACCTTTTCTTTAAAAGTTTGTAGTTTATATCATCATCAGGACTTTTTCCAATTTGTTTCTGGTATCTCAAGGAAATATGAACCATACGCGCATCCAGCAGCGAATCTGGTTGACAATTGAACCAGTCCTTCTTACCAATGGTTGTCAGGTAAATCTTGCGGAGCTGATTCGGAAAATGATTTCACGTAGCCCATTTTGATGTTGTAGGGGAATTGATTGAATATAGAAAAGGTTTTAAATGGAGACGTGCGCGCTGCGGCGAAAATGATTCGTCGAATCGACGATGGTGACCCCGATATCATAGATGATTTGGCAATCCTGTACGCCCACACCCGCAATGCTCACATCATCGGATTTACAGGATCTCCAGGGGTGGGAAAATCCACACTGGTGGACCGTGTTGTTGCAAGGTTCAGAGCCGCCGGAAAAACGGTCGGAGTGCTTGCGATAGACCCAACAAGCCCATTTTCCGGAGGAGCAATCCTGGGGGATCGCATCAGGATGCAGAAGCATTTTCTGGACGATGGAGTTTTCATCAGGTCGCTTGCTACGAGGGGTAAATTCGGTGGATTGACCAGGTCTACCGCTGATTCAATTGTAGTGCTCGACGCAATGGGCAAGGACGTGATAATCGTAGAGACCGTTGGTGTTGGACAAGATGAGGTCGATATCGTTCACAACGCCGATACGACTGTCCTTGTGACCATCCCGGGAATGGGGGACGACATACAGGCCATAAAGGCCGGTCTGATGGAAATAGGCGATATATTTGTCGTGAACAAGGCAGATAGAGACGACACGGCAAAAACTGTCCGTGAAATCAAATCCATGCTGAATATCTCCGGAGATCGGTATAACTCTGGTGGCTGGTATCCACCGGTTATTCAATCGGTGGCCGTTACCGAGTCCGGCGTGGACCAGGTTTATCAGGCAATTATTGAACATCGGGCTTTTCTGGATGACAAGGGAAGCGACGGAATGCTTCAGAGAAAGCGCACGCGTGTCAGGAATCAATTGCTCGACCTGTTCAAGGACAACGTTGTGGAAGAAGCTTTGGCCAGGGTAGGTGGGCTAGCCGTTTTTGAAGAAATTGTTGAAGAGATAATCTCAAGACATTCAAATCCATACCAAGCCTGTCTTTTGCTAAAAAGAAAGGCTTTCGCAACATGAAACTTGTGGGCTGTAGGGCAGTCGCTTGTTCAAGAGTCTCAGCAATTAAGGGAACTCACAACATGAAACCAGTCGATACGGAATGTCTTAAATGAAACATCTTCCAGAAAAAATAGTCGTTGCTACCAGAAACCAAGGCAAGGTGAGAGAGTTATCCGAACTGGCGCATGGACTGCCAATTCAATTCCTGACACTCAACGACTTTGAAGGAATGCCTGATGTTACGGAAGACGGTCTTACTTTTGAAGAAAACGCCTTGAAAAAAGCCAGGGAAACCTTTGCCCATACCGGAATTCCGAGTTTGGCGGATGATTCGGGGTTGTGCGTGGATGCTCTGAATGGGCGCCCCGGTGTCTTTTCTGCTCGCTATTCGGGTGATGATGTTCCTGACAGCGCCAGATACATGAAAATCCTTGATGAACTCAATGGCGTGGGTTTTGACGAACGCGGCGCAAAATTCGTTTGTGTGCTCGCTCTGGTCGTAGAAGATGGTGACGAAATTGTAATCAGGGGGGAATGTTCCGGAAAAATCATAAATGAACCCAGAGGCTCAAATGGATTTGGTTACGATCCGATATTTCTTCATGAACTTTCAGGGCTTACCTTCGCCCAGATGAGCAACATTGAAAAAAACCTGGTCAGTCACCGCTCAAACGCCATGAAAAAATTATTCCAGGAATTGAGAAACTTGAGCTTCAAGATGCCATGAATTCCCTTGGTGAGAGGGAGTCAGTGCTTTGGTTTATGCAAATTCAAATTTTTTCTTGAGTGAAAATATTTCTTGTCATAGATGAGTTGCATGGCTATAATGACAAATTCAGTTGCTTTTTTGAACCTGCGGGGTGTAGCGCAGCCTGGTTAGCGCGCGTGCCTTGGGAGCACGAGGTCGCCAGTTCGAATCTGGCCACCCCGACCAGTCCCACCTGGAACGGCGACTGCGTCGCCTTATTTTCAAACTATTCATTCCTTTGATGGTCTTCTTTTGTTTATTCCGCTTGCTGAAGAGGGAGCAAGAATGCTGTCACTAGCCAAACGAGTTTTATTTAGGGTCTTAATAGCGTTTATCTTATGTCATTCATGTCTGGGTGTTCAGCTCAACAATGCCTGTGCCCACTCTGAAGCACTTAAAATTACCATACTTTACATGAACGATCCTCATGCTCACTACAGCGCAGAAGCGCTTAAAGACGGCTCAGGTGTTCATGGTGGTTTTGCAAAGGCTCAGAGTGTCATTGCCGATGTGAAGGAAGAAAACAGAAGAGAAGGCAGGCACACAATCTTGCTCCTGGCGGGTGACCTCCTGACTGGAACCAGTTATTCAACAGTCTTTAAAGGAGCTATGGGTGTTGATCTGTTGAATGCCATGGGGCTTACGGCCATGGTGGTCGGGAATCATGAGTTTGATTACGGAATTTGGAACCTCATGAACCAGCTCAAGCCTAAAATGAATTT
>CAYNZA010000176.1:0-4703 GCA_964401595.1 uncultured Desulfomonile sp.
CCCTGAAAGAACGGTCCCACTGACTACTGTCCCGAATCCAGGGATGCTTCGGCACTGATCTATCCACAGGCGGAAGAAGCCTTCATCATTCTTGGGTTGAATGTTTTGAACCTGCGTATCCAAAACCTTCAGGATTTGTTCTTCCCCAGCCCCGCTCACGGCGGAAAACGCTATCACTGGCTTGCCTTGCAGAAAAGAGCCTGCAGTCAATTCATTAACCTCCAGCGACGCAAGTTCAAGGGTTTCTTCATCAACCAGGTCCGCCTTACTGATAACTACCATCCCGGAAGAGGCGTTCATCAAGTCAAGAACGCTCAAATGATCTTCTGTCTGAGGCATTACTCCGTCATCGGCAGCTACTACCAGAATACCCATGTCAACACTGCAAAGACCCCGTATAGCGTTTCTCAGAAAATCCCGATGGCCCGGGACATCTACAATGGATACTGTAACCCCTGAGGGTAGAGTCAGTTCAGCCACCCCTGGTTCTATGGACAACCCCCTCTTTTTTTCTTCAGTCATTCTGTCAGTATCCACATTAGTCAGATGACGAACCAACCTTGTCTTGCCGTGATCGACGTGCCCCGCAACACCGATTGTAATGTGTCTGCTCAATTCAAACCGCCTCAGTCTGGAGAGGGCAAGGGGAATCGAACCTCCTCCAGGTTTCTTAGACCTGGTCAACGGGTTTGCAGCCCGTGAGGCGCCCAGCGCCATTGCCCTCCCTGAAGAAATAATCAGAGTCTGAACCAGACTAATAAAATGAATTCGAATAAATAGATTTTGTCGAAGAGTCTATTGTGGAGCCTGGTTCAAGACATACCATCCCGGGTAGACACAGAAATGACTACTCAGGTGAAGCCGAATAGAACCAGTTTGTTGAAGATGCAAATGTCAAAAGACATCATAATGACCTGAAAAAGAGGATTCCAATTCCTACGAACGAACATGGCTGTCGGGTCGAACAAGATCCACCCACCAACAGAAAATAAAAGTCCCAAGTTTCCACCGATGATGAATCCCTAAAAAACAATACATTGATTATAACTATAAGTCAAATAGGTTTATTAAATGAGAGTTGATTTTCGGCATTGCCTCAGGCGCCTACTGACGCTCAGTTTGCCATGTTCCTGCGGTTTCCTTTTAATTTGTATGTAAGGTAAGTGGCCGCTCCAAGGGCTCCTGCCATTTCCGGATACTCGGCGACAAAAACAGGCGACTTGAGTTCGTCTTCCAGCATTTTAACGACACATCGGTTTTTTGCGACCCCCCCTGAGAATACAAAGGGGCCAGCGTCAGAGACCCGCCTTAACATCGACAAAGACCTTTTCACAACGGAAAGATGAAGCGCCAGGGCTATATCTGCACTGGGAATACCTTTGGCCATCAGTGAGGTGGCTTCAGATTCGGCAAAGACCGTACACATGCTGTTAATAACCAATCCAGGCTGTCCTTTGAGGGCAAAATCACCAAATTTGTCGATCGGAATTTGAAAACTAGTGGCCATGAATTCCAGAAATTTACCCGTTCCAGCGGCGCAGCGGTCATTCATCTCAAATTTTCCTACCTGACCGTTTTGTTCCAGCGATATGGCTTTGGTGTCCTGGCCGCCAATGTCCAAAACACTGTTGGCTTTCGGAAACAGACTTCTAGCCCCCGTGGCATGGGCGAGTATTTCTGTTATGGTGTCACAACCACAGACATCCTGTACTAGTTTTCGCCCGTAACCGGTGGAGATAATTGCATCCGAATTTAGCCCATCCATGACTTTCAGAATTTGTTCCCTGGGGTTAAAAGTGGTTTCCGTTTTTTTCATAGCGACCACATTTGAAGTCTTTGAGTCCATCTGGACAATTTTTATGGCTCTTGATCCTACATCTATTCCGGTGACGAGCATTTTCACTCTCTATTCGTAAAATTTCAGGCCGCATTCAATGAGGGCCAGACCAAAATGGGGGGCGTGGAAGCGCTGGTTCATAAGAAACTCATGCTGCCAAACACCCCTGTTTCCAGCCAGTACATGGCTTTACGTCGAAATCACTTGATTCGCTCTATGAACGCTTCAACCCTCGTCTTGAGCTGTCCGACGTCTTCCATGCTGTAATCTGTGTCTACTCTCAGTGTTGGAAGAGACATCTGCTCTAAACTTTTTTCTACAGGGATCGATTCGATCTGATAAGGCTGGCAGAACTGTAAACCGTAATGAATAACCCCATCCGCATTGTAATCGGTTTTCATGGCCTTTATGTTATCCAGTCTGCCAGGGTTTGGAGTATAAATAGCGCAATTGATGTCAAAATACCTATCTACCAAGGCTTCAATCAAGCCCTCAACCGAGTCGGAAGAGGTTTCCACGAGGTTTCTGGTCCCGCGTTCACCAATACAGGATTCTTCACCCACGATCACAGCGCCTGAACTTTCTATTATCCAGGGCAGCTTCCAGTTTGGAACCGCCATGGGACACCCTGAAAGTAGAATTCTCGGCGTCCCTTCGGGAAAGACCCCATTGCCGGCCCCAATTCTCTCTTCTATTTCATCGCATATCTTGTGTACGGAAGAAGTAAATCTCGCTGGATCATCATAAAAGAAAACCTGGTTTATCAATAGGGAGTCCAGACCAGAAATTGGAGCCGGGTCCGAATTCCTCAGCCTTGAGAGTCTGTGAACAGCCTCGCGTTTGGCATTGACCGTGTCGATGCCCTTTTTCAAGCGTTCAGCGTCAATTTTTACTCCGGAGAGCTTCTCCATTTCTTCTTTGAAACGCCAGTATTCCGATTTGAGAACTTCCCGGCCTTTTTCGGATTTGACCTGAGGCAAATCCATGACGTAAAGGTTTTTGACCAGCGTGCCCAATGTCTCGTAAGATTTTTTCTTGCCATCACACGTGTTTTCACCAACTATCATGTCGGCTGACTCCAAGTATGGACACACTTTGCCCAGTTTGAAGCCAAATGCAGATTTAATCAGTGCACAGGTGTTTCGAGGCAAAAGCTTTTCGACCTCATCGGTAGCAAAATCCGCTCCAGCGCACAATCCTACGCAAACTCCGTCAGTCGCCAGGACAATTTCCTCCGGTACAAAAACACAGTAAGAACCAACCACCTTTCGGCCCTGCCTCTTGGCGTCCATCAACTCCTGTATTCTCAGACCGTGAACTTCACTGACCACAAAATTGAAGTAATCCATTCCCTTCGGTCGATTTGGCTGACTCAGGAATATGTCATGGTATCCTTGTGCCAGAACCTTTAACAGCGCATCGTGGGCCTCCAGGTCTAACCCTAGCTCTCGCCACATCGATTCATATTGCTGATTCATCAAAACTCCTTTCGATACCCTATAGACAGGGTTTTTGTCTCTTGAGACATAGGCAATAACAATGCATTACATCATATTTAGCTATGCAAATCAATGCGAAAGAACACGAATGATCGATGATTAAGGGTCATGAGTTAGAGCAAAAAAAATATGCGGGAACTATCGATGAATTACGTGAGTATGAGGAGTTGACAAGGAAATGCATGAAAAATTTCTTTTTGTTTGACAATCAGACAGTGCTACATTATCATAAAAAGTGTTATTTCTGTTGCTATTTTAATTCTGTGATTGAGGAGTTTTGCAGATGTGGAAACAGATATTGGCCATTACCGTGTGTTTGACTTTTTCCCTATTTGCCGTCACAGCGGCTATGGCGCATTTTGGAATGATTATCCCTTCCAATGATGTGGTGGGTAAGGACGACAAAAAGGAAATAGGACTGCTGCTTCAGTTCACCCATCCCTTTGAAGGCGGGCCGATCATGCAGATGGACAAGCCTGAGAAACTCGGTGTTGTCGCAGGTGATAAGGTTACTAGCCTTCTGGATACCCTGAAGGAGAAAAAGGTAGAGGGCAAATCGACGTGGGAGTCGTCATATAAAATAACCAAACCTGCGGACTACATTTTTTTTATGGTCCCGAAACCTTACTGGGAACCTGCTGAAGACAAGTTTATACAGCATGTGACCAAAGTTATAGTAGACGGGTTTGGCGCAGAGGAGGGCTGGGACAAGCCAATAGCCAAAGAGGCGGGGATTCCTGTGGAGATAGTGCCGCTCACTCGTCCCTACAGTCTGTATGCGGGCAACATCTTTACCGGACAGGCGCAGAAGGATGGAAAACCGGTTGGTAACATTGATGTGGAAGTGGAATTTTGGGGAAAGGGTAAAACCAAGGCCCCTACGGATTCTCATGTGACACAGGTAGTTAAAACGAATG
Source organism: uncultured Desulfomonile sp. (assembly GCA_964401595.1). Taxonomy (GTDB): domain Bacteria; phylum Desulfobacterota; class Desulfomonilia; order Desulfomonilales; family Desulfomonilaceae; genus CAITZA01. The sequence goes on from CAYNZA010000176.1 coordinate 4,254, forward strand.
AAAATGGCTATTTTTCTTTTGTCATGCCCAAGGCAGGATGGTGGGGATTTTCGGCGCTCATGGAATCAGAAAAGCCTCTGAAACATGAGGGCAAGGACAAAAAGGTGGAGCTTGGAGCAGTGTTGTGGGTTCAGACTCACCCAATGCAATGAAATTAAACTCCGGCCTTCACAGGAGCGCCTGGATTTAAGTGTCCGCCTATAACGTTAAGTCTCCGTACTGGTCAATGGCTCCGGGACATTTGCAACATTATATGTCGGGCAGGCTGTCACTCAAAAACAGCTATCCTAGAGAGGAAACATCCCAAAGACGGTCAAAACCGTCAGAGTCATCGTCTCCGTCATCGCCATTCTCTTCTCCATCCTCCCTTTCGTCCTCCGGTGCCGTCGGCAGGCGCTGAAGATCATCGGAAGGATATTCGAGAATCGCAGTGTGAAAATCAGAACTGAC
>CAYNZA010000177.1:0-4454 GCA_964401595.1 uncultured Desulfomonile sp.
TCCTAAATATTTTTATATATAGATATTAATATTAAGTCAAGAGCTTTTTGACAACCGGATAAAGGCCTGATTAGACTATAAATAGCCTCATCCAGGAATTGAAACGCCTGGGTAAAAGATTCTTAAAAAAACATACGCACGAAAAAATTTTGTACAATATCCTACTGAACAACAGGTCTAATAACCAGAATAATTTTCGATGTTCATCTTTGCTTTACAAAAAACTTCCAAGAGGTCCTGAACTTCTAAAAAATCTGGCGCGTATGTTAAGCTCTATCTCGCATTGAAACTGCAAAGAACTTTTTTATTTGAAGTGATCCCATCCTCGAGGTTTTAAATCCGTCAAATTGTCCCTGGATTTCAATAAAACGCGTCCTGACTCCGGGTTGAATTCCCCTATGTGGTGGATAAGCGCTCCAATCTGTTCAAAACGAGACTCCAGTTCCGGCAAGCCGTGTGGTTTTACAGCGGCCAGTAAAGCGTAGTCTTCTCCACCGTTAAGGATGAAGTCCATGACATCTTTTCCTGAATCTGAAAAAACAGTTTCCAGTTTTTTTGAAACGGGGATTTGTTCTTGCAGGATAATTGCCCCGACTGCTGATTGTTCGCAAACGTGATTCAGGTCGGAACTCATTCCGTCTGAAACATCGATCAAGGCCGTGCAATACCCGGATTGCGCCAGAATTCGACCCTCTCGAAGCAGTGGGAGCGGGGCAAGATGCGAGCGAACCAGGCCGGCCTCTTCAGGAGTTTCGACAGAGACGCCTGCCTCGAGCAATTTTAACCCTGCGGCTGATTCCCCCAAAGCCCCCGTCAAACATACCAGATCGCCGGGGGAAGCCCCGTTGCGAAGGAGAGCCTGGTCCTTTGGCACCACGCCGGTGAGCGCCACATTGATCACCAAATCAGACCTGGACAAAGTTGTGTCACCACCGAGAACGTTAACTCCCTGACGTTTAGCCAGCTCAGTTAATCCCTGATAGAACCTGTCGAGCCATTCGACATCCATCCTGTTGGGTATGGCCAGACTTATGAAGGCGTCTCTTGGAAAGCCTCCGCAGGCGGCTATGTCGGAAAGGTTCACAGCCAGGGACTTGGCCCCCAAATCCTCCGGGGAAGTCCAATCAAGCCTGAAATGGGAGCGTTCTATAAGCAAATCGGTGGTGATCAGCAAAAAGTCATCGTCATTCAACTCAATTACAGCGCAGTCATCACCGATACCCCTGTAGACTCCCTCTGGTCTGTTGAGGCACAGGTGGGACATGCGTCGAATGAAACCGAACTCTCCAATCTCTGAAAGTTTCATGAGCCAATCTTTTTGTGGATGAGTCGTTTGGAATCAATAACATTGTTGAGGAGCTTCCTGGTGGCTGACTCTACATCTTCAGCGGCGACAATTGCTGAAACTACAGCCGCAGAGTCGGCCCCGGCCCCTATGACCTGGGCCAGATTGTTCTCGTTGATTCCACCGATAGCCACCAGAGGTTTTTCAGTCATTGATCTGGCTGTGTTCATTCCTTCAAGGCCCCATGGTTGCGCAGCGTCGGTCTTGGTTCCTGTATGGAAAATGGGTCCTATAGCCAGGTAATCCGCCAGCGGAGCTTCCTCTGAAAGTATTTGTTCAGGACAGTCAATTGACCATCCGATAATTTTTTCATGCCCCAGAATTTTTCGCGCGACCTGAAGGGGTATGTCGGACTGGCCGAGATGAACTCCGTCAGCATCGAGCGCCAATGCAATGTCGATTCGATCGTTTATTATGAATGGGATCCGGTTACGTGCCAAAAGGTCCTTTAACGCCAACCCTTCTTTCAGGAAAGTTCTCGAATCAAGGTTCTTCTCTCTCAATTGAATGACCGAAACACCACCTTTGATGGCTGCCTGACAAATTTCGATGAGGCTTCGTCCCAAGGACAGAACTCTGTCTGTGACGAGATAAAGGCTCCAATCCCTGATATCTGTCATATTAGTTCAATCCTGGCGTTTCGCTCCACTTCGTAGGCGGTGATTGAATGTAACTGATCGAGCACATTTATCCAGTAAGATCCGGGCCCATTGGCGCCATCAGCGGCTCGTTCAGCGACAAGTTTAAATACCGCCAACGCTGAGGCTGCTGACAAGACAGCGTCTTTTTCGACTGCCAGGAACGCCCCGACAATCACAGATGCCGTACAACCGGTAGCAGTCACCGAAGTCATCATGGGAGACCCTCCTGACACTGCGAATGACCTGTAACCATCAGTTACAATGTCTTTCTGGCCCGTTACGGCAATTACAGAGCCAAGGGCCCGTGAGACTTCAGTTGCAGGACCTACCGCGTCTTCCACCGAATGTATGGCATCCACGCCTCTGGTTTGGCCTCCTTTTGAACTCAGCGACATGACTTCAGACGCATTTCCCCGAATTACTGTAGGTGGCGCATAGCGAATTAGTTCCTGAGCAGTTTGAGTCCTGAAACGCGTGGCCCCGGAACCAACAGGATCAAGAACATAAGGCTTCGAGAGTATTCTGGATAATCGGGCGGCAGCGTTCATGGACTGGATCCAGGGTTTGGACAATGTTCCTATGTTGATGACCAAAGCGTTTGAAATAGCAGATACATCTTCCATTTCTTCCAGAATATGACTCATGAATGGTGAGGCTCCGAGAGCCAGAAGAGCATTGGCGGTGGGTGTCATTGCGACGAAATTGGTGATGCTGTGGACCAGAGGTTTCTTTTTTCGCACTTTCTCGAGATTTTCGGCTGCAAATTTTGCCAGATCTGTCATGTTTATTATTCTCCTTACTTGCAGCGACTTGAACTGCAATTTCTAAAAAGTTTGGTTGTTATCTAGAGCTACGCAGTGTTTATGTAAGTTGTTTCGTTTCCTGTATGTCCGCAATCTCTGCTGGTAATGATTCCAGAGAGGTTTGTAAGCTCCAGGGATCGAGCCTTTACGGCGAAAACCGGCAACAATGGATTCTGAAAGCCTGTTCCTCTGGTCATAGTCCAGTTTATTTTTTAATGACTGATACTCTCTTATCTCAGGATACATCACCATCGGAATGCATCCTGTTGAACAGTGTTCGAAGGCATTGGATATTCTATTGTATATTGCCGGAAAGGGTTCCTCCTTGATGTTTCCAAATGACACTTCACTGACTTCACAGGGTTGAACATCACCGGAAGCCGTAACATAAAGATATTCGAATCTGCATTGACATCCCAGGGCTTCATCTTTCTCCAACCATGTGGATAAGCCGCTCAACGGGGGATAGTCGATATAGTCCGGGTCTGCAAAAAGTTCCTGCTGCAGGTGCTCCAGTACTGGGCTATGCGGGTTAACTCCACGACAGGCTTCGCGACCGGAAGGTTTTTTCTCCATGACTCTTATTTCAGCTACACCCATATTTTTGGCCATGTCGTAATACTTTTTGAAATTTTCCGGATCAATGAAATCGTCCGGCGGAACCAGCGAGAGGCACGTGTAGACTCCGGCTGCCTTGAAGGCCTCAACGGCCTTAAGAGCTTTTTCAAAAGCCCCTGGATTGCCTCTCATGCTGTTGTGGATGTTCGGATCAAAGTGGTCAAGACTAACCCATACCCCGAAGAGCCCGTTTTCCTGAAGCTCTGCAGCACGCTCAGGAGTCACACCATAGCCGGTCGTGAACATCCATAGACATGTTTCCCTGCTGACACTTTTTACTATTCTCAGGAAGCGGTCGTACCTGTACATTGGCTCACCACCATGAAGGATTATCATTGGGGTGCCAATTTTCTCAATTTCCTTGACAGTGTTGATAACCAGTTCCTCATCAAGATCAGCTTTTGATATTCTTCTTGAATTGGTGGAACAGAACGAACAGGAATAGGGGCACAAATTGGTCGTAGAAATTGATACAATTCCTGTGGGAATATCCTTCATGTCCAGGTGGTTAAGATAGTTGGATATTCTTCTGTTAAAAGCGGGTGAAGGGAAAGGTGGGAACGTGCTGTCAATGATGATCCTGTCACCGAAACGAACCATGTTTCTAAATTTCAGGACCGAATATTCCAGGAATGACAGCTTTAGAAAATTGAAAAGAGAATCCATGGCAGTCAGCCCGTTTCTATGGCGAACTTCCCTGTTGTACCTGTGATTCAACAGTTTGCGGGCGCAGTCAAAAAAGCTGTAGATAGTTTTGAATTTGTCAATTCCCGTTATGTTCTGGAAACAAGGTTTTTGATTTTCCATGTGGCTCCTTTGTCTGCCAATCGGGCTTTCTTAAACGTCCTGATCAGTTCACGCGAATTCTCTGATCAGGCTGTAAGTTCCTCTGTCAGGACACTTACTGCTTTTTGTATGTCTTCATCGCTATGTGAACTCATCAGTGTGAGTCGGAGTCTTGCAGAGCCCTCGGGCACGGTGGGATAACGAATTCCCTGAACAAAAATACCTTTTGCGAGACACGCGCGACTTATCTCCATAGTTTTC
>CAYNZA010000178.1:0-4381 GCA_964401595.1 uncultured Desulfomonile sp.
ATAACAATCGGTGTGGAAAAATCTGTATGCCTGAATCGAAATGAGCCGCTCAAATTTTCTCGTCCGTTTGTCTAAAAAATAGCTTGAAATCTCATGCAATTAACTCGCAAGCACTTTAGGGTGCAAGTGTCAGGATCTATTATCACATTTATTGGCTAATTGATTGAGATCAAAACACCCGTGGAAAAAAAGAACATTCTTATTATTTACATACTAAATGCCGGACGTCATTAGGCCTGCCATTCCCGCACAAACTGGAGAGTGCTGATATACTGAAAATCGGATAGAGTCCAGCACTACAAGGAAGAGATTAACCCCGCTTTGTCCCGTTCACAGGATGTTGCGTAATGTTGGATTTCTTTTATGAAAGGCTGGTCGGGGCGACTGGATTTGAACCAGCGACCACCTGAACCCCATTCAGGTACGCTACCAGGCTGCGCTACGCCCCGACAGAAGCTTAAATAATAATCCATGTAGCGCCTCGATGTCAATATTATTATTTTGTCACATGTTGTGTCACCAAGGGCTAAGCTTGACAGGAAAGATAGTTTGAGACCGATTCACATTCTAACACCTGTAAGTCGTCCCAGCTTTTCAAGCGCCAAATCCCTTCCTGCCGGATCCGTAAGTTTTCTGATGACTTTCTTTGAAGAGGCAAATTCGATTATTTTCATTTGATCTAGCCTGTTGAGCGAATTGTTGACTGTGACCGACGGTAAAGTCGGCTTGATCTGTCCATCCTGAAATCGAACTGAATCCATTCGCTTTGAAATAGATTTAATGAACTCCTTTTGGCTCTTACCACCCTCTTCCAACCCGTCGAGAGCCAAAAGGACCATGTAATAAACGCTTGTCAGGTCCCTGATCAAACAGGAAACAGAAGCAATGGCTTTTTTGTCCAACACCTCGATGCCAGCGCTGCCTGATTCCAGCCAGCCGGCGTTTGAAAAGAACCCGCATGCGTTTGAAACAAGCTCCTCCTCAGACACAAGAGGGTCAGCGATGAACTCCAGGTCAAACAATGATTTCATGAATTTGAAGTCTTCGACTAATGTGTCAAATTCTATGCCATCTTTGAGCGATGTGCTGAACAGTATGGCTGTTGCGGTGATGGCGCAGGGCCAAAGAGAATTAACCAGGGTGTTTTTGTAAAATTCCAGATTCGCCAGTCGATCCGGATTGATGGCATACATCCGGTCACGAGCCGGGGTTTCCGACGAGAAAATAAGAAACCTTCTCTTTCTGAACAGACCCAGACTTTCATCAAGGGCCACGCTCACATCTCTGCAGCTTTCCGTAACCTGGACACCTCGGCGACCCAATAAAAAAGCCAACCTCTGAGCGCTGGAGACTAGTTGATCATGGGAGAATTCTACTGAACCCTCACAAATTACGGCGGCTGAAGACAATTCTATGGCGTTGACCGCCGAGGCCTCGATCATGCTACTCATGATGAAGTAGGCAAAGTCATGGGTCAACTCTCGCCTCTCTGAAGGCGTGAGATCCGTCAGTGATTCACTCCTCACCCTTTTTTCACAGAACCCTTTGAAGGAAAGGGGGTCATGAAATCTCATGTATACCGTTCCATAACGTTTCCCGAATATCTTCCTCGAACTTAACAAAGACCGGAATGATTCCTTCTCTTTTTCCTGTCCGGATAGTTCACTCAGATAGGATTTTTCTTCAGGTATCTGGTCATACCCGACATAGCACGGGACAAATGTCAGATCATCGAACTCGCCGTCAAAAGCCACGTCCAGAAGAAAGCTCAACAGTCCGAGTTTTGGAGCCAGCAGCTTGCCTGTCCTGCTTCTACCACCCTCTATGTAAAAGTTCAGATTGCTCTTTTCCCTGACCAGAACCTTCACATAAGCGGCAAAAACCTTTGAGTAAAGTTCAAGGCCTTTCAGGGAGCGTCTGAGAAAAAAAGCCCCCCCACTGCGCAGCACCGGCCCGATAGGCCAGAAGGCCAGGTTCTTGCCTGCCGCCATGTAAGGTATTGTCATTTGCTGAGTAAATGAATTGTAACCCAGAAAGAGGTAGTCAAAATGACTTTTGTGGCTGGACACAAAAATCAACGATCCTTTTTCATTGTATTTTTTCAATTTGGCAAAATCGGATTCGTAAAAGTCTACCCTGTCGAAAAGCGTCTTGAAAAGAATTTGCAGCACATAGTAAAGACAGTGATATGCCTGTATCTTCTGATCAGCGGCGATCTCATCTACGTAAGCCTCAGCCTTCTTGCGAATTTTAGCTTCGGTTTCGTTTTTATCCGCTGCCGTTTTAGCCACAGCGTACTGAACATCTTTATCCTGGAGAACGAGTTCCTTGATTTCGGTGCGAGAGAGTTTCTCAGCCCCCCGATTAATCCGGATTCGCGAATTTATACGATCTACGAGGTCAGTGCGAATTTTGAACGGTAGATCATCCCAGGATGTTCCTGAGCCAAATTCCTCAAATTCACCAATAAGACAGATCGGCTCCCCGACCAATAACTCAGGGACCGTCCATTTTCTAATGGCAACAAGAATTCTGCCAATAGGACCGGGGCGGTCGGAATCTCCTAAAAGAGATTCCCAGAAAGGCCTGATCTGACGTTTGTGGCGTCGGTCATAGAGGATAAAAAGTGGAACAACATATATCGGAGCGGCAATCTTACCCTGCACATCCAGTAAGATACTTACAGGATCCTTTTCGGGATTAAGGTAACGTTCCCTGGATGTCGATTCATCAACAAGATAAAACGCGCAAGAGCCTCCATGCTCCAGGAAATCTTTCACGACCGCAGCATCCAGAGGCCGGTTTCTGACCTTGCCTGAAAAAAAACTCTTCACGCGGTCCTTCCAGATGCTGAACAACTTGATTATCGAGCCACCGGCGTAATCTCCAGCGCCCAGAAGCGCCCATGGAGTCGGTAAACCAAGTTCATTGAATTTCATCCTGAGGAATTGCAAGTCGTAGGAACTGGGAAACTTGATGGCGTATATCACCGGTCCAAGCGCCGACAACTCACGAATCTGTTTTACCGAGTCTTCATCAATCATCACCCGGTTCGAAAGAATCGGGATCAACTTCCGGAGCGTCCAGGGCGGAGCCTGATCCAGCACCCCTGCCACAGATGAGAAGCGCCCGGTGGACAAATGATCGGGGACTGACTTTTTGTCAAAGGATAGTGTCATTATAGCCGCCTGAGAAGGTGTTTTGCAGGTTTGTTCACATGTTGGGCATGCATTCGGCCCTTTGAATTCAGCTAAATGATTGATAACAAACCGACAGCTTCAGTAGCAAAAGAAATCTTTTCAAAACCGGATTTTGTGGTAACATGACCAAATGATAGGTCGAACTTTGAAAAACTCCATGAGAGCAAGGTTGTCACCTAAGTTATTTATTTTATTGATTGCTTTTTTTTCCTGTGCGCTCATCGTCTCAGGGGTAAATGCGGAAGACTACCTGGATTATTATGAACAGGGAGAATTTGCCTTACGAGTTGAGAAATGGGACCGCGCCATCGAGTTGTTTACAAAGTCACTGGTGGATAATCCGAGTTTTTTCGTGGCTTATCATAACAGGGCAATTGCCTTCTCTAAAAAAGGGGAATACGACAAGAGTATTGAAGACCTGAAAAAGGCCGTGCAACTGAATCCGGATTACCCTGACGCGTATGGTCTCATGGGACTCGTCTACGAAATAAAGAAAGATTACGCGGCCGCGCTCAACGCTTATAAGGAAGCCCTGAACCGAGAAAAGCGGCCGGCGCCTCGAAAAATTATTCAGAAGTACATTCAGGATATGGAGACCAAATTAAAAAAGTCAGGCCCCGGTTAAATTTGTTTGATTATACTTAACTTATTAGATTACAAAGGAAATGAATGTTGGAGAATTGGAAGCAGGGAGCCCGATCCAGCGACCGGTATTATGGAATGTTCATTTTTTCCCCTTAACAGGGTTGCATTTAGTTACGAGGTGTTGTAGAAGTTTGCGTTAATTCATCTGAAGAATCAAAATAGCAGCTTGTCATTATCGCCGTCTGGTGATAACATGGTCTAGATAAGATAATTTGCCCGGTCTATGTATCGGCTAACTTGAATAAAGGAGGGCGCTTTTATGCCTACACTGGAAATCGATGGTAGAACTTTTGATGTTGATGAGGACGGTTTCCTCCAGGATCCCGAACTCTGGAATGAGGAAGTCGCGCATTTGTTTGCTAAGACAGAAGGTATCCAGGACATGACGGACGAGCACTGGAAAGTGGTTCATTACCTGAGAAATTATTATCTCGAGTTCAACATTGCTCCTATGATCCGCAAAGTGTGCAAGGACACCGGTTTCAAGCTGAAAAAAATCTACGAACTGTTTCCCTCCGGACCAGCCAAAGGCGCAT
>CAYNZA010000179.1:0-4268 GCA_964401595.1 uncultured Desulfomonile sp.
TCAATATATTTCAAGTCTGCAATGGGTTTTCGTCAATTCATTTTACGCGGACTGGAGTCGGTGAAAGGTGATTGGAATCTTGTTTGTATAGCCTATAATCTTAAGAAGCCGGATGCCTTGGCAATATACAAAGAAAAAGGCCGACTTGATCCCTTGTTGACGCTGTGGCTATGAACCAGTGTAATTTTTCGAATTATCCTGACAAAAAAGGGGCTGTTTTTTAATAGCATATTGACCTGAAGGGAAGAATTATCAGAATAGATGGATATTAAAAGAGGGCGGCGCTTTGATGGAGCGACCGCCCGATCCATGTAGGGGCCCGAGGCCCTCAAAAGATTTTCTTATGATATTCTCCGCTCCTGTTTCCATCAGGAAGATTGTTTGGATGGGACATGGACTTGAGCAACCCCTTTTCGGAATGCAATTGCCGCTATTACCAATAGAGCGGCCACGATTGCGAAGGGAATTCGATAATCAGCGCCTGTGCCTAATAAGCCAATCAGAATGCCTGCCAACAGTGGACCAGAAGCGTGTCCCACATCGAATATTGTTCCGAATGTACCCATTGCAGAGCCGAGATTATCTTCACGGCAGAAATCTGAAACAAGCGCTGCTGCCGAAGATGTAACAACAGCCTCTCCTAATCCGAAAATAGCCGCCAGTAAAAGCAGAGTGTTAAAATCCCGGAACCACGGGATCAACAAAAACGGAACTGCGCAAACGAACATTCCCCAGAAAAGAAGGCTTTCCCGGCCATGTTTGTCCGAGATTTTGCCCATGATGGGTTTGGACAAAATAGTGACGGCAATCTGAACACCCCAGAGCAGGCCGGCCTCAAATGCGCTGAAACCGCAAACAAAAACGATGTAGATTGGCAGAAAAGCCTCAAGAGCCCCAACAGAAAGGTTCTGAACTCCTTCCATATTGCTTGTCAACAATACACGGCGATCCAGCAGGATCTCCCTCACGCCCGTCCTGAACTGGAGCAAGACCGCTTTTACTGTTCTGCCGTTGTTAGACTGAGGGGCATCCCATTTTCCTCGCATCACCCAAAGAGCGATTATCAGGGATGACATTCCCAAGGCTGCTACAATTCCGTAGATGACATGAAAATGGAACAGTGAGGGATTGGCATCAGTTGAAAGCCAGGTCAGCAAGAGGCCACCGAGAGGAGCCCCCACAAGGTTTCCTATTATCGTCACGGATGAAAACCAGGATAGCATCTCTGCCTTCCTGGTTCCTGCTACCCCTATGACAACCGCCATTACCACCGGGCCATAGATGGCCGTAGCGAATCCATGAAAAAATCTCACCACAACCAGGGCTTCGTAAGAAGTTACGAACAAATATGCAAACGGGACTACTGCAAAAACACCCAGGCCAATGAAGAGAGTCCTGGTCCTCCCTATGACATCCGACAAAACACCGGCAGGCATTTTAAAAAAAATGCCGGTTACGGTTGATATGGCAACTGCGAATCCTATAGCTTCAGGACCTACTCCGAAGGAAGCGGCAAACAGGGCCAACACAGGTGTTCTGGCGAGTCCATACGAGGCCCGAGCCAGAAAACCCACAGCGCAAAGACCACCAAACGTGCTCACGATATGTTTACTTGAATCATCAGTGGCTTTCATCTCGAGCCTCCGCAATCTGATTAGATAGAGTTGATCATGGACTGTATTTCCAGATGGTTCCTGATCTGTCTCTGAGCAGCCTCCTGACTCTTGGCCAGATTTGGATGTGCTGTCAGTATCTCTGCGAAACGCTTTTCAGCTTCCGTTTCCGACGAAACTACCTGATCAGGGGAGTAGATTATGTCTACCAGTTTGTCCGCATAGACTACTATCTTTTCTTCCAGGGTTTCAGGAGTATAGTCTTTCGCCGGTATACCAGCCTCCCTGGCTTCCTCCGATGTTAATCCGGCTTTGACGTGAGTCTCCATAATTCTTAAAATTTCCTTTGGCAGTCCCATTGATCTGCCAATCTCTGCTCCAAGATACCCATGATCATCAGCTCTCCCTTTCGCTTTGCCAAGGTCATGTAACAGTCCGCCCCTGGCGATCAGATCATAATTTACCGGTTTGTTAATTTTTGAAGCTATCTCAAGAGCTTTACGACATACTCTCTGGCAATGAATCACGTCGTCCGGCGTAACACCGGCTTGTCTCAGTAGTTCCAGGTCTGCCAGAAGTGTTTCATATCCAGATGACAACGACTTCCTGGGCCTGGCTGTGACTCCGAAATAAGCGAGCGTGTCCTGAACTGATTTCTCAAGATCTTCCTTCACGTGGCCGAAGCGGGCCAGGAGATCGTCATGGATGTGCTGGAGATATTCCTGCAAACCCTCGCTGCCGTATTTGTCCAACATCATCTGGCCGTATTCATGAATTTTGGTTATGTTGTGACGTTCCACTTTGGTTGAGGGATCCTTGTCAATCCATTCATGCAGGTCCAGATAATCCCTGCCAGTTCGATTTCGACTTGTTTCAGCATGTTTTTCTATGCTCGGCATGTCACATTCCTCCTCTTTGGTCATTTTCTCCGAAAGTTTTCATACAGGTCGTTGAACATTGTTGAACTTCTCTCCAGCCTGATGTCATCGGATTTGACAGTTGCAACCATTCCATCAATCAGAGCTGATAGCCCGGCGCTTTCGTCTATTCGGAAAGGCGTTTGCTTGAGATCGAGATCATGAATGATCCTGGCTATCTCGGTGACGGCTTTGTCATCAATTGAAAAACGCTCGATCAGTACTTCGAAAGTGCATTGTTTTCCCTGATGGGTGAACTCTCCATCATACATGTCAAATCTTAACTCTCCCTCTTTCGAACGATATGAACGTTCGGAGACGAATCTAAAAGAAGCTTCGGGGTCGATAAATCGACGAATAAGCCAGGCGCTTGCCATCCTGTCAATGTAGACCCCCTTACGTGTGACCCAGGTACGGCCCTTATATGCGCTCAAGTCAAAACTTTCGGCGCCTGTGTCCTTGATGCGTTCGTTAGTTCTCACTTGTGACAAGACGGAATCAATTTTTTCCAGCAGTCTGAGGATTTCCTCTCTTCCTGGCGCTCCAAAGAAGTCAATGCCAGAAACAGCGGAATATCTTCTTTTCAGACGTAACAATGTTCCATCAAGCGTCTGGAGGTCTTCCGGCGTCATCGATCCTGCAGAAGGAGCCAAATCAAGGGCTTCTTGGGCCTCTTCAATCATCTGGGCATAATCAGATTGCCTCGCCGCCTGAAATATGGCCTCAATCTGGTCATCGCTGAGGCCATCCAGGAAATTCGCAGCGCAAACAGACGCTTCGGCTCCAGATTGAACTATTTCCCTCAGCACCCATTGAAAATCCTCCAGAGTCTGTTCGTTTCGTGGGATCACGTAGACGGAATTCTTAATGGCTACTGCTCCCAAGCTCTGAAGTCTTCTCCATATTTTGACCCTCAGGTATCCGGGTTTAGGCGGTATCTGGTGAATAAGAAGCAACCATTTCCCCTCGACTTGGTCAGCCATGAAAAAACCTCCTCATAACACTTGACACTAATATGATACAGATGTATCCTAATGTCAAGGTAACACGCACACCGGTAAAAAATCTTGTGAGGTGAAGACATGTCAGCTTCTGTCAATCATGAAGAATTAAATAGTTTGCTTGGTGGTGATGAAAAGCCCATTCTTCTGGATGTGCGCAGGAAAGACGATTTTGAGACCTCTCCCGAGAAAATAGTGGGCGCAGAATGGTTTGATCCGTCACTAGTCAGTGAATGGGGAGATTCTGTCCCTCAGGATCGGCCAGTGGTTCTTTATTGTGTCCGAGGTGGATCAGTAAGCCAGTCAGTTGCCGAAAAGCTCTCGTCCACACATCCAGACGTCAGATTCCTGCAGGGGGGAATTACAGGCTGGGTAGAAAACGGTGGTTCTGTTGAGAAGTAACTTTATTATGCAACAGTGCCTCCTCCATAACTTGGTATAGTATGATCAATTCTTGGAAAGGGATATTTGGGGAGGAAAATGGAAAGCCTGAATGTTACATCCGAAAAGTCTGAGTGCGAAGGAACACCGTCAGGACCGATCAGTTTCAAGGAAGCTTTTTGGGTATGGGTTAGAGTAGCCCTTAACAGTTTTGGCGGACCGGCCGGCCAGATATCAGTGATGCATCGATACCTGGTTGAAGAGAAAAGATGGATTAGCGAAAGCCGATTTCTTCACGCCCTGAACTATTGCATGTTGTTACCCGGACCGGAGGCGCAACAGCTTGCCACCTATAT
>CAYNZA010000180.1:0-4060 GCA_964401595.1 uncultured Desulfomonile sp.
CGAGTTTCTCGTCAGCAGGAATGAAGAACTCAGGTTGGCGCGTGACGAACTCATTGGCAGAGGCCGTGAAGCGACTCAGGACGAAAAAATAGAGCTTGGCAGGCTATTTGCCAACATACTCGAGTCAGAGCGTGAGGAACAGACCGATTTTGTTGAGAAAATTCTTCTCAAGGCATGCCATGAGGTTAGAAGAAACAAATGCCGTGAGGAGCGCGAGGTAATGAACCTTGCCTGTCTTGTGGATCGGAACAAAGTCGATAAATTTGAGGCCGTAGTTTTTGAGGCGGCCAACAATTATGATGACAATTTTGCTTTCGATTACAACGGCCCTTGGGCTCCTCATAACTTCGTTGAGGTGGATATCAATTCATAGGGCTGGGCCGACACTCGGAGTGAGCATGTTCCTTGTTGATGACATTTTGATGGCCCCATTCAACGGTGTGTTGTGGATATTCGAAGAGATCCACAAGGCTGCAAAACAGGAGCGTCAGGGTGAGTCCGAATCTATTACGGCAGAATTGCAAAAGCTGTACATGCTCCTGGAATCTGGCTCTATTGGCGAGGAAGAGTTTGACCAGAGAGAAGCTGACCTGCTGGACAGGCTTGACAGCCTCCAGGAGACAGGAGCCGTGATCGAGGAAGATGAAGAAGGGGACGAGCAGGAATATGACGAGGACGAAGACGAAGACGAGGATGATGAGGATTTCGAGAGTGGTAGTAGCATAGAAATACTGGACTCTGATTCCGATGAAAACGAGTAGTTTTGAGGCACGCACTTTTGGTATGCCGTTGATAGAATATGAGCTGACATGAAAGATGAGAACAGGGAAATATCGCTTTGTGAAGTTCTGGACAGGGTCCTCAACAAAGGCGCTGTCATAGTAGGTGATGTCACCATTTCGGTGGCTAACGTCGATCTGGTGTACCTTGGACTGCAGTTGATACTGAGTTCTGTTGAGACAGGACGAAGACTTGGATTTCAGGATTCAAACTGTGGCCCCTATATTTCAGACTAGTCTCTGATGGACGTTAGTTCCATCAAGGCGTCTTATCGATGCTAAATATAACAGGGGACGGCTAAGTGATGCGAGTAGGGTCTGAACACGAAACTACCATTTACACTGTCAAAGACCAAGACTCTCCGTTGACATCCAGGGAAGACAGCAAGACGTTAATAAGCTCGGAGAATTTATCAGATTTTGCCAGGATAATGAATTCCGGAGCATTGAGTCAGAGAGAGGATTCTTCTGAGTCTCCAAAAATTAGTCTGGATAAAGACAGTGTCAAGAATGGTCTCGGGCAACTCGTCCTAACATTGATAAAGCTACTCCATGAATTACTGGAACGTCAGGCGATCAGACGAATGGAAGCAGGCTCACTGACGGACACGGAAATCGAAAACCTTGGTTTGACCTTAATGAAACAGGCGCAGGAGATCGAGAGATTGCGAAAAGAATTCAACCTGGAAGAAAAAGACCTTAATCTCGACCTCGGCCCGCTCGGCAAATTGCTCTAAGGAGGACGAGTATGGCTGTTCAGCAATATACAAGACATTCGGTTCAAAGCACCAATCTGGCTGATCTGTTGGAACGTGTCCTGGACAAGGGCATAGTTATAGCAGGTGACATAAAGATAAAACTGGTTGATGTCGAATTGTTGACAATTCAGATACGGCTGGTGGTATGCTCGGTAGACAAAGCCAAAGAGATTGGAATAGACTGGTGGGTAAACAATCCTGCTTTCCAAAAACAGGATCCCCCTCTCGAAATCAAATAAGTGTTTAGTAAAAAGATCGGTTGTTTAGTGACTCTCGTCGGCGCCTATAACGGTCACGGTGGGCGCCTCGTTTCCGCTCATCCTTACAATACCATGATTAATTGCTGAATTGTCCGGGATCAGATTCCTGTCAATCATTGTGTCCGCTATCGAGTTTGCCACCAATCTGGACAGTTCGGGTCCATAATGAAAAGCTGACACATATAAGGGTCTATCGGCCGATCTGTTCATGTCAGCAAGCCAGATAAAGTTCTGGCCGAGTTCTCTATAGTTGGTTGATCCGGCGACAAATTCGTAGCCCCGCTTTAAATAAGGTGTAAAAGAATCGTAATCAAAATCCCTGAAAATGTGGTTTCTCAAATCGTGTCCAAACAGGGGTGTGGGTTGCCAAACGAACACTGCGCGCACTCCCATATCCCTCGAGATGGCCTCAATCATTCTTCGGTTCATCTGATATCTACGAACCACATTCTCCAGGGCGCCTGAAACTTCTTCCCTCGACAGAATCCTATCCCTGGTTCTTTGAATGGAAGACTCGGACTCAGCTGGTTTATTGAGGCTGTTGATAAATTTAACGAGGGGCAATTCCCCCCAAATTTTCTTGTGAAGCGGCGTGTCATGTTCTCTCATGAATTTTGTGAGATTTCCGGTGTAACTCGGTTCTCCGTCCAACCTTGAAAACTCGTTTATTCCATCCATGAAGATGGCCATATCCGGAATAAGACCTTCCGACAGATGTTTTTCGAATAGAATTCGTTCCTGTGATGAGAAATAAGCTCCTCGACCGAAATTGTAAACTCTCACCGGTATGCCAAGCCTGTAGGCCAGAATCTCCTGTAAATGAGACGCAACAGTCTCGTTGTCAGGCACCCCATATCCAAAACTTGTGGACCCACCATAAAAGAAAATTACAAAATCGTTCGGGCGAGGCGGCCAGGGGCCCTGGTTTCTGGAGCGCCTGAAACCATTGGAGTCTACATTGACAAATTGGGTCTGGTATGGCGCTTCCTTGAATTGAGTATAAGGATCGTAATCCTGAACAATACGGCGACTGTCTGATATCAGTTGATCAATTTCCTGCCGTGACAGATTTGGAAACAGCTTCTCGAGGGCCTCGTTGCTTTTCTTGTGCCACATCGGCGCTTTTTCCGGCTCGCTGTTTTTGGCTTTAAACTCTGAAATCCTGGAGTATCCCCAGAATGACAGATTCAATATCAAGAATAAAGCCAGGCAATTGATGGCTATCAGGGTTGACCAGAATGCTATTTTAGAAATTGAAGACCACTTCGACCTACTATCAGACATTTTTCACCCACCGCAATTCGGGAAGAGACAGGGTTCCTGGAACAAAAATATAAAAAGCTATTGTGGCGGGCACTATTTGCAGAGCTGTTCATCAAATGCAAGAATTAAAACACCGCCCCGGGAATTTTGTTTAACAAATTCCCTGGCAATAAGTTGAACCCACCAATAGCCTGGGGCCAATTTTATCAAAAAACATCTTATAAATAAAGAAATTAAAGCAATATAATGACAAAGTTAATAAGGTATTGTCGCCGGGCAAGTATCGCACATGCGGGGCTGAATGAATGAAAATCTGAAGTTTTCCGGACTTACGGAGTGAGACTGGCAAGGGCCACAATGGAAAGCGACAGGGGGAAGGATCTTCTGGGTTTCATCCTTGGGACAAGGCATTTTAAATGCCATCCCTTCAGAAATTTCAATCGTGGCGTTTTGTTGTTGGGATGTTCGGCGCCTCTTTCCGGTGACGCCGAACCAAGAACCGTTTAACTCACTTCGCCGTCAGCCACCTTGGTTCTAATAAGTTTTTTGTTAATTTTTCCTACACTTGTTTTAGGAATCTCAACAACCTTGTAGAATCTGTCAGGAATGGCCCATTTCGATATGGCGCCCCTGTTTGCGAACTCGGCCATGAAGGAACGCACGGCATCTTCAGAGTATGAATCTTCAAACCCCGGTTTTGGAACAACTAGCGCTATTGGCCTCTCAACCCATTTTTCATCCGGAACTCCGATTACCGCCACTTCCGATACCGATTCATGCTGGCTTATCAGGCTTTCCAGTTCCAGTGACGATATCCATTCTCCACCGGTTTTTATGACATCCTTGAAGCGATCGGTTATCTTGACATAGCCTTCGGGATCCATGTTGGCAACGTCGCCTGTGTGCAGCCAACCGCCGGCCCACAATTCCTCGGATTTTTCATCACTCTTGAAATACCCCTGAGTCAGCCATGGCGCCCTGACCACAACTTCACCCGTTG
>CAYNZA010000181.1:0-3628 GCA_964401595.1 uncultured Desulfomonile sp.
CAAATATTGTGATATAAAAATATCGTCTTATGTGGTTTGCTTTGACCACTTCAAACAAAAGCATTTTTTTTGTACGCTACCACGCTTTCTTGGCACGGAGTTATTTTTATGTCTTTTATGCCAACTTTTTCATCACTGGACGAACTCTCACACATTCAGCTTGATGGCCTGAAATGGACCCTGAATCACGCCTACAACGGTTCACCATTCTACCGCAACAAACTTGATTCCGCCGGTATTTCACCCAAGGACATCGGGTCTCTGGACGATTTGAAAAAACTGCCCTTCACCACATCTCAAGACCTCTCGGATGATTATCCGTTTCCCCTGCTTTCAACCCCAATGTCACAAGTTGTTCGCATTCACGCTTCATCAGGAACAACCGGCAAGCGTAAAGTGTTGAGTTACACCCAAAAGGACCTCGATGACTGGACACATTTTTTTGCACGTTGTTATGAGATGGCGGATCTCACTGCAGAAGACAAGGTTCAGATTTGTGTAGGTTATGGAGTGTGGACTGCCGGTGTGAGTTTTCAGAGTGGTTGTGAGAAGTTTGGGGCCATGGCCATACCCGCGGGTCCCGGCAATCTCGAAATGCAGATGGAATTCCTCGTGGATTTTCAGACCACAGTCATGTGTTGCACCGCATCCATGGGACTTCTTCTTGCAGAAGAAGTGGAGCGGCGCGGTTTGAGGGACAAGATCAGTTTGAAAAAAATGATTTATGGGTCTGAGAGGTCTTCAGACGCCATGCGTTCAAGGATACGCCGCTTGCTTAACCTGACCGACATGTATGACATCCCTGGAATGACTGAATTATACGGGCCCGGAACAGGACTGGAATGCAAGGCTCATGACGGCATCCATTACTGGGCTGATTACTACATTCTTGAAATACTCAATCCTGAAACTCTTGAACCCGTGGAAGACGGCGAAGTTGGAGAAATGGTCATTACAACATTGAGGAAAGAAGCCGTTCCTTTGATCAGATACAGAACAAGAGATCTTACTGCCTTGAAGAAGGGGGCTTGTTCCTGTGGCTCACTACTGCCGAAACACGACAGAATTCTGGGAAGATCTGACGACATGTTTATCGTCAAGGCCGTTAATGTCTATCCTGGACAGATAGATAACGCGCTGGGTAAAGTTCCGGGGATTAGCTGCGAATACCAGGTTGTCCTGGACAGAGTTGACGGGAAAGATATTATGCGTCTGCGTGTTGAAGGGGCCCGGGGACTGGACCCGTCTCAAACGGCAGATGTGACAAAACTCGTGAAAGACACAGTACGAAGGCGCATTCTGGTGACCCCGGAGGTGGAAATAGTCCCTAACGGAACTCTGCCCAGGAGTGAACGCAAAACCAAGCGGGTCATCGACAATCGTGAGAACTGAGCGTAAAGGTTGTAGCTGGAAATTCCAGAGGCATTGAGTCCTATTGCTATCTCTTTGAATATACTATTTTATAAGCACATGTCTTCACATACCTATTGTGTTTTGTAGTGTTTTACACGATAATCGACACAATTTGACTATTATGAGAATCTCTCAGGAGGATCAATGGGTTCGAAAAAGAAAGAAAAGGACGAAAAGAAAGAGAAACCCCTGTACGAATGGACCATGAAGGAATTACGAGAAGAAGCTCTGAAAATACCCAATGTTCAGGGCGTTCACGGTATGAACAGGCAGGAAATTGTAGAGGCGCTGAGAATAGAAAAGGGTTTGCCTGCTTCTGAAAAGAAGAAAACTGACTCAGTGAGACAATTTAAGGAAAAGACCAGGGCTTTGATGCTAAAGCGAGACGAGGAGAGATCAACGGGCGCTACCAGAAGCCGTTTGAATATACTCAGAAAAAAAATATCAAGAATAAAAAAGAAGACCCGTTTAGGATAATTTTTGTTTTAATAGACCAACCGTCGGAATTTTTCTTTTGTATTTCTGCGGCGACACGCGGTCACGCCGTCATTTTATGACTTCGGCGTTTCAAGACTCTACGACCGGTAAACATACCGTGTGTCGTCCCCTTTTGGAAACGACCTTTCCTCTCGGGCCTCCAGAAAGCTATGATGGCAAGAAACAGGCCTAATTATTCACATACCAAGCTTCCTCGCCAAAACAAATTATTGACCTCGTTTTTTATGGGCCTAATTGCGGCAATATGCCTGTTGGCAGGATTGACGGCAGGCATCAGATCATTGGTTCAAGGGCCTGAATTCAAGAAGTATTTGACCTCAAAAATTCAGCGTTCGCTGGAATGTGCCGTTTCAATCGACCATCTCAGCTTCAGATGGACGTCTTTGACTTCAGCTTTGATAGAATCCCGGGACATAAAGATTGGAAATATCAATACCGATCCGTTCGAACTGTCTATAACCAGATTGGAAATGTCGCTCGATCTAAGAGGAATAATTTCCGGCGCTCTCGATGTTGACTTCCTGAACATTAGCAATCCCAAAATGACTGTAGACTCCAACTCTGTAGCATCCGTCGTTCCGAAACTATCGACAGGGCCCGGATTCAGGCTTGTCCTCAATCCAGTTGTAAAATCGCTGAGAATTATTGATGCGACAGTTTTGAACAGAAAGAAATCAGGAGCCAACTTCCAGCACGAGACTCTTTTTTCTGGAATTGAGTGCAGCGCCGGCAATATTAGCACGACAGGGGTTGAACGATTTGAGGCCCATGGGCTGTCCCATGAGGGTAACAAAAAAGGCAGGCTCGAATTATCTGGAAACGTAGAACTTTCTGGGGATACTGATGAATCATATTCCAGGAAATCATTCATTAAGTTCAGACTTCTCGATTACCCCATTTATCCGGTTTCTCATATTATGTCGGGATTTTTTCCGAATTTTTCTCCATTGCGGGGTGTCGCAAACGCCAACTTACAGATCACCGGCGCTTGGAATACGTGGAAGCTGGTCGGAACACTAGAAATCAACAATTTTTCACAATCGTCCAACAGACATTCGGCGACGGTTCATTCCGATCGAATTTCGACCAGTATTGAGGGTTACAGAAACGCTGACCGGATTTCGATAAATATGCCCTCCCTAAGCGCGCCTGGCATCGACGCATCGGTAGAAACTAATTTTAACAATTTGGGCTCTGAAAATGCTCATGTCACTATTAGCGTCCGAAAAGCGGACATCAACCTTGATGAAGCCATAAGGGTTGCTCCATTGAAGCTTTTGGACCCCTTGGATCAGGAACGTATCCTGAACGCAGGCATCAAAGGTAAAATCAGGATCCTCTCTGCCTCCTGGAATTACGGATTAAAATCTCATAAAAAACCTCAGCCTATCTGGACGAATCTTGTGGTAGACGCCAGTTTGAGCCGAGTGACCGCTTTGATACCGGGTTTTGAAATACCATTCGAGAACACTAGCGGATCGTTTCGCCTAAATTCCAATGAAGCCCTCTTTAAAGGGATCAATGTGACAATAGGTAGTTCGCCTATTGTCATGAACGGTTGGTTAAGCGACCTGGCGACCAGGCCCAAAATGGATTTGTTTGTCTCCATGAAAGCCCAGGCTTCAGATTTGGTGAGGTTGATATCAAGTAACGCGTGGGGTGGAAAGTTTGATCCTTACCTGAAATGGATTCAGGATCCAGGCGGAACACTCTCCGT
>CAYNZA010000182.1:0-3612 GCA_964401595.1 uncultured Desulfomonile sp.
AGGGCAATCTCTGCGATTTGTATGACGCATATAACCGAAGGGAGTATGTCCATCCGGATCCACTTGAATTTCTGTATAATTATGATGATGTTCGAGATCGTGAGATAGTGGGAATAGTGGCGTCATCGCTTGCTTATGGTGGGATAAAACAAATATTGAAGAGCGTAGCGTTGGCTCTGTCTTTTATTCCCTCCCCGGCCGAGTTCATTACCGGTTCATCGAAAAGTGACTTCCTGAAGCTTTATGAGGGATTCAAACACAGGTTTACCACCGGTGAAGAGCTTGCCATGATGCTCTTCGGGATAAAAACCGCACTGGAAAAATATGGTTCATTGGAAGCATGTTTCCTTGAGGGACTCTCCCCTGATGACGAAACCATCCTGCCTGCGCTTGGGAGGTTTGTGGCCGAACTCTCTTCTGTCTTTAATGAACGTCCCAGAAGCCTACTGCCTTCTCCTGTCAAGGGAAGCGCTTGCAAGAGACTCAACCTGTATCTCCGATGGATGGCACGTAAGGATGACGTCGATCCGGGAGGCTGGGACGGAGTCACCCCTTCCAGGCTGCTGATCCCGGTGGACATCCACATGCATAGAATTAGTCGTGCTCTAGGTCTAACCGCCAGAAAAGCCGCTGATTTGAAAACAGCTCTTGAAATTACCGCCGCTTTTCGGAAGATTTCACCAGATGATCCGGTCAAATTCGATTTCTGTCTGACAAGACTGGGAATCAGGGATGACCTTACACCTGATGAGTTCCTGACTACATGCGAACTATCGACCCGTTAGGAACTTGTCACTGCCTGGGTGGCCAAACACCAAAAGATATTTTCTGGCCTGACCTTACATTATGTCTCTTGCAAAAACCTGACTTCAACTCCAGACAATATTTGGAAGGAAACATTGATGGGTAGGTCATGCCTGAATCCGGGACTATGTTCTCATATATCAGCCGAATCGTATCCGACGCGTCGATCCAGACTGCGTCAATAGGGAACTTCATGCCTTGCATGTGAATGGAGTAAATCCCCTCGTGCTGAAAATCCAGCAGCATCCCTGAATCATCATTTATGGTTGACCAACCGAGCAGCCCCTCAACACGAAGAGGTCCTGTGTTTGCCAGACTTGCCTTGACAACTTTTGATCCAAGATTGATTGCCACATACTGATTTCGGGACGTTCCCGATGTTTGAGCAAAGACGTTTTGCCCCCGAAGCAATCCTGA
Source organism: uncultured Desulfomonile sp. (assembly GCA_964401595.1). Lineage (GTDB taxonomy): Bacteria > Desulfobacterota > Desulfomonilia > Desulfomonilales > Desulfomonilaceae > CAITZA01. Next base: position 1,222 of record CAYNZA010000182.1, read on the forward strand.
GAACTGCAAAACAATTAACAGCAGCAACACGGCGCCATGAAATTTGCCTTTAGCCAGGCGGTGTTCATTTTTGTCCTGAATTGACTTGTCTGACATACTTGCCATCCTCTCAGTCTATCATCCCTGATCGTGCAGAACAATGAGTCGGATCAACATGTTCATTTTATCATACCACTCTACGAAGTCCACCTGCCTGTTGCCAATGGAAGCATGTCTTTTGGTAAGGCTCAAACTGGCAATTAAGGTTCCATTACTATTTAGTAGTCAATGAGTATTGACCTTTCACTTTTAACGCAGTATAGCTGTACAAAGTCGGGATTTAATTCTTAAAAGGAATACGATTGTTGACCGTTCACCAATCTGGACCAAGAGGAGTCAAATGAAAACGTTTTCTATTACACGCAGAGGCTTCCTCGCTGGAGCTGCGGCCGGGGGAGCCACATTGATAGCGTCATCTTACGTTGGGCCTAAAGCCATGGCGGCATCAGAAACTTCCACCAAAGAAGGGACTGCTCCGATCAAAGACATGGAATCGGCCTCACACTCGGAAGATTCTGCCAATTTCAAAGTGGTTGACACCTACGAATTCCCTGGATTCAAGGTCGTTCAAATCATGCTGCCAGTGCTTTCGATTTACACATATCTTCTGATCAGCGAAGGCGAAGCTCTTCTGATAGATCCGGTTCGTGACGTAACTTTTTTCCTCGATACCGCCAAAAAACAGGGAGCGAAGATCGTAGGGGTATACTTGTCTCATTCACATGCCGATTTTGTCGCAGGACATACCGAAGTGAAGAAAGCCTTGGGCGTCCCCATTCTTCAGAGTCACAAATCAGGAGTAAAATATCCCTTCAAGCCTATGAATGAGGATTCGACCGTCAAAATAGGAAAAGCCACTCTTAAATTCCTGGATACACCCGGACACACCCCCGACGGTCAATGTTGTGCAGTATACTCGGCAGATGATCTCAATAATCCCAAATTGCTGTTCACAGGAGATGTGCTTTTCGTGGGAAGCATAGGCAGGCCTGATCTGCTTGATGGAACAGTTCCCGCCGCATGGTTGGCGGGGGCATCCTATGACTCCTGGAAAAACAAGTTGTCCAGGCTTCCGGACAATGTTCTCATCTTTCCGGCTCATGGAGCGGGCTCCCTGTGTGGCGCCAATCTTGGTGATGAGCCAAAATCAACCATCGGGAAGGAAAAGGAATCAAATCCATATTTCAAGGCCCGGGGCAGAGGTGAGTTTATTGCTATGGTTCTTCAGGGATTGCCAGAAGCCCCGCAGTATTTTGGCCACAATGCGAAGATGAACAAAGAAGGGCCCAAACCGGTCAACTGGGATCAGCCCGTTTCTAAAGAAATCAAGGCGTCGTCTGAACTGACCAAGCCCTCAAAATACTATCTGGTGGACCTCAGGGACGCTGAAACCTACGCCAGGGAACACATTCCCAATTCGGTGAACATTGCGGTCAGGGGTAGATTGGAAACCTGGGTCGGGTCCATGGTACCGTGGGGGTCCAGGTTAGTTTTGGTTGGGGACCAGGAATCTCTCAAAGAAGCCAGACTCAGGCTTAATAGAATCGGGTATACGGGAGAAGTTATAACTCTGGATTCCTGGAAGAAAGCAAAATTGCCAACAAAATCGCAAACCCCCATCAGACCGCAAAAGCTGCATGAACAGATGCAGAATGGAAACGCGCCACTGATAGTGGATGTTCGTCTTCCAGCCGAATGGATGGCCATGAGAATAGGAAATGTATTCAACATTCCTCTAAATAAACTGGCGGAACTTTCTTCCAAGCTGGAACCCGATCAACCCGTGGTGTTAGTGTGTAATTCGGCATACAGATCAAGTTTGGCGACCGGCGTTCTGGAAAGAAAAGGTTTCACGAAGGCGGTTAGCCTTGAAGGAGGGAGTCAGGCATGGATGGACGCCGGCTTTCCTGTTTATGAAGGAGAAAAAACAGCAGAGGCGGGGTTGGTTCCTGTGCGGGCTGAACCGAAAAGGAGTCTCTCAGAATAGTCCCGATAAACGATATTGGGTTTTCTGATCCTGCTATTTCCTCCAGGGTGTGTGTTGACAGACGATTTTTTTGTGTGACACACACTCTGACAATCCTCTCGATCGTCTGTCGGACCGTTCATGGCAACTGCAAATGAATGGTTCAACTAAACTTATGTTTCCTTCACTACACTGTTTTAGTATACTGCTCCCTGAAATTTTGCATTGAAAAGTTCAGTTTGAAGGTGAAACATGGCTGTGAATCAGAAATTGCTGGACATCCTTGTGTGTCCGAAGTGTAAAGGAGATTTAAATCTCACTCCAAATTCCGATGGACTGATATGCGAAGCATGCAGACTGAAATATGAAATAAAGGATGACATCCC
>CAYNZA010000183.1:0-3497 GCA_964401595.1 uncultured Desulfomonile sp.
TTTCGAACTCGCTCTTTTATTAACGCAATGTCACCCAGCTCATGGTAGTGAGTGGCAAACATGGTCCGTGGACCCTTTCTGTCCAATCTGTCATGTATGTACTCTGTGACCGCCCACGCAATCGACAAACCATCGAATGTGCTTGTTCCCCTTCCTACTTCATCCAACAAAGCCAAAGAACGTTGCGTTGAGCTGTTGAGCATTTCCGCTGTCTCGCTCATTTCCACCAGAAATGTGGATTGACCAAAAGCCAGATAATCGGAGGCTCCTATTCGAGTAAAAATTCGGTCAACTACACCTATTGACGCCTCTGATGCAGGCGTCAGGCTGCCCATTTGAGCCATTATGACTATTAGCGCGGTTTGTCTCATATAGGTTGATTTTCCGGCCATGTTCGGACCGGTGATCACAAGTATCTGATGGGTTACATGGTCGAGGAAAGTGTCATTAGGAACGTAATTTTCTCGATTCTCGAATGTTTCGACGACTGGATGTCTTCCTTCTACGATTTTTATTTCATCTCCATCATGGACTACCGGCAAAAAGTAATTCCTGTTGGCGCCAACTTCCGCCAATGAAGCCAGCGCATCGATTGTCGCCAGTTTTCGCGATGTATCCTGAATTCGTCCAAGGACTTGTATCAGATTGTTCCTCAACTGCTCGAAAATCTTTTCTTCCAAGGCAAGAATCCTGTCTTGTGCGCTCAAAACCTTGAGTTCATAATCCTTAAGTTCTTCAGTAATATAACGTTCTGAATTTACGAGCGTCTGCTTCCTGATATAGGATGGAGGGACCTTGTCCTGATTGCTTTTAGTGACCTCGAGAAAATATCCAAATACCTTGTTATAGCTAACCCTGAGATTGTGGATTCCTGTGGCCTCCCTTTCGCGGGCTTCAATTTGCGCTATCCATTGCTTACCGCTTTTGCCAATTTCTCTCAGTTCATCCAGTTCCTGGTTAAAACCGGCTCTTATGACTCCTCCGTCTTTAATATGAGCAGGGGGCGAATCACTAAGCGCCTCTTTAATAGCATGGGTGACGTATGTGAGATCGTCCGCCTCACCCAGTTCTGAAAGCAGCCTGTTCTGCTGTGATCTCAACAGGTCAATCAGTTCCGGTAGCTTTTCAGTTGAATTGCCTAACTGAACCAAATCCCTGGGAGAAACCGTTCTAAGCGCTATTTTTCCGACTATGCGCTCCAGGTCACATATATCTTTGAGGACCTCGCGCAAATCACTCCGCGAACGACTCTGATCAACCAGTTCTGCTACCGCCGAGTTCCTATTAGTGATTTCTGTGACATCCATAAGAGGATAGGCAATCCAATTTTTCAAAAGCCTCGAACCCATTGCCGTCCTGGTTCTGTCCAGGATGCTGATTAAAGACCCTGTGGCGCTTCCATCCTTTAGATTCTTGAATATCTCAAGATTTCGCAGCGTTGAATTGTCAAGCACCATAAATTCACTTAGGCTGTAATAGAAAGGGACCTTGACATGAACAGGGGTTTCAAGCCTGTTTTGCCTCACATAATTTAACAGTGCCCCTACCGACATTGCCGAAGATGACATGTCTTCAAATCCAAAACCCTGAAGGTTATGAACTCCAAATTGATCCTTGAGAGCATCTGTGGCCGTTTTTGGATCAAACATCCATTCATCGAGATCACGAGAATAGCGGCAATTTCTCAGTAGGACCCCGAACCTGGGGTGTTCACCAAAACCTTGAGGTGTAAGAACTTCCTTCGGATTGATTCTTTGAAGTTCCTGATCCGCCATGGAAATGTTCGAGGTCGAAGTGACTCTCAGATCTCCGGTTGAAAGATCAAATGACGCAAGCGCTAACTCTTGTGCCTTCATTGCCAGACATGCTATGAAATGATTTTCTTGTGGATCGAGTAGCCCGGCGTCATCAGTGAGACCGGGAGTGATGACCCTCGTGACTTCCCGCTTCACTATACCCTTGGCGTCACGAGGATTCTCGATCTGATCACAAACGGCTACCCTCTCACCTGCGGCAAGCAATTTTGATATGTAGTTTGACGCCGCATGGTGGGGAAAACCACACATCGGGACTTTTTCATCACGATTTCTGTCTCGAGTCGTAAGCGCAATATTTAATATCTTAGACGCCTTTTTTGCATCTTCAAAAAACATCTCGTAGAAATCACCCATCCGGAACAAAAGTATGGCGTCCGGATGTCGATTTTTCTGTGCGCTATACTGGCGCATCATGGGAGTGAGCGCTGATTGGTCGTTCATGTAAAAATATGTCTTTTCAAAAAAAATGGCGAGCTTACTGTCACCATCACTTTTCTCGAATATCGCAGATGACTGACAGACCTGATGTTCCCAAATGTCTGGTCTCGAATGCCAGATTCTTTTTACAATAATAATCGATCAAGTCCAAGAAAGTATAACCAGCTTCAGCGCCATCAGGTTTTTACAGCGCTTTAATCGTTCAGGCATTCCGATATGGCTACGTTTCTAACGTCGAGAAGTTTTGGCCAGACTTGATATAAAAGTGAAAATGATGAATCCCGACGCCTTCGTGGAATGCGGAGCATGCCCACTAGACTGTGCTGCAAGCCCAATTTACGTCAAATCCAGAGTTGGTTGCGCTACAGCAGTAATTGACACATTTCTGGGCAGAAAAGCTCCGGTTGTAATTGTGTGACAGACTCACAGGACAATCCATCACCGTGTGGGACAAACCCGTTTTCGGGATTTTGCTGATGATTTTTTCGGATTTGCCTTAGGACCAGATTTCGTAATTATATCTCACGAAATTGTCCTTCCATCTGGCCGAAACCAGGTCTCTCTCATGAACGGAAAGCTCATGGGAATTTTTCCTGTAATTTTTCAGAGACTGCACGTACCTCTCAAGTCTGTCTCTCATAAAGTCAAATTTTTTGAGTTCCAGTTTCTCATAAATGTCAGCGACCGTTTTTTCAGGCTGATAGTCCAGGTCTTCATACCTGACCTCTACAATAGATCTGGAGTCAATCAGATTTCTGTCTCTTTCAAATAACTTGAACAGCTTCTCATACCAATCCAGTATTATTTCCTGCACCAATTCCTCAGACGGTGTCTGCAGGTGAACGTATGCGAACGAATCTCTCCACAGTTTCTTGGTAGACATGAACACATCATACGGGTTTCTGACGATGTGTATGAACTGAGCGTCAGGATACATGTTTGCCAACAGCTTTATGCGACCCATGTGCGGAGGAGATTTGAATAATAACCTTCCCCCCTCTGAGAGTGTCATTTTCCTTACAAAGGTTGACATGCTCTTTTTCCACGCAACGAGGGCTTCAAGCGACCAATCCTCAGGGTCCACGGAGGTGTGGGTATCTGGTCCCGTGATAGGGAATAATACCTTCAGGTACGGGGAAACCAGTGAATCGGCTGCCAAAGCAAATTCGTCCTCATGAGGGGCCTCGGCGGAGAAAATAACTTCGTCCATGGGCCTCTTGGGCGGAGCGATAAAATTAAAAA
>CAYNZA010000184.1:0-3265 GCA_964401595.1 uncultured Desulfomonile sp.
GGTATGAGACTGCGCACAATTTCCTCGGAAACCACTGACTCGACACTGAACCAGTCTGATTTGTAAAGTCCCGAAACCGTTGGAGCGTTGAGAGAAGGCAAAAGTCCAACAATCACCTCGAGTTGTTCTTTTGGGACGTTCATTTTCAGACCCACCATTTTTCTGGCCTCGAGAGCCGACTGCAGCATGAGGTGTATCTGGCTTATCTTTTCGCGTTTGAAAGGGTCCGCGTAAGCCTTATGGTTGGCTATCAACTGCGTGTTGGTGGTAAGGATGTTATGAATTATTTTGAGACCGTTTGCCTTTAAGGTGCTTCCCGTTTCAGTCACATCGACTATGGCATCGACCACACCCTCATTCACCTTGGCTTCCGTGCTTCCCCACGAAAATTCTACGTCAACCCGGATGTTGCGCTCGGCAAAAAATCTTTTGGTGACTCCTACCAGCTCTGTAGCGATACGCTTTCCGTCGAGGTCCTCAGGAACCCTGTAATCGGAATCTGCGTCCACTGCCAGAACCCATCTGGCAGGATTCTGGGAAACCTTGGAATAAACCAGGTCATCGATCACCCGTACGTCGGATTCATTTTCAAGAATCCAGTCTTTTCCGGTAAGCCCGGCGTCGAAAGTACCTGACTCGACATAACGCGAAATCTCCTGGGCTCTCAAACGGGCCATTATTATTTCATCGTCATCGACTGACGGAAAGTAGCTTCGGGGAGACACGGTTATATTCCAGCCGGCCCTTTTGAACAACTCTATGGTAGCCTGCTCAAGACTACCCTTGGGGATTACTAATCTTAATGGATCATTCCTAGTCAATCTCTTCCAGTGCTCCTTCCTGGTTTATGCGCCTGAAAAAACAACTCCATTTCTTTGTGTGGCAGGCCCCTTCACCCTGCTGATCCACAAGGAGCAGAATCGTATCCAGATCACAATCAACCAACACTTCTCTAACTATCTGGACGTCCCCTGAGGTGGCTCCTTTTCGCCAGAGTTCGTTACGGGATCTGCTCCAGTAACAGGCGCGACCCTCTTCCAGTGTCGTTTCGAGGGCTTCTTTGTTCATGTAGGCAAGCATCAGCACCTTGCCGGTTTTTATGTCTTGAGCGATAGCCGGAATTAGACCGTTACCCTTCGAGAAATCGAGGTCTGGGATTTTTTGTGATTTGGTTCCGCTCATTTTCAGTCCTCATCGCCATGCATCATCAAAGCGGCTTCGTGAGCCTTGAGCAGGGCAAGCACAATTTTTACGCTGACATCAGCTTTGGCGTGATCAATTCTGTCGTTCATCACTCCGGATAGAAGATCATTCAGAAATTCGACCGCGTCCACCGGATTGTTGATGGGTAAGTTTCCAGAAAAATGACTCTTTTGTGGCTGACCTGTCATAAATGCGGGAATAGCCTCCGAAGAGCGTGTCGAACCTTCATCTCCCCGAGCTTCAAGGATGTCCCTGAAAATTTCCAGCGCCTCCTCGGTGTAATCATCATATTCCTCGCGCAATATTCTCTTGATCTCAGAGGTACTGAAAGTCTCCAGCATTTCTCTATCTATTTCAACGGTTGACATCCTTCCTCCAGCACAAAAAATAGCGCCGCCTCATGTAAGAAACAGCGCCGAACGACTTTAACGACTATATTTATCAGTCTTTTATCTAATAAACAACTCTATAATTTTTACAGTCTGATCATCTCTTTCCCACTCCATTTCATCAAACCACTTCCATGCCCTGCTCAGTGAGCATCCGGAAAGAAAGAGAGTCACAAGAGCTATAAGTAGCAATTTTCTCATTAAAAGCCTCTTCGTCCAGGCCATTCCTGATTCACTCAAACTGGCGTAACGGACTCTAAATGTTAACCGCTTTAATGACATCACAAGCTAACACTATAATATTTTTAATTTTATCACATCGGGGGCCAATATGACAAGCTTTATTTTACTCCAGTGGTTGAATGAGCTGATGTTGATTCTACCACGAAAATGGCGACATGGTATTTTCTGGAATCAAAAAAGCCGGACACGAACAGTCGCCCGGCTTTTCAACTATGACCATCATCCTGATGGTTTGATGTATTTACATACTGCTTTCAATATAATGCTGTGCGCTATAGGCCGCTGTAGCTCCATCACCGACTGCCGTTGAAACCTGACGCAGGATTTTTGACCTTATGTCACCCGCAGCAAAAATTCCGGGGATTGAGGCCGCCATTCTGTCATCAGTGAGAACAAAGCCGGCCGAATCGGTTTGAACCAGCCCCTTGAAGGCTGTGTCATTAGGCCTGATTCCAACGTAAAAAAATATCCCTCCGACCGAAAGATCCTCGGTATGTCCATCAAGGGTCGATTTGATCTTGACCGATTTTACTTCAGAGTCCCCTGATATTTCCACCGGCACGCTATTCCAGTGAAAGACTATTTTAGGTTCGGCAAGCGCCTTTTCCTGAATTTCTTTTACTGCGCGCAGCTTGTCACGTCTGTGCAACAGATGAACCCTCGTGGCGAAACGTGTAAGATAAACCGCTTCTTCTACAGCTGAGTCTCCTCCTCCTACAACCGCCACTTCCAGGTCTCGGAAAAAGGGACCGTCACAAACGGCGCAGTAACTGACACCTTTTCCTGCAAGCTCCTGTTCTCCAGGAATACCGAGCTTGACCGGTGAAGCGCCAGTTGCAAGAATAACCGCTTTGCATTTAATGGTAGAGCCTGAGTCATCGGCAAGAATCAAGCCGTCGGACGACTTTGTGACTGAAATTATGTCCTTGTATAGAATCTCAAGCCCAAATTTTCTGGCCTGAGATTCCATTTTTTGAGCCAATTCATAACCATAAATTGGCTCCACGTTCCCCGGATAATTGTCAATCCACTCGGTAGCGGCCATTTGACCACCGGTAGCCCCTCTCTCTATGAGAAGAGCCTCCACTCTGGCTCTTGCAGCATACATTCCTGCCGTGAGACCGGCAGGACCGCCACCGAGTATAACCAGGCCCGTTTTCATTAGCTAACCTTATCCAGCAATTCCTTAATCTTGCTTTTTGGCACTGCGCCTACTATCTGATCAACAACCTGACCATTTTTGAAAAGCATCAGTGTCGGTATTCCACGAACACCATATTTGGAAGGTGTCTGTTTGTTGTCATCAACATTCAGCTTGGCTATTTTGACCTTGTTATTGTATTCGCCGGCCAATTCTTCAACCACTGGTCCTACTGTCCGGCAAGGTCCGCACCACGGAGCCCAGAAATCGACGAGAACGGGCGTGGCGC
>CAYNZA010000185.1:0-2946 GCA_964401595.1 uncultured Desulfomonile sp.
GTCAATGCCAAACCAAGTCCGGTTCCTGCAATCTGCTTGCTGTAAGACACATCGATCTGTTCGAAAACGTCGAAGATCCTTTCCTGATCCTGGACCTTTATCCCTATGCCCGAATCGATGATGGAAACAGACATCCTGTCGTCAAGGTTCTTAGCAACTATTCTGACGAGGCCACCATCGGGGGTAAACTTGACCGCATTGGTCAGCAGATTGAACATTATCTGTTTCAATTTGATCTCGTCAGCCTTGATCACTACACCCATCAGACTTTCTTCAACATCCAGATCCAAAGTCTGGCTATGCTTTATCGATCGTTCCTTAACCATTGACATGCTGTTCCTGAGCAGATCCGATATGTTCACATCAGACAGTTTCAGAGTCTGAGAACCGGACTCTGTCTTGGCAAGATCAAGGATGTCCTTTATAAGTGCCAGTAAATGAGAACCGGCGTTATATATCTCTCGCACGTACGTATATTGACGTTCATTGAGTTTTCCAAAATGCTGATCAGACAACAATTCTGCAAATCCGATTATGGCAGTCAGCGGCGTTCTCAGCTCATGACTCATGTTTGTGAGAAAACCGTTCTTGGCGGCTTTTGCAGCGTGCGCCACATGCAGAAGATTTTCCACATCTTTTTCGCGTTCGGTTTTCAGGCGCTCAAGTTCGGATTTTAGCCCGGCCACTTCTTCACGTAATCTGGATTCATTGTTATTCATGGATATTTTTGCCGATGCGGAGGATGGACAAGCCCCAAGAAAAGCCAAATAGTGAGCCGCCCGATTTTTAATTGGTAAAAATTAAATATTATTTACAGTTAAACGTATTCTTGCATAATTTCAAGCAGAATTCATGAACCGAGAAATTTTTAAACTTGTTGTTGACTGTGATTCATTAATACCTTAAATTTTAATTCGTAAGGTTATGCGTATGAGTTGAAACGCATTATCCCGGACGAACTGTCTTGTCGTGGTAAATTGCATGTTGGTGGAGGGCTGACGCAAGGAGCCTGGTTGACCAAGGACTTGATGCGCCGACCATTTCCCGTCCAGTTGTGTTTTTCGATGGTAACTCTCTTTTAGAACAATCGACCCAATCATCCTATATTTTTCGATGGCCCCGAAATGTCTTTCTGCATAACAATGGGAATTTCATGGACAAAAATGTATCACTTGGCAAGCGAATCCTGGTAGTCGATGATGAGCCCAGAAATGTAGCCCTGTTGACAGGACTTCTGGAATCATTCGGATATGATTTTGTAGCGGCCTCCAATCCGTACGAAGCGCTCGAGAAGCTCGACCAATCTATAGATGTGGCCCTGCTGGATGTGCTCATGCCTGGAATGAACGGCCTGGATTTGTGTAGGCACATACGAACCCTTCCCGATTACCGTGATCTACCCATAATCATGGCTACAGTCCTTGACAGCAAGGAAGACAGAATCAGGGCTGTTGAGGCAGGGGCTAACGATTTTATTTCCAAGCCGGTAGACAAAACAGAGCTTAAGGTGAGAATCGCCGGCATACTGAGAGTGAAAGAAGCTCAGGATCAGATAAAACGGCACGCCAACGAGCTTGAAGTTTTTGTCGAGAAACGCACTGCCGAGCTTCGCCGTAGCGAGGAACTTTTCAGGACTATTTTTGAGGCCTCTGGAGACTGCATTTTTGTGAAAGACACTTCGTGTAGATATTCTCACGTAAATCCAGCAATGCTCAAGCTCATGAACCTCCCCCTCGAGTCTGTTCTGGGCAAAAGTGATGATGAAATATTCGGCCAGGGTTATTCGGATGGAATAAAAGCGCAGGAAACCAGGGTTCTTCAGGGGCAAGTCATAGAATCCGAACACACAGTGAGCTGGATGGGAGTAAAGAGGGGGATAAGCCTGTCAAGGTTCCCTCTAAATAACGGTGTGGGACAAATAGTAGGACTCTGCGGAATAGCCCGTGATATTACCGATTTCAGGCGAATATCCAACGAACCGCACTCAACGGCATCCAGATACGAATCGCCCATAATGCAAAAGACCCTCGAGGAAACCAGACTCGCCGCCAAAACAGACGCCATTGTGCTGCTTCTGGGTGAAAACGGCAGTGGTAAAGACTACATAGCGCGTTATCTCCATGACCACTCTCTACGCTCCAATGGTCCTTTTTTCAATATTAACTGCGCTGCTTTGAGCACGGAACTGGCCGAATCTGAGCTTTTTGGCCATGAATCCGGGGCTTTCACGGGCGCCAGAACTCGTAAAAGGGGACTGGTGGAATTAGCGGAAGGCGGGACTCTGCTCCTGAATGAGGTTGGGGAACTTGCCCCGCAACTACAGGCCAAGCTATTGACCTTCCTGGATTCCAAGACATTCACGAGGGTCGGCGGAGAGCGGGTGCTCACGGTCGATGTGAGGTTGGTAGCCGCTACAAACAGAGACCTGGAATCCGATGTAATCTCCGGAAAATTTCGCCGGGATTTGTTTTACAGGCTAAATGTCTTCACAATTCATGTCCCGCCTCTCAGGCAGAGAGGCGAAGACATGCCTGTCCTCATCAATGATCTATTCATGCAACTGAGAGAGAAGATGGGGTTGGCTGCCATACCACCGGTAGACCCCGAAGTTCACCAGATACTTCAGTCTTATGATTGGCCGGGAAATGTAAGGGAACTGAGAAACATTCTTGAGCGAGCTTTAATACTGAGCGCCGGTCAGAAAATAGCTGCAAAGCACATATCAATAGGAACCAAACGACAATCAGGCGCCACCCAACTGGATGACAATTTTCATAATATTGATGAACAGTTTGGCGCCTCCATGCCGGAAGTGCTGGAAAACGTCAAGAGAGACCTGATCATCAAGGCCTTGCGCCAGAGCGGAGGAAGTGTCACAGTGGCCGCATCTGGCCTGGGAATAACTCGCGAGTCACTGAAACACCACATACGCGCCCTCGGGATAAA
>CAYNZA010000186.1:0-2837 GCA_964401595.1 uncultured Desulfomonile sp.
TTTTCGGGAAGTGGCGAAAAATTTGTGAAAGGTTTCAGAAACAGGATTCAACACATTCTTGAAGCCAACGGGGCTTTCTTCGAGTCAGATGTTAATCCCGGGCATGCCCAATGGGGTCGAACGATATCATTTAACATCGTTCAGCCATACCGGGAGGGTCCTTCCAGGGGACTCTATCCGACTATTGAAATCACTCCCTGATTTGAGGTTAGGGGAGGGGAGATTTAGGGCTTAAAACCTTCGAGTCTATATCTCCTGTGATTTTTTTCTTGTGTTGCTGCACTGAGGCTTCATTCGACATCACCATGTCCAACTGCCTGGTGTGAATAATCATGTAACCCAGGATGCGAAGCTTTTCTTCCATGGCTACTTTGTCCAGGCTCTCCAACCTAGCAAAGCAGCTATCTTTTTTGATTTCTACTCTAAAGTCATATTTTTCCAGAATCTCTCCTACAAACATCGCCCTCCGCACTCGCCTCGGGTAATCTGCAGCCCCGCCTTTAAATGAGAAACTGATGTAATTTTCCATGGCCCTATCTCCTACCAGGGCCTCAACCGTCGAGAAATGGAAACCAAACCTGGATGTCAGACTGCAAAAATTTCGGGATAACATGAAATAATTCCGGGCTGCGTATGCTGACTTCATGGAAGGATCGAGCGCAGGATTTGTGGTTGCCTGAATCAGTACAGACATGAAACCGGCAGTATCAACCGGTGGTGGACCTTCCCAAGGCACAGATATGATGCCATTCCACAGAGCGAGCATAGGAATGGAAACAATATTGTCCAGATTGACAAATTTACCATCGACATCATCCTTGAAACCATCATCCAGGTTGATAATCCACCATTGCATGGGCACATGACATACTAACTGTTTGCTGGACCTTTCCGAAAAATGATGTTCTTTTCCAAAATTAAACATCTCATGCACTGATTTTTCGTGGGAAAATCTGGTGATGTCATGAAGAGTGAGACATTTTCTGGGAATGAAGTCAGTTGAGTCCGGATCAAGGAGGTTTAGCGGTATGATGTGACTGGCCACCTTTTTGAGCGTCTCGTAGATGGGGGCTCCCTCCATTAAGTTCTTCCTGGGTGTCCTGTTGGCCAGAAGGCTTTCCACCTTTCCCGCGTACACAGTGATGTCGTCAGCGTCAACCGTAACTTCCTGGCCGTTTGAGAAGATTTCTGTGGCTCCTGACAGGCCGAATATCGCAGGAGTTCCGAACTCTCGGGCCACGTTGGCCAAATGGCCGGCGACTCCGCCCGTCTCGGTTAGTATCGCGGACGCATGACTAAGCAGAGGAGCCCATCGCGGTAGAGACTGTGCTGTTACAAGGACTGCGCCCTGAGGGAATTTTAGTCTGTCAGCTCCGTTTCTTACTATAAAAACATTTCCGGAGGCTACTCCGGCGGAAGCGGTAATCCCGCCACTGGCCAGCACCACATCGTCGGTGCCCCGAGTGACCTCACGAGTGGCTGCGCTGAAATTGATCTCAATTCTCTGGAGGGGCCGACATTGAAGGATGTATATTTGCGCTCGGTCATCAATGGCCCATTCAATATCCTGAGGTCCGCCATAATATTCATCCAGCTTTATTGCCATGGATGCCAGTGTGACTGCTTCCTCATCCGAAATGGATTGAGAATCACTCCTGTCGCCAGTCAATTCCGATCGGCAAACACCTTCCTCGGGATAGCAGACAAACTCCAGTCTTTTATTCTTTATTTCTCTGTGAGAAATTTTCAAAGGTTCGTCTCGTTCCAGTACCATGACGTCAGGATCGACGCTACCATCTACTACAGCCTTGGGTAGTCCCCAAACTGAGTTGATGAGAATTGATCGGTCCCGGAAATTCATTGGATTGCAAGAATACATGACTCCGCCGGAGACAGCGTTTACCATGGCCATACACCCGACGCACATGGCCACATCTTCATCTGGAATACCTCGATTCAACCTGTAGGTAATACCTGCCAAACCATATTTGCTGGCGACTATTTCCTTGTAGGATTCGATCAGGCTGTCATGGCTTACATTTAGAAGCGACTTGAATTGACCTGCAAATGAAGCCCCCAATGAGTCCTCCCCCAAAGCGCTGCTTCTGAGTGATACGCTGACACCCTTTCCCATTTGCATCTCAATGTCCGCGTATGACTCATAAATAGCGTCTTCAAGTCCGGAGGGTACCTCGGCGGACATGATGAGACGCTGGAGATCAGCGCTCATTCGGTAAAGATCGTCAAGACGCTCTCTGTCTGCTGCTTGAATTCTTCTATCAATCTCGGACTGCAAATCATTATGAGCCATGAAATGGTCATAAGCCAACGCAGAAATTACAAATCCGGCAGGAGTCGGAAGGTTGATGCTGTTGTGGATCTCCGCTACGTTGGCCATTTTCCCGCCGACCTGATCGATCATGTTGCGGTTTACCTCGGACAGTGGCAAAACCAATTTATCGCCACGCTGGACTTTTTTGTAAACCAGTTCGTTGTTAATTGATTCCTGGATGATTCTGAATCTTTCGAACAGCTCGGAGTATTTTCCGGGCGCCAACTCATTTAGGTGTTTCACTATCCTGAACACATTGACCAGAACGGCTGTAGATTGGGACCTCACAAAAGACATTCCAAACGGCTGAGCGCCGTCAAGCGCTCTTTCAAGGTCAGACATTATCTCCAGCGCCTTGTTATTAGCGGTCAGTAGAAGCTTAAAATTGTGGTAACGGTTAGTGAATGCCGTTCTGAGGCTTTGAACATCATGAAATTCTTCATCTCTACTGGCGCCTCTTCCCACAAGTCGTCTCAGGAATTTTGCAATTCTGACCATGAAAGCC
>CAYNZA010000187.1:0-2389 GCA_964401595.1 uncultured Desulfomonile sp.
TGGCGGAAGACCATCGAAAACCGCTATGACTCGATGGATCAGGGTCCAGACTACAGACGACGGATAATACCGGGCCATCTTTCATAATGGAATCTACTAGCCTCTCATTCTTGAGCCAGGAAACGAGGGCCTCTCTTGAGATTGGAAAAAGGCTGACGCTTGCTACTTTCCCCATCATAAAGCCATATTCTTCACGCTGAACGATCGATGGAGTAACCTGTATCGGCATCCCCGGATGGACCTTCTTCCCCTCATAGGATGGGACAAATATCTCTACTTCCAATGAAGCTCCCGGCGATTGACAGGTCATTACCGCCTGTCCCTCCTTTACAAACTGTCCCTGCCTAACCAGAACCTCAGTAACGCGGCCGTCTGAATCGCTTCGAACACCTGTTGTAAGCCCCAGTTTTTCCTGCAGGTTTTCAAGTTCATCTTTGGCTGTCTCAAGCTTGGTTTTGAGTTGAAGAATCTGTTCATAAGTGTTGGAGTCGAGTTCTCTTCTCCTGGAAACAATTTCATTCAGACTGGTCTCTGTTAACGCCGCCTCCTCCGATGCCTTTTCAAATTCCAGTTTCGCTGAAAGGTATGATTGGCGTGGAACCGCCTGCTCCTGAAGTAGTTTTTCATAGGTTCTCACTCTCTCATCGAGAGCTTTGATGCGACGTTGAATGAATAATTTCTTCTGCAACTGTTCCAGTCGCTGAGCTTGCAGCACACGTTTCTGAGCCTCGCCTCTGGCAAGAATCATCTGGGTCTGACGGACATAGTTTTCCTCCATTTCACGAATGGATTCCAGTTTTGAGGTGATTTGCTTTTCCAGTTGCGGATTGGACATGATAGCCACGACCTGGTTTTTCCTTACCATGTCGCCAGGTCGAATCTTGCATTCCTGAAGGTGCCCCGACTCTTTTGCCATGATCTGGAACAATCCACCCTCGGTAAGAAAAATGGCTTCTCCGGACACTGTTGACTGAATCTCGCCAAATATTCCCCATATCACGGCCAGGACAACAACAACACACATGGCGGATAAGGCCAGCCAGCTTCTGGTGGAGGTAAACCTGAGAACTTCTTCCAGCTGATCAGTCCTTTGCAGTCTTTGGGTGTTGTCTCGCGTTGGGCCTGGCATCGGAAATTTTGCTACTCCCATAAAGATAACCAGTTACATTACTATATGAAAATCATGATACTATGCAAATGCTATTAAGAAAAATACTACCATACTGCCAATACCGCCATCATTTCCCTGTTCGTGGGAGCGAAATTAGGCACGATTTCAAAAACATTGAAACGGTTAGGCAGGAACCTGAGAATGTGCCCCTGGGACTTTGATCCCTGATTTACAGTTCCACATGTATTTGTTTTGGCGCTGGCATTCATAGGAGTCTCGTGGCATATTTGAACTCCAGATTCATGAAAATTTAATGTGCCGGTTCCCATATTTTTCGAGAGGAAACACTGTGCCAGATGCTTCTGTTCAGCTCTTGACCGGGCTGTTAAAATTTGCGCAGGCGTTAAGATTTCTTTGATTTTGCCGAGAGGCAGGATAGCAGACCAGGAAGGGGAATTTGAGTGAGAAAATCGATTGCTTGTGTTTCAGGCTTTTTGTTTCTTTTTTTATCCACTTTATTCCCCGGTAGCGATTCGGTTCATGGCAGTGATCTTTCCCAGAACTCCAGATTTTATGATCCTGAGTATGGAGTCAACATTCAAAGAAGCCACATCTCGATGCCGGATGGAGTTAAACTGGCTGTAACGTTTTTCACACCTGTCAGCTCATCACCGAATGAAAAATTCCCCCTGGTGATTGAGATGCTTCCTTACCGCAAGGACGATATGTTTTATGGGCGGGATTTTCCGATTTTTACTTATCTGGCCGAACGCGGTATAGCCGGGGCTCGCATAGACATTCGTGGCACGGGCTCCTCCGGGGGAAAGTTTGTCGATAGAGAGTATTCTGACGATGAATTGCGTGACCTGGAGTTTTGCATTGCGGAACTTGCCAGACTACCCTGGTGTAATGGAAAAATAGGGCTTCAGGGCAAATCCTGGAGTGGTTTTAACGCCCTGATGATGGCGATCAGGCAACCTGAAGCCCTTAAGGCCATACTGGTGACTCACGCCAGTGAAGACCTTTACGCCAACGATGTTCACAACATTGATGGCATCCTTCATATAGACCTCTTCACCCAGGAGGTTGAAACCGAGAATCTTATGCCTGCCTGGCCGGACTATGCCATTGACCGTGATTACCTTAAGAATCGTTTTTACCGGAAGCCATGGATATTTAACTACCTCAGGCATCAGCGTGATGGAAGATTCTGGAGGGACGGCCGATCGATATTTACGGCGTATGACAAGGTAAGGATTCCGGTGTATGCCATTGGCG